>JBFLFX010000080.1:0-10299 GCA_041859815.1 Dysosmobacter sp. | reverse complement strand
AACTGCTTGTGGCAGGCCCATAAATCCAGAAAAAGCCCGATGGGCGTGAGCCAGAACTGCTCCGGCTTCATGCGCATCTGGACGGTTCCGTAATAATACAGCCGGGTAAAAAGCTCTTCGTCGCTTACCCGGCTGCCGGGTTTTTTAGAGCATTTTCCGCGCCTTCGCTGACCACGTTCCGGGCGGTGCCCTTGAACATGGCTTCGGTGATGGCGTTTTTGTAGGAAGCCAGCTGCAGGGGCGAGGTGAGAAGCTCCACTTCCTCTTCGGTCAGCAGTTCCTTCGGCGCGTCCTTATGTTTCAGGTTGTAAATCAGGACGGACTGGTTCGCCAGCAGAGTCAGGAGCCAGACGATCTCATCCAGTGCCAATTCAAAGTTTTCCGAGCGCATCAGTTTTTCGCCCAGGTTTTCGAGGCCGCCGTAGCGGCCCGCAATGGCCTTGGTGGCCTTTGTGGTGAGGATCAGCTCGTATTCCTCACCGCCGATATCGATTACCGCGCCGCGTTCATTCTCCATACGTCATCCCCCTTTTCATCCGCCGGATGGCGGAGTGGTTTCATAAACCGGTTCATAAACCTGCGTGTACCAGCCGGAAATCGTGGTATCCGACACACCGGCGTCGCCTTCGGTCGCCTCGGCCTTCCATGGGTGCTTTCCTTTGCTGTCAGCCTTATTCCGGCGCATGACCGTACCCTCGATGGTGGGCGTCTGGAATGTGATGGAATCGCCCTTGGTCTCCAGATTGGTGTCGGGAATGCCAAATTTGACGCGGTACAGCCAGAAATAGCGGTATTTTCCGTTCGGCTTGAGCGCCCGGAAACCAACAGCCACAGCAGAGCCTTCGTTTTCGCTGGCGGAAACCAGCACGCCGTTGTCGTCCACGGCGGCTCCCGTCAAATCCTGCGCGGCGGTCACGCCGATATCGTCCACGCCCAGGGAGAGCGTACCGGACTTGAACTCCTTGACGACATAAGCCGTGCCGTCGTCGGCGTAGAGCGTTGCTTCCGCGAGGTCGATCGTCAGATCGGCCTTGATCGCTTTCGCCAGCTGAACCGGCGTTGCGTAAGCTTCCTCGCCGTTTTCGGCTTCGGTGATTTTCGAATAGTACAGTTTATCCATGCCGTTGACGACATAAGCCGTGCCGTCGTCGGCGTAGAGCGTCGCTTCCGCGAGGTCGATCGTCAGATCGGCCTTGATCGCTTTCGCCAGCTGAACCGGCGTTGCGTAGGTCTCCTCGCCGTTTTCGGCTTCGGTGATTTTCGAGTAGTACAGTTTATCCATGCCGATAGTGGCCATCTTCACTCCTCCAATGCATACGGTTTCGCCACATCGATGGCGTAATGGTGGTAGCCGGTATTGTCCTCGTGCGCGATATACCGGCGGTCGGTGACGGTGAACCCGGCGTCCAGAAGCGCGCGGACGATCCGGTTTTTGACGTCCAGATAGTTGTTTTGGGAATAAACGGACAGCCGCGCCTCCTGCGTTTCAAATTCCGGCAGGTTGTCGCCGAACAGCTCAAACGAGTCGGTCAGCGGCGTAACGACCATGTATTCTGCGGGAGCCTCGCCGGAGAAAACACCGGTTTCCACCGCCAGCCCCAGCCCAGCCATCAGAGCGGTCAGCTCCCCGAGAATATTCATAGGCCGCCGATTTCCTCCTCCAGTTTTTGTTTCATCGCCTCGATGCCCGGCTTTCGCGCCTGCGTTTTAGCGGGCTTGAGAAACGGCTTCGGCGGCTGTCCGTGCTTGCCGTATTCCAGGATGTTGGCGATTTTTGCGTTGCTCTCTCCATCGGGGTGCGGCTCCGAAAAGCCTACTTTCACGTTGAAATTGCCGTCCTGATCCATCTTCGCCGGGGAAAGGCCCAGCGCGGCCTCCAGTTCCCCGGTGGAACGCGAGGGGAACTTGGTATCTCGCCCGATAACATCCCGCAGGTTATCCCGTACCTTCTCAAGGGCGACCTCGCCGCCAGTTTCCAGCACTTTGGAAATGATTTCTTCGGTTTTCTCGCCGAGCGCGGAGACTTTCCGAAGAAAATCGTCCGGCATCTTAAAATTCACCTTAGCCACGTCGAATCGCCCTCCACTTATCGCTTTTGTCGCTTACGGCAAAAGCTCATCGTTCCGGGGATTCTCTTTTTCTCCAAAAAGCCATACGGCTTTTCGGAGGGCTCGTTTCCCCTTCAATACTTGCTCGGCTCCAGCCGTTCCGCCAGAACTTCGATATACATGCCGCGCCCCCGCACATCCTCCGCGCTGAGAATGCGGAACCGTTCACCGGAGCAGGTGATGAAAAGTGACGGGCGGATTTCCACGCCGGGGATTTTGCGGAAACGGAACAGGCTGGTCGCCGACGACCACGCCGCCCGGTTCGCCCACAGTTCATTTCCGTGACGGTCTTCCCGGTAGGCGCGCACGCTCGCCAGCACCGTGTCGGTCGAAGTGACGAAGCCGTCGGCGTCCTTACTCTGTTCGGTCTGGATAATGTCGATGAACGCGTTCATTTTGCCGAAACTCATATTTTGCCTTTCAATTTTTTAACTGGATATTTACATTCTATTTTACATATGTTATAATACATATGTAAAATAGAATGTTGAATGATATTAAGGAGTGTTTATCATGCCAAAAGCAACTTTTGCTGATTTCATTTTTCAAAATCCAAACTGCAAGAAATATGATGGCAATCCAGATACAATGAGAGTGTTTGACATTTTGTCAGATGATGACAATATTATCAGTATGGTTGATGCAACCACCGCAGGGAAGCCAGCTCTGACACCTTGTGTTGGAAAGGTAGAACAATTTGTAAATAGTCGTACAAACCCTTCAATAGACCTTAACGACGACTTTACGAAGCAAGCAATTGGTCGTATGGTAAAATCAATTCTTGAACCTTTTGGATATAAGACATGCCGGCAGAAAGATCTGCCCAAAGACACTAACGCTAAATACTTTAAGTCAGCGACTTATTACACGGTCGATCCGATGGCACATGCTACAATGAAAATTGTCAAATGTGTGGCCGAGGCTTAACCGCTTAAATTTTCCATTCCCGGTCGAGGCGCAGGAGCGTGTTGACCGTGTTCCAGACCTGCCCCGCCGCCGGGACGTTGTCTGCGAAGAAGCCGCCGGTGGAGCCGTCCCGGCTCTCGTAAAAATGGCTTGCCAGCATGACAACCGCCTGCTCCGTGGTAGCAGGCATGGGATTGGATGCATAGAAGGCGTCCTCCATATGCTGGTATTTCTCCGCATAGGAAGTCGCGGCGGCGATGTAGCTTTCCAGCAGGGCGTCGTCCTGATCGTGCTCCAGAATCAGGTTTTTCTTTACCCGGTCAAGCAGATCCGCCATATCATGTCGCCGCCTGCTGAAGCACCTGCACCGCCTCCGGCAGAATCAGCTTGCCGTCCACGCGCTGTGTGGCGATAAAGCCTACCTGACCGGTGACGGCATACATTTCATTCAATCGCTGGAAAGTGCGGCCCTGCCGGTCGGCGATCCAGTAATAGCTGAAATCCCCGAACGCCACGGTTTTCGCGTTCGCCGCGATGGCTGGAACGTAAGCGGAAGTATAGATCGGCCTGCCCAGAATGGTATCCGGCGCGGACGCGGTGATCGCCGGCTGCCAGAGGTATTGCCCGTTCTCGTCCTTCAGCTTCCGGATGGCTTTCACGGTCGTGTCGTTCGTGACGAACACCGCTTTCGCGCGGTAGGGCGACCGCAGACTGTAATACAGATCGAGAATTTCATCTAGCGTGATGGCGGTCGCGGAAGCAGTCGTTTTGCCCACCTGCGCGCCGCCCGTCGCGGCGAAGATGCCGGTGGGCTTTTTCACGCCGTCGCCCACGAAGAACGCTTCTTCCTCTTTGGCCCCGATGCGCCGGGCAAATTCGTTTGCGATGTAGCTTTCCAGCGGAAACACGGAGTCTTGGAGCAGCTCCTGACTGACTTTGATCAGCGTGGCCAGCTTATACGCGCTGAGCGTGATCTGGGCGAATGTGTTGTCGCTGGCGGGAATTTCGCCTTCCTCCTCCACCCAGCTGGCGGTGCCTTTGGTCGCCACCACCGGAATGATGTGGTCTCCGCTTGCTGTCTGGATAATCCGGGCGAGCTGCCGGAAAATGTTCTGTTCCTCCAGCGCTTCAATGAGGGTGCGCTCGAATTCGTCCGGCACCAGATACCCGCCGTTCGCGTCCGTGCCGACGCTCAGGGAGTTCTCGGCTACCTTTTTCCCGCGCAGGGCATCCCAGAAGTTCTTTTTATACTCGGCGGACGTCCTGCCGGACGAAGCCGCCGCTCCGCCGGGGGTTGCCGTCAGCGGCTGGCTGGTGGGTGAGGACAGCTCCCGGTCAAGGGCTTCCTGCCGTTCCAGACGATCGACCTCCCTGCCCAGCGCGATTACGTCGGTCTCCATTTTGTCATAAACGGAGGCGTCCTCCGCCGACACCATGCCGTCCGCGCCGCGCTTGCTGTCGAGAAAGGCCTTGGCGGCGTCCCATGCCTTGGCGCGCTTCTCGCGTAGTTCCAAAATTGTGCTCATACTCGTTCCTCCTGTCAGCGTTTGATTAATTTGAGCCGCCGTTCCAGCTGGTCGGCGGGCACGCGGGGCTTTCTTGCCGGAATTTTATTTAAGAGCGACGCGGTGACCACCATGCGGGAAAAGATCAGGCCGCCCGCCGTATCTTGCGGCGCGCTTTCCGAGAACAGGATGCCGTCCGCGAAGCGGAGCTCCACTGCCTTTTTGGCGTTCATCCACGTTTCGTCGTTCATCATGTGGGAAATGACTATGCGCGTCTGCCCGGATTTGGCCTCATAGGCGTTGATGATGGACTCCTTGACTTCATCCAGCATCGCCTTGGCCCGGAGCATCTCGTCGCCGTCCCCGATAGCGACGGTGGCGGGGTTATGTATCATCATGCAGGACACCGGCGACATAAGTACCTGATCGCCCGACATGGCCACGACCGAGGCCGCCGACGCCGCGATGCCGTCGATTTTGACAGCCACCTTGCCGGGATACTCCTTGAGCATATTGTAAATCTGCGCCGCCGCGAACACTNCTGCCCGGATTTTGCCTCATAGGCGTTGATGATGGACTCCTTGACCTCGTCGAGCATCGCCTTGGCCCGGAGCATCTCGTCGCCGTCCCCGATGGCGATGGTGGCGGGGTTGTGGATCATCATGCAGGACACCGGCGACATAAGCACCTGATCACCTGACATGGCCACAACCGAGGCCGCCGACGCCGCGATGCCGTCGATTTTGACGGTCACCTTGCCGGGATACTCTTTGAGCATATTGTAAATCTGCGCCGCCGCGAACACGTCGCCGCCGGGGCTGTTGATCCAGACGGTGATGTCGCCGGAGCCGGAAAGCAGATCGTCCTTAAACAGCTTCGGCGTGACCTCGTCGCCCCACCACGTTTCGTCAGAGATTGCGCCATCCAAGTACAGGGTACGTTCTTCACCATCGTTCTGAATGAAGTTCCAGAACTTCCTCATTTGCCGGCCCCCTCGTTTTTCTTGTATGCCGCGCCCGCGTCGGACAGCCGCACCATGTTGCCGTTGACCAGATACAGGTCGCCGCCGTCCTCCGGCGGGATCTCGTTCATATTCTCCAGCCGCCGGATATCGTTCGCCGACAGCCAGCCGTTCTGCCGCCCGATGGCGTACCCGTTCATGCGGGTCGCGTAATCGCCGCGCAGCAGGCCGTCGAGGTTGAACTTTATGACCAGCGCGGCCTTTTCGGAGGGGAGCAGCAGCGACTGGTGCATGGCCTGCTCCCACCGCACCACCCACGGATCGAGCGTGTATTTCACGAATTCCATCGACTGCTGCTCGATGTTGGAAAAGCTGGACTTTTCCAGGTCGCCGACCATGTGGGGCGGGATACGGAAAATGCGGGCGATCTCGTTGAGCTGGAATTTGCGCGTTTCCAGAAACTGTGCTTCCTCCGGCGGCACCGAAATCGCGTGGAACTTAAGCCCTTCCTCCAACACGGCGATGCGGTGCGACCGGCTTCCGCCCTTATAAAGCGTTTCCCACGCCGCGCGGATCTGGTCGGGATTTTTGAGTGTCCCCGGGTGCTCGAGGATACCGCCGGGGTTCGCGTTGTTGGCGAAAAAGGAGGCTCCGTAATCCTCGGTGGCGATCGCCATGCCCACGGCGTTTTTGGTAAGGGCGATGGGCGAGTAGCCGACCAGTCCGTCAAAGCTGAGGCCGGGGATGTGCAGGACGTCGTCCTTGGAGAGAGTGACGCCGCCGCTTTTCCCATTGGGGCGGCTTTCGTCCGCGTTCCGCCAGTAGGTGTAGTAAATCTGCCCGTCCGGGCCGCGCCAGACATCCGTTTTGTTCGGGAGCAGAGGATAGAGCGCCAGCACGCGCCCGCCGCCGTCCCGGATGATCTGGGCATATGCGTTCCCCCACAGGAGCAGGTGGCTCATAAGCGTCTCCCGGAATACGAAGCTGGTCATCTCCGGGTTCGGCGCGTTATGCAAAAGATTATACAGATAATGCCCTGGCAGCAGCTTGGTGCCGTTTTCCTCATAGCGGTACACATGAAGCGGCAGGCTCGCGATGGCCTCCGAGATCACGCGGACGCAGGCGTACACCGCCGCGTTCTGCATGGCGGTGTTTTCATTGACAAAAGGGCCGGAGGTGGAGCCGCCCCAGAAGAAACTTTTCGAGGTGGAGAGGCTGTTTTGGGGTTTCTCCCTCTTTTTCCGCGAGAAAAAGCCCATCACACCCACCCGTCCTCTCCGTAGATCAGCAGGCTGTGCGTATCGTATACGCTGCCGGGCAGCGCGCCCTCGTTGCGGATGGCCCGGTCGAGCGCCATGATGAGCGCCACCACGCCGTCGATCCGCTCGGTCGCCTTCTGCTTGTTGGGCTTGATGTTGCCGGCGGCGTCGGTGCTGACGCAGAGGTTATCCGCCATCCAGCGCAGGGGCGGGTTCCCAGCGTGGGCAATTTTCTGTTCCAGCGTCAGGCGCATCAGCTCTTTTGTAGCGGGGGACATATCCTTGAAGCCCTGCCCGAACGGCACGACGGTAAAGCCCATGCCCTCCAGATTCTGCGTGAGCTCCCACGCGCCCCAGCGGTCGTAGGCGATTTCCTTGATGTTGTATTTTTTCCCAAGCTCCCCGATGAACTGCTCCACAAAGGAATAGTGGATGACGTCGCCCTCGGTGGTTTGCAGAAAGCCCTGCGCTTTCCACAGGTCGTAGGGCACATGGTCGCGCTTGACGCGGGTTTCGAGCGATTCCTCCGGTATCCAGAAAAACGGCAGGATGATGTATTTATCCTCCTCGTCCTCGGGCGGGAACACCAGCACAAGCGCGGTGATGTCCGTGGTGCTGGACAGATCCAGCCCCCCGTAACAAATGCGCTTTTCCAGAGATTTCGAGTCGAACCGGAAGGAACAGGCGTCCCATTTCTCCATGTCCATCCAGCGCACGGACTGCTTTACCCACTGGTTGAGCCGCAGCTGGCGGAAGATATTCTCGTTGACCGGGTTCTGCTTTGCGTCCTCAAAGGCCTGCCGCATGGTTTCCATCGTCACCGTAATGCCGAGGGAGGGGTTGACCCTGTGCCACACCTCCTCGGACGTCCAGTCTTCCTCGTCGTCGGCGGAGTAAATCACCGGATAAAACGTGGGGTCGATCCGCTTGCCGCGCAGGACGTCCTCGGCTTTCTGGTGCATCTCCCAGCAGATGGAGTTTCGATCAACACCGGCGGTGGTGATGATGAAATGCAGGGGCTGCTCGCGCGCGTCACCGGAGCCTTTTGTCATGACGTCGAACAGCTGGCGGTTCGGCTGGGCGTGGAGTTCGTCGAAAATCACGCCGTGGGCATTGAGGCCGTGCTTGGTGTACGCGTCGGCGGAAAGCACCTGATAAAAACTGTCGAGCGGAGTGAAGGTCAGGCGCTTCTGCCCGAGGTTCAGCTTCATCAGACGTTTGAGCTGCGGGAACTGGTCGACCATGTCGACGGCGACGTCGAACACAATACTAGCTTGGCTTCGGTCGGACGCGCAGCCGTAAATCTCGCCGCCGTGCTCCAGATCGGCGCAGGTGAGCAGCAGGGCGACCGCCGCCGCGAGCTCCGATTTGCCTTGTTTTTTCGGAATTTCCACATACGCGGTTTTGAACTGGCGGCATTCGTCAAATTTGCGGACGATGCCGAACAGGTCGCGGATGATCTGCTCCTGCCAGTCGATGAGCTCGAACGGCTCGCCGTACCAGCGCCCTTTGGTGTGCCGCAGGTTGTTGACGAAATACACCGCCGCGTCCGCGAACCGCTCTTTATATACCGAGCCCGCCGCCTTGAAGCGGGAGGGTTTGTAGTTTTTCAGCCTTCGGAAATCTTCCACCCGCACCGCCTCCGGATAAAAAATGGGAGTCCTTCTCGGGGCTCCCGGCAGACTGTTTCCATTTTATGCGGCGGTTTTTCCCATTAGCACGCCTTACATACTTTAAAAATAAAAATTTTTATAGACACGCCGGCTTTTTGTGGGTTGTGGTTTGGATGAAATGGAAAGAAATAGACGAAACGGCGGAATAGTGGTAATATAGGAATATAATGAAAAAATATAGGAAAGAATCCGCATATCCTCTTAAATTTATATTATAGCAATAACACGAAGCTTATCGGTGACTTAAGCAACTTCAACTTTTATTATCGTCAGAATTCAATTAGGCCTAGAAATAACTAAGAATTATTTATTATAGGGAGGATGATATGTTCTTTTTTGAAAGGCCGAGATGGAAAAAGGTTGAGTATTCGCGCGCACGAATCATTAAAGCAGGAAAAATAATTAAAAAAGAAGATTCAACTACAGAGCAAATAATTGAAGCCACTCACGTTATTGATAATTGGCGAACAGCACATGCCTATCCTTTACACGTTATATATATTCATCTCCGCAGAATGGCTTCTAACCGTTCTGATATTGTGGTTGCTGAACGTCTTAAACGATTAGATTCTATTATTAATAAGTTAAAGCGAGAGCCTAACATGAGTCTTTGGACAATGCAAGATCTTGGAGGTTGTCGATTCATTGTTCCGACGGTTAACGAAGTGTTCCTTTACGCTGAAAAATATAAAAATTCTCGTATAAGACATAGATTTGTCAGTTCATATGATTATATTTCTTCACCTAAAAAATCTGGGTATAGAAGTTTACATTTAGTGTTTGAATATCATAGTGATTCGAGTGATGACTATAATAGGAACATGCTAATTGAGCTGCAGTTTCGAACACATTTACAACATTTATGGGCGACCGCAGTTGAAACAATGGGTCTATTTACTAAGCAAGCATTAAAAGCCGGACAAGGCGATGAAGATATAAAGCGTTTTTTTGTATTGGTTTCTTCGTTATTTGCAATTAAAGAAGGTACCCAAGTTGTACCAGGGACTATTGAAAATACTCAAGAGCTAATCTCAGAAATTGAAGAAATAAATAGTAGGCAGCACTATCTTGACATGCTCAGTGCAATCCGAGTCGCAGTTGATCATCAGAGTGGAACTGAGTTTAACCGACAAGGTTATTATATTCTAATTTTAAACTATAACACACGTCGCTTACGCATTAAATACTTTAAGCCAAGTCAAACTGATGAAGCAAATACGACGTATGCGCAAATTGAAGGTACGCGAGCAGAATCACAAATTGACGCTGTTCTGGTAAGTGTTTCTTCCTTTCAAACTTTAAAAGCGGCGTATCCAAATTACTTTTCGGATATTGGAGAATTCATAGAGTTAGTGAAAAAGTATCTTTCATAAACTATCTTTATCTGTAGAAAAATTATACGATGCCCAGATAATACATATAAGCGGAGTAGACAACTTGATAGAGAATTCATCTATTGCCCTCAATTGGAGTCCCAGATTTAGATTTAGAGATGGGAAAAATAAAAAAATACATGGCTGCACCTTCTATACCCTTGCCGAGCAAAGCGCATTGTCGCCAAGCTGAAGAAATCCAGCCGTTGTGCGAGAAGCTGAAATAAGGTGGATTTTTATGGCCCGCAAAAAGATAGAAACCATTATAAACGATAAAATAGCGCCATATTCACTTAACGAGAAAGGTAAAGCACAATTGGCGCAAACCATTAGGAAATATCCATATGAGCTTCTGATAGAGTGCATTGATATTGGTATAAAACAATATTTTCATTATGACAAGAGCGGCGCTTTAACTAAAGAATCCGTTGACGAATTTTTAAACAAACTTGGAGGTATAGCTTATAACAGATCACAAAACCCTATTGATCAGGAAATATCTCATATTAAGAAC
>JBFLFX010000079.1:0-9976 GCA_041859815.1 Dysosmobacter sp. | reverse complement strand
GCCGAAACCATTCAGCTCCTGGTCGACATAATAGTTATGGATGCTCAGATAAAAATAGGCGGAATACCACTCCATATTGATTTGATCGTTGATGAGCGCTGCAATTTTTTCGTTCATGTAATGACCTCCTGATCTTTTTATTGTCCGTACTTATGAAACAGCTGTCAATCTGCCGGGGCTTGCATGTTTCTCTCAGTTTTTCCCACAATCCATGCAGGCTGCGAGATTCATAGGGCATGTCATGGTTCCGCGATGCTGCAACTCTGAAGTTTTTGCGGTTTGCCTGCGGCAATGAATCATTTATTCCGATATTCTTGACTCGTATTTTTCAGACAATCTTTACAAATGCCCGTAAAATATACATTTTTTGTGTCAATCTGAAAATCGCTTAGACCCTCCGCCGGAATATTCTCCATGCAAATGTTAAAGTCATAAATCTTACCGCATTTTTTACATTTAAAATGCCCGTGTCGCTCTGTCCTTGCATCATATCGGACTTCATTGTTTTCGATGGTCACTTCCTGAACCAATCCCGCCTCAACAAAAATTCTTACCGCATTATAAATTGTGGTTCTTGATAATGTCGGAAGGGCGTGGTGCAGGCCGCTATGGATTTGATCAATCGTTGGATGGCAGGGGTTTGAAATGATAAAGCTCAGTATCTGCAATCTTTGCTGCGATGGTTTTATGCCGTGCTTCTTTAACAGTTCAGAAAGAGTATTCGCATCGATGTCCACGCTCAACCCTCCCCTCCACTGAATTATAACAGTTACAATATTGAACTCATTACAACTTAAATCAATATTACCACGAAAAGTTAAAAAGTCAATGGCTGTAAATTCAGATTCACCGAGATATTCTTAAAATACGGGAATTGTTTTTTGATATTGGAGGGCCTGCATTTTTTACATTTTATCACGGGCGCAGACAGCCCGCCCCGGGAGAATCTCAATCTTACGGCTGATGGAACGCGGCCGCGTTTGCCGGCCTGTGCCACAGCCAGTTTACGTGCTGCACTTCTTGCGGTTTTGTGGAATCGCTGTCAGTATACGCCTGTCGGTTTTTATATCCGGGTGGTGCTGTTTCCGCACAGGGGGGAAGGCCTATGAAAATCATTCCGACCGCCGTGTGGACAAAAGCAGCGTTTCAGCGACACGTGTGTCCTTTCCGCTGAAAGCAGAAATTTGCCCTGCCGGCACAAGCTTCGTCAGAAAATCCACACGCTCCTATTTTCAGACAGGGCCTGCACACAACTCTTCTTTTTTGGAAACTGCCGCTTTCCCAGTTCGGGAGCAGCTTGCAAAGATGAAACTGCTCCCGAACTGCGGATGAAGATTCCCCTCAAGATGGGAAAAGATTCCGCATCAGGAGGACTCATCACCTGCCTTGGACAGGGCGTATCGCCGCTACGGCATATGCCCTGCCCCCGTCCGTATTTATTCACCGTATGGCCGGTTTTTATTTTCACTTTCATCTCTCTGCCGCTGAGAAATGAAATGCTTTCAGGCGTTGCCGGCAGTAGGAAATCAGGATTTCCCAAACAGGGCGCGAATCTCGGCAACCTGATACAAAGAGCCGAAGGCGCAGATTGCCCGATCCGGCGTACAGGCGTCCAGGGCCAGCCGAACACCGTTTTCCGGCGTTCCCGCGTCAACGGCAGGAACGCAGGTTTCCGCATCGATCAGGGCTTTTAAGTCGCCGGAGGGCAGCGCTCGCCCGTTTTGCGGCGTCACGGTGAAAATCCGCTCCGCCCGGGGCGCGATCAGGCGCGCCATTGCGTGAAAATCCTTATCCGCCATGACACCCATTACAAAAATCAGCCTTTCATCCGGCAGGTAATGCTCCAGACAGGTGTTCAGCATGCTCACGCCGTCCGGATTGTGCGCGCCGTCCAGCAGAAACAGGGGATGTTTTCGCAGAACCTCAAACCGTCCGGGCCAGCTCACTTTTTCCAGCCCGGCGCGCACGGCATCTTCGGAAACCGCAAAGCCATACCGCTGCAAAACGTCCACGGTGTCCAGCACGGCGGCGGCGTTTTGAAACTGATACGGCCCCAAAAGCGCCAGACACAAATCCTTCCGCTGCCGGTAGCTGAAAATCTGGCAGTCCAGACTGTCCCCCAGCAGCGTTTCGGCGGCGGGATCGGTAACGGTCAGCTCCGCACGCTGCCGGACGCAGACCTCCCGCACCGCTGCCTCTGCCTCGTCACTCTGCGCCAGCAGCACCACTTTTCCGCCGGGCTTGATAATACCCGCCTTTTCAGCGGCAATTTTTGCAACGGTGTCGCCTAAAATTTCCGTATGGTCCAGCCCGATGTTGCAGATGACCGCCGCTTCGGGGACGTGGATTACGTTGGTGGCGTCCAGCCGCCCGCCCAACCCGACTTCCAGAACCACGAGATCGCAGTGCCGGGCCTGAAAGTAGAGCAGGGCCATGGCGGTAAGCTGCTCAAATATCAGCGGCGCGTCTGTCATCCCGCCTGCGGCTTCACGCACACGCCGCGCGGCGCCGCTGAGTTCCGCGTCGGAAATTTCCACGCCGTTCACCTGAATCCGTTCATTGACGCGGAGAAGATTGGGGGAGATGTACAGTCCCGTGCGGTAGCCGGCTTCCCTCAGAATGGAGGACAACATGGCGCAGACGGAGCCTTTTCCGTTGGTGCCGGCCACGTGGACAAACCGCAGATCCTTCTGCGGATTGCCCAGGCGCCGCATCAGCTCGCTCATCCGGGCAAGGCCGGCATGTTTTTTTTTCCAATCGATCGGTTGGAATGTGGGAAACAAATCAGAGAAGATCATGGAGAAACCCCTTTTGCAAATTTCAGTGTTGCGCTTCCGCCGCCGTGACTACGTGCCGCGCCAGGATTGCTGTGGTGACTGCGCCGACGCCGCCGGGAACCGGCGTGATGGCTTCCACGATGGGTTCGGCTTCCGCAAAGCGCACATCGCCGCAGAGGGTGCCGTCCGCGCCGGCGTGGATTCCCACATCCAGCACAATCTGCCCGGGGCGCAGGGATTCCGCACCCACCATGCCGGCCTTCCCGGCGGCAACCACTAAAATGTCCGCCTCCCGGCAGATCTCCGGCAGGTTCTGGGATTTGCTGTGACAGACGGTAACGGTGGCGTTTTCCGCCAGCAGCAGCATGGAAACCGGCTTGCCGATTACGAGACTCCGGCCGATGACGACCGCGCGTTTTCCGGCAATGGGGATCTGAGAATGCTTCAGCAGCTGCACGCAGGCTTCCGCCGTGCAGGGAGGATAGCCCCGCTTTGTGCCCGCGTAGACGGCCGCCAGCGATCCGGAGGTAATGCCGTCCATGTCCTTGGCGGGCAGCAGCGCCTCGCATACCGCTCGTTCATCAATGGTTTTGGGCAGAGGGCGGAACAGCAGCACGCCGTGCACCGCCGGATCTCGATTCAGTTTTTCAAGTTCCCCCAGGAGCTTCGTCTGTGTAACGCTGTCCGGCAAAATTACCTGACGGACGGAAATGCCGACTTTTTCACAGCGTTTCATGGCGCCGCGCTCATAAGACAGGTCATCTTCCCGCGCGCCGACGCGCACAATGGCAAGGCAGGGAGAAATGCCCCGCGCCTTCAGGGCTTCCGTCTCTTTTTGAAGCTGCTCCGTCAGCGCCTTTGCGGCAGGCGCGCCTTTCAGCAGAGTTGCCATTTTACGCTTCTCCTTTCAGATGATCCCGCACGGCGGTGAAAACCGCGTCCGCCTTGGCGTCCCCATCCCGGAGCAGCGTTTCCGTCTGGCGGTTCAGATTTTCCGCGAAAGCCCGATCGGACATGGACTTGATGTTGATCAACACATTCAGGCTGGCGGCATCCAGAGCCGCGTGGCAGCAGGCGGCGGCGCAGCCTGCGTCGCTGAGCGCCAGCCGGGAGCCGATTTCGGAAAAACGCTCAATGACCGACAAAGACTCCGTGCACAGCTGCATAATTTCCAGCGGTGTCTCCGCAGCCCGGCGCAGCGCCTGCTCCATAACCCGGGCTTTTTCCGCTCGCTGCTCCTCGGTATCCCTGGGAAGTCCATAGGCTTTTGCCAGCGGCTCAAACGCCTCGGCATCTTTTTCCACCATGGCCAGCAGCTTGCTCTGCAGCTCGTCGGAACGGGCTTTCAGGGCAAGCACCTCGGTTTCCACGCCCGCATACTTTTTCTTGCCCACGGTCAGGCTTCCCACCATGTTGCCCAGCGCGGTGCCGATGGCGCCCACCAGCGCGGCGGCGCCTCCGCCGCCGGGAACCGGCGATTTTGTGGCAAGAACCGCTACAAACCCGGCGCAGCTTTTCTCAGTCAGTTTTTCCTGCATGATTTTACTCCTTTGCATATATGAGATTCCGGCGGGCCGCGGGAGAGCCCCCGACGACCCGCCGGAAAGAAGTTCTACATCAAATTAGAACAGGCCGGAGATCTTGCCGTTTTCATCCACGTCGATCTTTTCGGCGGAGGGAATCCTGGGCAGACCCGGCATGGTCATAATATCACCGGTCAGCGCCACAAGGAAGCCCGCGCCTGCGGAGACTTTCAGATTTTTCACCGTGATGCGGAAATTCCTGGGCGCGCCCAGCAGGGAGGCATTGTCGGAGAAGGAGTACTGCGTTTTTGCCATGCAGATGGGCAGCTTGTCGTAGCCCAGCTCGGTGAGCCGCTTGAGCTGCTTTTTTGCACCGGCGGTCAGATCCACGCCGTCGGCGCGGTAAATTTTCTTTGCGATGGCGTTCAGCTTCTCCTCAATGGAATCGTTTACATCGTAGCAATAGCGGAATTTGTTGGGCTGATCGCACAGGCGGAGGACTTCCTTTGCCAGCGTGATGCCGCCTTCGCCGCCCTTGGCCCAGACTTCGCTCAGCGCCACATTGACGCCCAGCTTCCGGCACTCGTCCTCCACCAGCTTCAGTTCGGCGGGGGTGTCCGTGGGAAAGGCGTTGATGGCCACCACGCAGGGCAGGCCGAACACGGTGGTCATGTTTTCCACATGCTGGAGCAGATTGGGCAGGCCGCGTTTCAGCGCGTCCAGATTTTCCTGGTTCAGATCCGCCTTGGCGACGCCGCCGTGATGCTTCAGCGCGCGGACCGTGGCCACCACCACAACGGCGGAAGGGACGAAGCCGCCTGCGCGGCACTTGATATCCAGAAACTTCTCGGCGCCCAGATCCGCACCGAATCCGGCTTCCGTAACGACGTAGTCGCCCAGACGGCGGCCGGTCTGCGTGGCGGAAATGGAGTTGCAGCCGTGGGCAATGTTGGCAAACGGGCCGCCATGTACCAGAGCCGGCGTATGTTCCAGCGTCTGCACCAGATTCGGTTTGATGGCGTCTTTCAGCAGCGCGGCCATCGCGCCCTCGGCATGGAGGTCGTGGGCCGTCACGGGCCGGTCGTCCCGGGTGTAGGCGACAACCATACGGGCCAGACGCTCTTTCAAATCCGTCAGGCCGGTGGCGAGACACAGCACCGCCATCACTTCGGATGCCACGGTGATATCAAATCCGTCCTCCCGGGGAACGCCGTTGGCTTTGCCGCCGAGGCCGCAGACGATGTTCCGCAACTGCCTGTCGTTCATGTCTACGCAGCGCTTCCAGACGATCTTGCGGGTATCGATATTCAGGGCGTTGCCCTGCTGAATATGGTTGTCCAGCATCGCGGCCAGCAGGTTGTTCGCCGCCCCGACGGCATGAAAATCGCCGGTAAAATGCAGGTTGATGTCCTCCATGGGGACAACCTGCGCATAACCGCCGCCGGCCGCGCCTCCTTTAATACCGAACACGGGGCCGAGGGACGGCTCCCGCAGGCACAGGACGACTTTCTTTCCCAGCCTGCTCAGCGCGTCGGCAAGGCCGACACTGGTGGTGGTTTTGCCTTCGCCGGCGGGCGTCGGGTTGATGGCGGTGACGAGGATTACTTTGCCGTTGGCGGGGCGATCCTTCAATGTTCGGATGTCCAGCTTGGCCTTGTCGCGGCCATAAGGCTCCAGAGCGTCCTCATTGACGCCGATTTTTTCAGCAACCTGTCCAATGGGCAGCATCGTTGCCGCTTGTGCAATTTCGATATCGCTCTTGATTTCCATAAGTGCCTCCTCAGTGTCTGACGATATTGGGAACAGGCATTTCCTGTGAATAAAATTTTCCCATGGAAGCGGATAAATCCAAAAAGAAAACGGTTTCGTACGGGAAAATGACAGGTTCCAAATTCCCCACAAATCTATCATCCTACTTTTTTTGTCAAATGTAAAGAGGAAAAAATGAAATTTTATATGCAATTCAAACAAAAATTTGATAGAATCAAAACAACAGAAAAAAACGTTTTTATATTTTTTCTTGCGGAAAACACCGCAGGACAGTAAAATAGAAAACGAAGAGGGTGAATGCCATGATTTTGCGTACGCCGGAGTATTATTCCGATTTTCACTGCACGGCGGACGCCTGTCCGCGCAACTGCTGCGTCGGCTGGGAAGTCGTGATGGATGCGGAGACCGCAGCCCGCTACCAGACGGTTCCCGATCCGATGGGCCGGCGCCTGCGGAGCGCGCTGACTGTGGATGGGGAAGGAAAGCGCTGTATGACCCGTCAGGGAGGCCGCTGTCCGTTTCTGGATGAGCGAAATCTCTGCGAGGTGTATCGGGCGCTGGGGCCGGAGTATACAGGGAAGGTCTGCCGCACGCACCCGCGGTTTGCAGAAGAATACGGCTGTCTGACGGAGATCAGTTTGTCTGCCTCCTGTCCGGAGGCCGCCCGTCTGCTGCTGTCCCGTGAAACGCCGCTTTTGTTCCCGGAACGGGAAATCCGCGAACCTGAGACGCAGCCGGACGAATGGCTGGGGCCGCTGCTGACCTGTCGGAACCGGGAACTGGAGATTTTGCAGAATCGCGTTTTGCCTTGGCGCACACGGGCGGCGTGGTTTTTACTGCTGGCCAACGAGGTGCAGGTTCTTTTGGATAATGGAAATCTGGACGAAATGGACTCGCTGTGCGCGCCGGGCACCGAGCTGCTGCCGGAATTGCCGGAGGAAGTGACCGCGCCGGGTGCCGGACTGTTTCCGGAGGCGCTGCGGATGCTGGAGGGCATGGAGATTTTGGAGGCGGACTGGCTGCCGCTGCTTCGGGCGGCGGAGCGGCCGACAGAGGTGCGGCTTCCGGACTGGGCGCTGGAACGGATCAGCTGCTATTTTGTATTCCGCTATTTTCTGCGGGCGGTAAACGACGGCGACCTGCTGTCCCGGGCGGAGTTCGCGGTGTTCGGCGCATTGAGTGTCGAGCGTTTGGCGGGGTATACCATGACGGCGGAAGCGGCGCTGTACCGCTTTTGTCGGGAGCTGGAACACGATGCGGAAAATATGGAGACGCTGCGCACGAATTTTTGCAATTCTCCGTCCGTGGGACTGGCACGTTTTTTCCAGGAATTATGCAAAGGCAAAGATATATTGTGAAAATATAAATTATGCACAAAAGATCTTGACAAAATTCTGAAAGTATTATATATTATAGCCATGGAAGGGGTGAGTCCAATGGGCTAAGACCCAGACCATGCTTCCGGATCCCGAAAGCTTGAAGAGGTTCTCTGCAAGGTGGACTCTCAGATTTTCATCAAATACGAAACCCCCGCTCACATTGGTTGAGCCGCATACCACTGGTTCGGCAGGCGACTGAATAAGACAGGTATGCAAAATGAAGTTTCATGGATTGGCGAATATCTGGACGAATCTGATTCCTGCGAGAATCCGCGCGAGACAAGTTTTCAGAAAGTTGAGGTAACGAGTTTGAAGGAAAACCCCAGTCAGCAGTGACCCCGCCAGTTCGTTGGAAACTGGCGGGGTCGGTGTTTGTTCCGGGGCCTTTTATACGGTTTTTAAGTCAGCTGCAAGGGCTGTTTTTTTTATGCAAAAAAGCGGCTGTGCAGCGGGGCAAAAAGGCTTTTCGCCCCACTGCACAGGTTTTACTCCCCGCAAGAAGTTTTCACAGCTTATCATTACGAACGAACGCCCCCCTCCCGGGGGCCTTTCAGATCTATCTTCCGTCGCCGCATTCCTGTCCGCTGTGCGCCGTCCCGGGGGAGAACCCGCAACCACGCCGTCAAACCGCTTTTTGTGGCGGAGGGAGAAAAAAAGCGGAACAGATAAAAATGAATCACTGATGATCCACGGAGGACATATAGCAAATCAGATTTACCAGCATGTTGGAATAGCCCCATTCGTTGTCGTACCAGGCGATGACTTTTACAAACGTATCGGTCAGCGCAATGCCGGCACCCTTGTCGAAGATGGAGGCGTGGGGATCGCCCAGAAAATCGGAGGAAACCACCGGCTCCTCGGTGTAGCCCAGAATGCCCTTCATTTTCCCCTGGGAGGCGTCCCGCATTGCCGTGCAGATTTCATCATAGGTGGCGGGCTTGTTCAGGTTGACAGTTAAATCCACCACGGAGACATCCAGCGTGGGAACGCGCATGGACATGCCGGTCAATTTGCCGTTCAACGCGGGAATCACTCTGCCGACAGCCTTGGCGGCGCCAGTGGAGGAGGGAATAATATTGCCGAAGGCCGCGCGGCCGCCGCGCCAGTCTTTCCTGGAAATACCGTCCACGGTTTTCTGCGTGGCCGTGGTGGAATGCACCGTGGTCATCAGGCCGTCCCGAATGCCGAAATGATCGTTTAAAACTTTGGCAATCGGCGCAAGGCAGTTTGTGGTGCAAGAGGCGTTGGAGACAAACTGCATATCGGAAGAGTAGTCCCAGTGGTTGACACCCATGACAAACATCGGCGTGTCGTCCTTGGAGGGCGCGGACATGATCACATGTTTGGCACCGGCATCAATATGCCCCTGCGCTTTTTCACGGGACAGGAATGCGCCGGTGGATTCCACAACGTATTCCGCGTTCACCGACTTCCAGGGAATGGCGGCGGGCTCCTTTTCCGAAAAGATCCGAATGTGCCTGCCGTTGACAATCAGCTCGTTGTCGGTGGATTGGACTTTGCCGGGGAAACGGCCGTGCATCGTATCGTAGCGCAGCATATAAGCCATGTAGTCCGGCGCCATAAACGGATCGTTGACCGCTACAATCTCAATATCGGGACGTTCAATAGCTGTGCGGAACACCAGCCTGCCAATGCGGCCGAAGCCGTTAATGCCGATTTGAGTTTTCATGGAAAGAACTCCTTTCAAATTCAGCTGCCAAAAAACGGAACTTTTAAAAACGTTTACGTAAACGTTTCATCCACAGATTGTATCTGTATGTTATCACAACTGGATTTTGTGCGCAATTGTCAAAAGCAATAATTATAAGGAGGCTAAATTGTCCAAAACTAATAGTTTTCTGCCAAAGTTTTGACAAAACGGGGGACTTGCCGGGAAAAGGGACTTGACGGGTGGGAAGTCCTGCCCTATACTGAAATAAATTAAGGTTACGCAAATCAGAGAGTTTTTACGTAAGTGGGTGAAAAGCATGAAGGTTACAATTAGCGATGTGGCGAAGCTGGCAGGCGTTTCCACTGCAACGGTTTCCCATACGATCAATAATACGCGGTATGTTTCCGGAGAAACGAAGGAGAAGGTCTATCAGGCTATTCAGGAACTGGGCTATACGCCCGATGCCTCCGCCCGCAGTTTTCGCACAGGAAAGAAAAAAACCATCGGTTTTATTGTGCCGGATATTTCCAATCAGTTTTTTGCGACGATGATTGAGTCGGTGGAGCGGTATCTGGCGGCCCAGGGCTATCATCTGATTGTCGCCAATACCAACGAAGATGCCGAACGGGAGGAAACCAATATCCGCCTGCTCTCCGCCGGTCTGGTGGACGGGCTGCTGATTGCCAGCACCATGGATGATTTTCAGCAGTTTGACGCGCTGATACCCGCCGGATTTCCGGTGGTTTTGGTTGATCGTACCTTTGACGTCAAGAAGTATTCCTCCGTCTGCGTCTCCAACTTTCAGCCGATTTACCGCAGCGTCTGCCGCTTGGCGGGGAAGGGCGACCGGCATAT
>JBFLFX010000078.1:0-10083 GCA_041859815.1 Dysosmobacter sp. | reverse complement strand
TGAAAACAGGGGCGGCCGTACGGCCGCCCCTGTTTTCAGCGTGTCGAAAAAGGCTTTTCGCCCCGCTGCTGAATCCGGTGAATGCGGTTGATTACCGTTCGTCCCGCTTTTGATCCATCAGTTTTTTGTCCACGCAGAAGAAGGTGAATTCTCCCGTCGCCAAAAGCTTTCCGGTTTCCGAAGTGATGTCCACCGCCGTCAGGCAGGTGGTGTGCCCCCGGTGCCGGACGGTTGCCGTGGCATAAACCGTCCCCTCCGCCACGTTTCGCAGGAAGTGAAGGGAGCTGGTCTGGGTAACATAATACCGCCCGTCGCTGCATGCCGCCGCGCCGGTGGCGTTGTCCGCCAGCGTATAAATCGCGCCGCCGTGGAGCAGGCCGTAAGGATTTTTTGTCTCCGGGCGGATGGTCAGTTTGTATTTCGCAAGATCGGGATCCACATCCACCATCTCAATGCCGGTATGATGCATAAAGGCATTGTTCCGGGCGCGTTCCTCCTCTATACGTTCCAGTTCTTCTGTCATCATAAAGCCTCCTTAATCGTTTTCATCTTCTGAACTCCGCCAGTTTAACACGCTATATAAAAAATTTCTATACAAATCCAAGAAACTATTGACTTTTTTGCAATATTTCATATAATGAACATATGAGCAAGTAATCATATATAAAAAGGATGATTTTATGGAAGATCGTTACAACGTGGAGTGCTGTGACTTTATTCACGCCCACGCGGACATTGTGAAGAAGGTCCGGCAGGCGATGCCGGGGGAGGATTCGCTTTACGATTTGGCGGAGCTATTCCGTGTTTTCGGCGATTCCACCCGGATTCGGATTCTGTATGTCCTGTTTGAATCGGAAATGTGCGTGTGCGACATCGCCCAGCTGCTGGGGATGACCCAATCCGCCATCTCCCATCAGCTGCGGGCGCTGAAAAACGCCCGGCTGATCAAATCCCGCCGGGACGGCAAAACCGTGTTTTACTCCTTGGCGGACAGTCATGTGCGCACCATCATCGATCAGGGACGGGAGCATATTTCGGAGGAAGGGAGCGAGGGCAATGTCTGATAAGAGAAAATGCCCCTCGGCGCAGGATGAAGAGATCTGCTGCCACAACTGCGATCACACCCACGCCGGCAGCCGCGGACAGAAATCCCGATCCTGCGGCTGCGATCCCGCCCAATCCGGAAAAATTTCGTGTGACTGCTGCGACGACGGCACGGGAGAGGGAAACGAGAGTTCCCGAACTGTCATGCTCTGGCGCATCGGAATTTCCGCCGCGCTGCTCATTGCGCTGCATTTTCTGCCGCTGAACGGCCGGGTGCAGGCAGCGGCCTTCCTCGCCCCGTATCTGCTGGTGGGCTGGGATGTTCTCTGGCGCGCTCTGCGGAACATCACAAAAGGCCGGATCTTTGATGAAAACTTTCTGATGGCGCTGGCCACCGTGGGCGCGTTTGCCACGGCGGAGTATTCCGAAGCGGTATTCGTCATGCTGTTCTATCAGGTGGGTGAGCTGTTTGAAGACGCCGCCGTGGATCAATCCCGGAAATCCATTACCGCCCTGATGGACATCCGCCCGGACTATGCCAACGTGGAGCGGAACGGCCGGCTGGAGAAGGTTTCTCCGGAGACAGTCGCGGTCGGCGATCTCATCGTTGTAAAGCCCGGCGAACGGGTACCGCTGGACGGTATGGTTTTGGAGGGAACTTCCGCGCTGGATACTGCCGCCCTCACCGGCGAGTCCGCCCCCCGGGATGTAAATCCCGGCGACAGCATTCTCAGCGGCTGCATCAGTCAGACAGGACTGCTAAAAATTAAAGTAAAAAAATCTTACGGGGAATCCACTGTCTCCAAGATTCTTGATTTAGTGGAGAACGCGGGGGAGAAGAAAGCCTCCAGTGAGAACTTCATCACCCGCTTCGCCCGGTATTACACGCCCTGCGTGGTGATCGCCGCCGCAGCGCTGGTGTTGATCCCGCCGATTTTTGTGGGAAATTTCTCTGACTGGTTCCACCGGGCGCTGATCTTTCTCGTGATCTCCTGCCCCTGCGCGCTGGTAATTTCCGTGCCGCTGAGCTTTTTCGGCGGCATTGGCGGAGCGTCCAAGTGCGGAATTCTGGTGAAGGGCAGCAATTATCTGGAGGCCCTTGCCCGGACGGACACCGTGGTGTTTGACAAAACCGGCACACTGACCCGCGGTACATTCACCGTCACCGCCGTTCATCCGGAGGGAGGCGTCACCGCCGATGAACTGCTGGAATGCGCGGCACTGACGGAAATCTATTCCGACCACCCAATTTCCCGTTCTCTGCGGGAAGCCTGCAAAACCGATTTGGATGCCACCCGTCTTTCCGACGTGGAGGAAATCGCCGGGCATGGCGTCTGTGCCAAAATTGACGGCAAGCAGGTCTGCGTGGGCAACAGCCGCCTGATGGAGCGGGAGAGCGTGAAATGGCTGCCCTGCGAACTGGTCGGAACTCTTGTCCATGTTACCATCGGCGGCTTCTATGCCGGGCATATCGTCATCTCCGATCAACCCAAGGCCGACGCCGCCGACGCCATCGCGGATTTGAAAGCCTCCGGCATACAGAAAACTGTCATGCTCACCGGCGACACGGATGAAGTCGCTTCGGCCGTCGCCAAGGAACTGGGAGTGGACGAATATCACGCGGAGTTGCTGCCCGCCGACAAGGTGAGTTGGGCGGAAAAGCTGCTGGCTGCGGAATCCCCCAAAGCAAAGCTGGCCTTTGTGGGCGACGGCATTAACGACGCCCCGGTGCTGACCCGGGCGGACGTGGGCATTGCCATGGGCGCGCTGGGTTCCGACGCCGCCATCGAAGCTGCCGATATTGTCCTGATGGATGATAAGCCCTCCCGTATTGCCACCGCCATCCGAATTTCCCGGAAGACTCTGGGGATTGTTCACCAGAATATCGCTTTTGCGCTGGGGGTCAAGGCGCTGGTGCTGGTTCTCGGCGCACTGGGCATTGCCACAATGTGGGAAGCCGTATTTGCCGACGTGGGCGTGGCACTCATTGCCATTCTTAACGCTACCCGGGCACTCAATGTAAAAAAGTTCACCGTAAAATAATGGAAGCCACAGAAAATTTCTGTGGCTTCCATTATTTTTGCTTGCATTTTTCAGACGGCGGAGTATAATAGGCAATGCATTTATTTAACGCATGTTAATTATTGACACATGAAAAGTATTTTACTGAGATCTGGGGGAGGGCTTCATGGACGAACAGACACAGCTTTCGGACTTTCTGCATCTGATGGGCGATCTGCATCGCGCGGTGCACCGCAGTTTTTTCCATACAATAACAGATTTTCCCAAATGCCATTTTGCCATGTTGGAGCGGTTATATTTTTCCATTGAGAAGCACGGATACGAAGGAGCGGTTTACGTTTCCGACCTGACGCGCCTTTGGCACACGGCGCCGTCCGCCGTTTCGCGGAATTTACGCATTCTGGAGCAGGACGGATATATCGAACGCACGCCGGATCCGAAGGATCGGCGCAAGACGCTGGTGCGCCTGACGCCGGAGGGGAACCGGACACATCGGGAATGTACCGGCGCGCTGCAGGTTTATCTGCGGGGCGTTCTCAACCGAATGGGCAGGGAAAATGTCCGTCGGCTGTCGGAAGATATGCGGCTGGCCATTCAGGCTATCAACGCAGAATGCGACGCCGGGACACAAAAAGATCAAAAGGTCTCTGACTTTAAGGGGGGAAACAATCTATGCTGAATATTTTTCGACAGCTCAAGCGGCACCTGCCGCTGTGCCTGCTGATCGTGGCACTGCTGATTGTGCAGGCCTACTGCGACCTGTCTCTGCCCGCCTACACCTCGGATATTGTGGATGTGGGCATTCAGCAGGGCGGCGTCACCAGCGCCGCGCCGGACACCGTCCGGCAAAAAACTTTGCAGGCGCTGGAACTTTTGATGTCCAAAAAGGATGCCGCGCAAGTCGAAAAAGCCTACGGCAAGGCTAATTCCGACGGCGTGCGAAAACTGTCCGCCAAGGCGGATCGCGGCAAGGTTGAGGATGCCATGACCATCCCAGACGTAGCGCTGTATATGACTGCCGCGCAAACCGCCGCACAGCGGCTGGGAAAAAAGAAGGTCACCCCCGCCGTAAAAGACCTGAATACCGTGAACGCCTCTTTTGCAAAACTGGCAGCCGCCGGCCCGGTGGCTGCGGCGCAAATGCAGGCGCAGATGAAAAAGAGACTGTCCTCCGTCAGCAAGTCCACTCTGGATACGGTGAAAAAGCAGTCCGTCCTGCTGGTAAAGCTGGACTATCAGGCGCAGGGAATTTCCAGCCATGTCCAGACAGCCTACTTATGGAGGGAAGGCCGTCAAATGCTGGCGCTGAGCCTGCTGATGGTGGCCGTCGCCATTTTCGCGGGACTCATTGCCTCCCGCGTTTCAGCCGCCATCGGCCGGGACTTGCGGCAGGATGTGTTTAAGCGGGTCGTCAGCTTCTCCAATTCGGAGATGGACTCCTTTTCCACCGCATCCCTGATCACCCGCACCACCAACGATATTCAACAGGTGCAGATGACCTGCGTGATGCTGCTGCGGATGGTGGCCTATGCCCCGATTCTGGGCATTGGCGGCATCATCCGGGTCGCCCATACGAAAACCGGCCTTTCGTGGATTATCGCGGTGGCGGTGGCGGCGTTGGTCTGCGTGGTATTCCTGCTGATGAAGTTTGCGCTGCCCAAATTCAAGATTATGCAGTCTTTGGTAGATCGGCTGAACCTGGTTTCCCGGGAAATTCTAACCGGGATCATGCCCATCCGTGCGTTTTCCCGGGAAAAATACGAAGAGCAGCGCTTTGACCGCGCCAACCGCGATTTGACGGAAACCCAGCTGTTCACCAACCGGGTCATGACGCTGATGATGCCCGCCATGATGCTGATTATGAACGGCGTCACGCTGCTGATCGTCTGGTTTGGCGGCAAAGCTATGGATTCTTCCGGCATGCTGGTAGGCCAGTTAATTGCGTTTATCACTTATACCATGCAGATCGTCATGTCCTTCCTGATCCTCACCGCCGTCTCCATTATGCTGCCCCGGGCGGGCGTGGCGGCGGATCGCATCTATGAGGTTCTGAAGACGAAGCCCGCCGTCCGCGATCCGGAGACGGATCGGTCCGCGGGAAAGAAAGCTGGCAGGGTCTCATCCGGTTTACAGACGTTTCTTTCCGCTACCCCGGCGCAGAGTCCGACGCGCTGTCGCAAATTTCCTTTACGGCAGAGCCGGGTAAAACCACCGCGATCATCGGCTCCACGGGCTGCGGAAAGAGCACGCTGCTGAATTTGATTCCCCGGTTTTACGACGTGACCGGCGGCAGCGTCACCGTCGACGGCATCGATGTGCGGGAAATGCCCCAGAATCAGCTGCACGACCTGCTGGGTTACGTTCCCCAAAAAGGCGTGCTGTTCTCCGGCACCATTGCCTCCAACCTGAAGTCCGGCGGTGAACACATCACAGATGAGCAAATGCGGCAGGCGGCGGAAATCGCACAGGCGACGGAGTTTATCGATGCAAAGCCCAGCGGCTATGAAAGCCCTGTGGCACAAGGCGGATCCAATGTCTCCGGCGGCCAGAAGCAGCGGCTTTCCATTGCACGGGCCATTGCGAAAAATCCGAAAGTCTACCTCTTTGACGACAGCTTTTCAGCACTGGACTATCAAACTGATGTCGCGCTCCGCAGGGCTCTGGCGGAAAAGACAGGAAATGCCACGGTAATTATTGTGGCGCAGCGAATTTCCACCGTGCTGCAAGCGGATCAAATTCTGGTGCTGGATGACGGCCGCATTGTCGGCAACGGCACGCACCAACAGCTGATGGGCAGCTGTCCGGAATATCAGGAAATCGCCCGCAGCCAACTGAGCCAGAGTGAACTTGACAGGGAAGGAGGCGCGAACTGATGGCAGAAGAACGGAAAACGACACCGCCCCGGCACGGCCCGGGCGGTCACGGCCCCATCGGCGCCGTGGAAAAGCCCAAGGACTTCAAGGGTACCGCCCACAAGCTGACGGCGGAACTGGGGCGCTATAAATTCAGTTTTTTCATCGTGATGGTTTTTGCCATTCTCTCCACGGTATTCAGCATTGTCGGACCAAAAATTCTGGCAAAGGCCACCACCGCGCTGGCCACCGGCTGGTACGCGAAAATCACGAAAACCGGAAGTATCGACTTCCCGTATATCGGCAAAATCCTGCTGCTTCTGTTGGGGTTGTATCTGATTTCCGCGCTGTTCAGCTTTATTCAGGGCTGGATTATGACGGGAATGTCCCAGAAAATCTGCTACGATTTCCGGCGGCGGATCTCGGAAAAGATCAACCGCCTTCCGCTGTCTTACTTTGAAAGCCGGACGGTGGGCGAGGTACTCAGCCGGATCACCAACGACGTGGACACTCTGGGGCAAAGCCTGAACCAGAGCATTACCCAGCTCATCACCAGCGTTACCACCATGATCGGCGTTCTGGTGATGATGCTGTCCATCAGCCCGAAAATGACGCTGATCGCGGTACTCATCCTGCCGGTGTCCATTCTTCTTGTGATGCTGGTGGTACGGTTCAGCCAGAAATACTTTAAGGCCCAGCAAAATTATCTGGGCAACGTCAACGGTCAGGTGGAAGAAATTTACTCCGGCCACAACGTCATCCGCGCCTTCAACCGCGAGAAAGCGGTTTTGAAGGACTTTGACCGCTCCAACGGGATGCTGTACGACTCCGCGTGGAAGAGCCAGTTTCTCTCCGGCATGATGATGCCCGTCATGGTATTCGTCAGTAACATCGGCTATGTGGCCGTGGCAGTGGTAGGCGGTATTTTTGCCTCCCGGGGCATCATCACCATCGGCGATATTCAGGCGTTTATCCAGTACGTGAAAAGCTTTACCCAACCCATCCAACAGCTGGCGCAGGTGTCCAATATGCTGCAGAGCATGGCCGCCGCGGCAGAACGCGTTTTTGAATTCTTGGAAGAGCCGGAGGAATCCCAGCAGGCTGAGCATCCTTCCGATCCTTCCGCCATTGACGGCCAGGTGAGCTTCCATCACGTCAAATTCGGTTACAATTCCGACAAGGTGGTCATCCACGATTTCACCAGCGATATCCGGCCGGGGCAGAAAATTGCCATCGTTGGCCCCACCGGCGCGGGCAAAACCACCATGGTCAAGCTGCTGATGCGCTTCTATGATGTCAACGGCGGCAGCATTACCCTGAACGGAAAGGATCTCCGCAGTTTCAACCGCCGGGATCTCCGGGAGGGCTTCGGGATGGTCTTGCAGGACACCTGGCTCTTCAAGGGAACCATTATGGAGAACATCCGCTACGGCCGGCTGGACGCCACGGACGAAGAAGTCATCGCGGCGGCAAAGGCCGCTTACGCCGATCACTTTATTCAGACGCTGCCCGGCGGCTACCAGATGGAACTGAATGAAGATGCCAGTAACGTCTCTCAGGGGCAGAAACAGCTTTTGACCATCGCCCGGGCGATTCTGGCGGATAACCGGATCCTGATTTTGGATGAAGCCACCAGCTCCGTGGATACCCGGACGGAGCAGCGGATTCAGAAAGCCATGGACAATCTGATGCGCGGACGCACCAGCTTTGTTATCGCCCACCGCCTTTCCACTATCCGGGATGCGGACCTGATCCTTGTCATGCGGGACGGCGACATTGTGGAGCAGGGAACGCACGACGGTCTGCTGGCAAAGGGCGGCGCATACGCGAGTCTTTACAACAGCCAGTTCGAGAGCATTTCCGCATAATGCGCAGAAGATGAAAAGACAGCATGGGAAGCGGCTTTCGGTCGCTTCCCATGCTGCTTTCAGCGGGGTGAAAAAGTTCACCCCGCTGCGCAGGTTTTAAGCCATTCTGGAAGAGCGCAAAACGAATCCCCTCAAACAAAAGGCACTCTTCCCGGATCTCCTTCTCTCCGTTCAATCGGCCCTTTCCCCTTGAGGGGCAATTTCAAGCAGGGGGATAAACGGATTATTCCTCCGCTTTTTTCAAATCCTCGAGATACACGCTTTCCGTGGCACTCTGCTTAGCCGCCTGTTTTTTGTATTTTTCCACGCCCGCGGCGCTGTCGCGGATGGGGCGGATGGTTCCGGCCCCGGCGACGCAGCCGCCGGGGCAGCCCATGCCCTCCAGCAGATAGCCGTCGCGCTTTCCGGCCTTGGCCATCAGCAGCATTTTCCTGCACTCCCGCAGGCCGTCGCCGTAATCGACGTCCACTTTGCGGTCGGGATCGATGTGCTTGATCGCCTCCACCACGGCGGCGGCGACACCGCCCCCCACGGCAAACCCCCTGCCGGCCCCGGTGGCGTGGGTAAAATCGTCCTCCGGATTTTCCGGGATTTCGGAGAAATTGATCTCCTTGGCATCAAACATTCCCTGCAGCTCCTCAAAGGTCAGCACATAGTCCACGTCGGAGCGAACTGTCTTGCGGTTAGCCTCCAGCTTCTTCGCGGCACACGGGCCGATAAAGCAAATGCGGGCGTCGGGATGTTCCTTCTTTACAATCCGGGCGGTAATTACCATGGGCGTCAGGGCCATGGAGATATACTCCTTGAACTCAGGGAACAGTTTTTTCGCCATCATGCTCCACGCGGGGCAGCAGGAAGTCCCCATAAACGGCTGTTTGGACGGCACGTTGTCCAGAAAATCATGGGCCTCTTCAATCGTGCAGAGGTCCGCGCCCACGGCGACTTCCACCACATCCTTGAATCCCAGCCGGCGCATAGCCTCCTTCAGACGGGAAGGCGTGGCGTCGTCACCGAACTGGGAGACGAATGCCGGTGCAACACAGGCAAAAATCTCCTCCCCGCGCCTCATGCTGTTGATAATCTGAAAAATCTGGCTCTTGTCGGCGATGGCCGCGAAGGGGCAGTTCACCAGGCACATGCCGCAGGAAACACATTTGTCATAGTTGATTTTGGCATGGCCGTATTCATCGGACTCAATGGCGTTCATACCGCAGGCTGCGGCGCAGGGGCGCTCGATTTTCGTGATGGCATGGTAAGGGCACTGATTCACGCACTTGCCGCATTTGATGCACTTGCTCTGATCGATGACGCTGTGGTGGTTTTCATCCACGGAAATCGCCCCCTTGGGGCAGACGGCCTGGCAGGGATGCGAAATACAGCCCTGGCAGGCATTGGTCACCCATACCTGCTTGGGAGGGCAGGCATTGCACGCAAAGGTAATAATATTTACCAGCGGTTCTTCAAAGAATCTGTCATCCGCCTCGGCGGCCTCCTGAATGCCGGCGCTGGCAGGTGCCCGGACGGTGACGGGCTGCAGCGGCAGGCCGCAGGCCAGCCGCAGGCGCTCCTGTACGATGGCGCGCTCCAAAAACACATCGTGGCGGTGCTTGGCGACTTCCCCGGGTATAATCTTATAGGGGATTAAATCAATCCGGGAATAGTCGCCGCCCTCATAGGCAAGCCGGGCTACCTCCGTAAAAACGCTGCGCCGAATATCATCGACAACACTGTGGACCCCTCTCATGGCATTTTCCTCCGTAATTCTCCGCAGCGCGCCGAAAACAGGCACACCGCTTATAATCAGTTCCTATCATATTGAATATCCTGCCCTTTTGCAAGAGAGAAATGTAACAAAGAGTAAGAACGCGGCGCAGCCAAAAGGAGCCATATCCAAAGATACGGCTCCTTTTGGCGGAGAGAGAAAAAAGAAGAAGAAAATGAATAAGTATCCGATTTCTTATATGAAATACGGACAAAACCTTTCGCTCCGGGGCTTGCACCTCCCTCGGAACGGTTATAACTTAACATCCTTACCTGAAATCAACCTTTAAAATATGCGAATAAATTGTGAATACGGACCTGTTTTCGTCATTTCTTCCGTCAGCGCTTTGTTAAGATTGCTTTAAGCTAGGATCCTTATAATGGCAGTACGCAAAATGGGAGCGGGGCCTCTTTCGGCCTCCTCCTCAAGGAGGTTACTTGTGTGATTGAAGTCAAAAATCTTGTGAAGCAATACGGCGATCACTATGCGGTGGATCACCTGAGCTTTACGGTGGAGGACGGCCAAATCTTCGGCT
>JBFLFX010000077.1:0-10495 GCA_041859815.1 Dysosmobacter sp. | reverse complement strand
CGCACAGTCCCGTAATCAGGCGGCGATGCCAGGTATCCGCGCTGCGGGGGCCCTTTGCAAACAAAAAGATCAGATAGACAATCAACAACACCAACAGCACGGCCATCAGGACAATATGCCCCATGGACATATAGTTGGGCAGCGTATCAATGCCGGTGTTAAAAACGGTCAAATCCGCCGTAGTAAACGGTGTCATACGGCTCATCAGGATAAACCCGTTCACACCGCCGCCAATCAGCCAGATGGCGGATACCAGCGTGCACCAGAAGCTCCGCCGGCGCATAAAGAAAGCCGGTACCAGCGTGATGAGAATCATCAGGATGTTAACCAGCATTGCCAACGGATTCGTCCTGAGAAAATGGAACATCGACGAAAAGCCCATTGTGAATACCTTGTGGTTGAAAAGCTCAATAATAACAGCATCCATCAGCGCCAGCAGGGGAATCCGCAGATAGTCGGAATTCCACCAGCGTTTCTTCTTTGGCGGCCGGGATTCCCACCGCTTTTTCATATCCGATAAAAACTTCGTATTCATGTAATCCTCACTTTCGATCTGTACGGAACGGCCCTCCTCCAAAAGCCGCTCTAAACGAAAAATGATTATAGCCTATTCTTGCACGGATTTCCAGTCGTTTCACGCAAATTTTTCAAAAATGTTCTAAAAAGTGCACAAAATTTGCAATTAATTGCACAAAACCGACAATTTCCCCTTGCCGTCGCTTTAGTTTTTCCCAAATCTTTAAAACCTTGCATCCACGCAAAGCCCGCACCCGACATCATACGGAAAAAAAGAGCGCCGCGGAAAAACCGCGGCGCTCTTTAATTGGCAAGTGCCCACAGGCAGTCTGCACAAATCAGTCGGCAAACATTGCCTTCAATTTCATCAGATGATTGTAACGTTCTTTTGCGTTCTCCTCGGACTTCGCAAACAGCGTCGTTGCGCGATCCGGGAATTCGCGGGTCAGACGGGAATAGCGGGCCTCATTCATCAGGAACTCCTTGTAGCCGCCGGACGGCTCCTTGGAATCCAAAATGAACTTCGCGCCTTCCGCAGCGGGGTTAAACCGGAACAGGTTCCAATAGCCGCAGTCAACCGCACGCTTCATTTCCTTCTGGCAGTTGGCCATGCCGCCTCTGATGGAGTGCATCTCGCAGGGGGCGTAGCCGATAATCAGAGACGGGCCGTGATAGGCCTCTGCCTCCGCAATCGCCTTCAGTGTCTGGGAAGCGTTGGCGCCCATGGCAACCTGTGCAACATACACGTAGCCATAAGACATGGCAATCTCTGCCAGGGACTTGGACTTGATCTCCTTGCCGGCAGCGGCAAACTGCGCGACCTGGCCGATGTTGGAAGCCTTGGAAGCCTGTCCGCCGGTGTTGGAGTACACCTCGGTGTTGAAGACGAATACGTTGACATCATTGTCGGAGGCCAGAACGTGATCCAGACCGCCGAAGCCAATGTCGTACGCCCAGCCGTCACCGCCGAAGATCCACATGGATTTCTTGGCGAGGAATTCCTTGTCCGCCAGAATCTCAGCGCCCAGCTTGCAGGCGTCGCAGGGGCAGTCGGACTTTACGGCAGCTTCCAGAGCGGCGATATACTTCTTGGCAGCTTCGCCGTTGGCCGCGCCGTCCTCCATGGTATCCAGCCAGTTCTTGCCGGTAGCCTTGATGTCCTCGTCGGCATAGTCAATGGCAATCAGCTTGCGGGTACGATCCGCCAGACGCACACGGGTTGCCTGCTGGCCCAGATACATGCCCAGGCCGTTCTCGGCGTTGTCCACAAACAGGGAGTTGGTCCATGCGGGGCCGTGGCCGTTCTTGTCCGTGCAGTACGGAGAGATCCCGCCGGGGCCGCCCCAAATGGAGGAGCATCCGGTTGCGTTGGAAATATACATATGATCGCCGTATAGCTGCGTGACAAGGCGGGCATAGCTGGTCTCGGCGCAGCCTGCGCAGGAACCGGAAAATTCCAGCATGGGCTGCTTAAACTGGCTGCCCTTGACGGTATTGTCCTGCATGTCCTTCTTTTCGGAAACCTTGGAGACACAGTAGTTGAACACATCCTGCTGTGCAGCTTCCTGCTCCTGCGGAACCATGGTCAGCGCATCCACCGGGCACTGGCCGACGCAGACGCCGCAGCCCATGCAGTCCAGCGGAGAAATCGCCATGGTGAACTTGTAGACGCCCTTGCCCTTGCCGGCTTTGACATCGACAATCTTTGCGCCCGCGGGAGCGGCCTTGGCCTCTTCCTCGGTCAGCGCATAGGGGCGAATCGTAGCGTGCGGGCAGACATAAGCGCAGTTGTTGCACTGGATGCACTTCTGAGAGTCCCAAGTGGGAACGGTCACGGCAACGCCGCGCTTTTCGTATGCGGAAGCGCCCTGCTCGAACTGGCCGTCGGCATGCTTGACGAATGCGGAAACAGGCAGGCTGTCGCCGTCCATGTTGTCCACAGGCATCAGGATCTCCTTGACCTGCTCCACCAGTGCGGGTGCGCCGGCGAGCTTTCTCGTATCCTCCGCGTCCTTGGCAGTCGCCCAGTCGGCGGGAACGTCAATCTTTTTGTATGCGCTGGCGCCCATGTCAATAGCCTTGTGGTTCATATCGACGATGTCCTGGCCCTTCTTCAGGTAAGAATGGGTGGCCGCGTCCTTCATATACTGGATTGCGTCCTTCTCGGGCAGAACCTTTGCCAGAGAGAAGAAGGCGGACTGCAGAATCGTATTGGTGCGTTTGCCCATGCCGATCTTGCGCGCCAGATCAATTGCGTCAATGGTGTAGACCTGAATGTTGTTCTTGGCAATATAGCGCTTTGCAGCGGCGGGCATGTGACTGGAAAGCTCCTCAGGCGTCCACTGGCAGTTAATCAGGAACGTGCCGCCCTCTTTAACATCCTGCACCATCTTGAATCCATGATCAGGTAGGACGGATTATGGCATGCCACAAAGTCGGCCTTCTTGATATAATAAGAGGATTTGATGGGCTTGTCGCCGAAGCGCAGATGGCTGATGGTTACGCCGCCGGTCTTTTTGGAGTCATACTGGAAATATGCCTGAACATACTTGTCGGTATGGTCGCCGATGATCTTGATGGAATTCTTGTTGGCGCCGACGGTGCCGTCGCCGCCCAGGCCCCAGAACTTGCAGGCGATGGTGCCCTTGGGCGCCACGTTGGGAGTCGTCTCGCTCTCAGGCAGGGACAGATGCGTCACATCGTCCACAATGCCAATCGTAAACTCGCGCTTGGGATCGGCTTTCTTCAGCTCGTCATACACGGCAAACACGGACGCGGGAGGCGTGTCCTTGGAGCCCAGGCCGTAACGGCCGCCGATTACCTTTACATCGGTCTTGCCGGCGTTTGCCAGCGCGGTAACGACATCCAGATACAGCGGCTCGCCCTGGGAGCCCGGCTCCTTGGTGCGATCCAACACCGCGATCTTCTTCGCGGTGGCGGGAATCGCGGAGAGCAGCTTTTCGGGAGCGAACGGACGGTACAGGTGAACCTTCACCATGCCGACTTTCTCACCCTTGGCGGTCAGATAATCGATGACTTCCTCCGCCACGTTGCAAATGGAGCCCATGGCGATAATCACGCGGTCGGCATCGGGTGCGCCGTAGTAGTTAAACGGCTTGTAGTTAGTCCCCAGCTTGGCGTTGATCTTGTCCATATACTTCTCGACGATGGCGGGAAGGGCATTGTAATATTGATTGCAGGCCTCGCGGTTCTGGAAGAAAATATCCCCGTTCTCGTGAGAGCCGCGCATGGCAGGATGCTCCGGATTCAGAGCGTGCTTGCGGAACTCCGCAACGGCGTCCATATTGCACATCTCTTTCAGATCCTCGTAATCCCATACGGCAACCTTCTGGATTTCGTGAGAAGTCCGGAATCCGTCAAAGAAGTTGATGAAGGGAACGCGGCCTTCAATGGCGGCCAGATGCGCCACGGGAGAGAGGTCCATAATCTCCTGCACGTCATTTTCGCACAGCATGGCGAAGCCGGTCTGGCGGCAGGCCATCACGTCGGAATGATCGCCGAAGATGTTCAGCGCATGGGTCGCAACCGTACGCGCGGAAACATGGAACACGGCGGGAAGCAGCTCGCCCGCGATCTTGTACATGTTGGGGATCATCAGCATCAGGCCCTGGGACGCCGTGTAAGTGGACGTCAGAGCGCCGGTTGCCAGAGAGCCGTGAACCGCGCCGGCCGCACCGCCCTCGGATTCCATCTCGCATACATGAACAGGCGTGCCGAAGATATTTTTCTGACCGGCGGCAGACCACTGGTCAACCAAGTCTGCCATGGGAGAGGACGGCGTAATGGGATAAATTGCCGCCACTTCGGTAAAGGCGTAGCTGACGTAGGCTGCCGCGTTGTTACCGTCCATGGACTTGAACTTTCTTGCCATAAACTTACCTCCTATTACTTTACTGCCCAGACGGCAGTATTTTAACAATTCGTGAAAGCAGAAACCACTCCTCAATTTTCACGCACAATCATTATAACACCTTGATTTTTTGCAGTAAAGGGAAGGTTTCCGCTTTTTGTACTGATTTTGAAAATTCTGCGGAAAGAACAAATCATCTTTTGTTTTTTAGATACTTTTTTGCTATCTTTCTCCCAAACTTGTGCTGTTGTGTGATAGAATGACTCATAAATAAAATGGGTTAATTTTTTAGCAGATTCTGCTCTGCGCCCTTTTCCGGGCACGCAAAAACACGACCTCGTCGGCGGAGTCCGTCAAGCAAATTCTTCAATGGAGGGTCCTTTCATGGTTGTTACCGTTCGTTCTCTGGGTCTTTCCGGCCTGTCCGGCTATGAAGTCTCCGCAGAGTGCTTTCTCTCCGGCGGGCTTCCAGCCTTTGACATTGTGGGGCTTCCTGACACCGCCGTGCGGGAGGCGCGGGAACGCGTCCGCGCTGCGGTGAAAAACTGCGGCTGCAAGTTTCCCGTCAGCCGAATTACAGTCAACCTCGCCCCGGCCGGGCAAAAAAAAGAAGGCACGGTTTACGATCTGCCGATCTTCGTGGGGATTCTCGCCGCCGGCGGAGAACTGCCCAAACTGCCTCCGGACGCGGCGTTTCTGGGAGAGCTTTCTCTTACCGGCGCGCTGCGGGGCGTCTCCGGCGTGCTGCCCATGGCCTTGGCGGCACGGGAGTGCGGCGTCCGTGAGCTGTTCGTCCCCTTGGAGAACGCTGCGGAGGCCACGCTGGCGGGCGGACTGAGCGTCTATGGCGTACCGGACGTCTCCGCTCTGGTGCGCCATCTCACGGGGGAGAAACCGCTTGCCCCCGCGCCGGCCTGGGCCCCGGAGGAGGACGAGTCCTGCGGCCCTGACTTCCGGGATGTGATGGGGCAGGAAAATGCCAAGCGCGCGCTGGAGGTCGCCGCCGCGGGCGGACATAACCTTCTGATGATCGGATCTCCCGGCGCGGGGAAGTCCATGCTGGCCAAGCGCCTGCCGTCCATTTTGCCGGAACTCTCTGAGACGGAGGCACTGGAGTCCTCCGCCATCTGGTCGGTCGCCGGTCTGCTGGATCCCGGCCGCCCGCTGATGACGCAGAGACCATTTCGCTCCCCCCACCACACGGCTTCTGCCGCGGCGCTCACCGGCGGCGGTCCCTCCATGAGGCCGGGGGAGATCTCCCTGGCCCACAACGGCGTGCTGTTTTTAGATGAGCTTCCGGAGTTTCACCGGGACGTTTTGGAGGCCATGCGCCAGCCGCTGGAAGACGGGGAGATTACAGTGGCCCGGGCTGGCGGCACGCTGCACCTCCCCGCCCGGTTCCAGCTGATCTGCGCCATGAATCCCTGCCGCTGCGGCTGGCGGGGGCACCCGTCCGGGCGCTGCACCTGTACGGATCGCGAGGTAAAAAAGTATGTGGAGAAAATCTCCGGCCCGCTTCTGGACCGAATTGATCTGTATGTCAACGTGCCGTCGGTGGAATACGAGGCGCTTCGCCGTAAATCCGCGCCGGAGTCCTCCGCGGAAATCCGCCGACGGGTAAGTGCCGCCCGGGCAGCGCAGCGCAGGCGGTTTGCCGGAACGCCCACCTCCTGCAACACCTGTATGCCGCCCGCGCAGTTGGCGGAGTTCTGCACGCTGGACAGCGCCTGCGACAAGCTGATGAAGAGCGCTTTTGAACGCATGGGCCTGACCGCCCGCTCCCACGACCGGATTCTGCGCGTCGCACGTACCATCGCGGATCTGGACGGCTCCGAGCAAATTGGTCCGGCACACCTGGCGGAAGCCATTCAGTACCGCTGCGCGGATATTTTAACCGGCTGAAAAATCAGGGGAATTGATCCGATCGGCTATGCGGCAGTTTCGAAGACATTTTTCCCCATTCACACCATTTTATTCCCTTACATAAGACGAGGCTGGGGATGGAAGAGGTATCTCTCTCATCCCCAGCCTCCGCATCTATGGTTTGAGGGGCCGCTAATCATTCCCGGGCGGATCACTCCGCATGGGCAATAAACTCCTCGATCGGGCCAAAGAAGGTTCCGTCGGTCATCCGGCGGCACAGCTCCATATAAAACGGAACGCCCGCGTCGCTGTTGGTAAACACCGTCAGGCCGTCTCCGGTTTCCCGATCCCAGACGGCAAGGGACTTGAAGCCCGTATTATCTCCCCAGTGCCAGAGAACGGAGGGCTGCGTCTCCGGGATGCCCCAGCCAAGCCCCCAGAGAATTCCGCCGCCGGCGTTACTCTGACTGGAGGTCATCTCTCTGAACAGCTTGTCGCTCAAATCGCCGTGCCGGCGGATCATCTGGCACAGGAATCCGGCGTAGATCTCCGCGTTGGCATACAGGGACCACGCCGCGTTGGGTTCGGGCGCGCAGCCGGAGAGATCCGGCGCGTCCCGGCGCTTGATCACCTCTCCCCTCTCATTGAAGCCGCAGCTCATCCGCGCGCCGATTTCCGGCGTCCAGATGCCGGAGGCGTTCAGTCCCCACGGCTGAAAAAACTCCTCCTGGAACAGCTGGGGCAGCGCCTTTCCGGTCTTAACCTCCGCCAGATGCTGCAAAAGATAATACCCGTCTCCGGAATAGCTGTAAGAACTACCCGGCGCGAAGAGCAGCTTCAGTGGCCTGTTCTCCCAGTTGGGAAGTCCAGAAGAATGGCACAGGATCATGCGCGGGGTAATCTCGGCAAAACGCGGATCGTCGGACCAACGCGCACTCGGCAGCTGTGTGAGAACGGGCTCGTCCAGCACAGTCGCCCCGCGGTCGCAGAGACGGAGAAACAGTGTCGCAAAAAGGGACTTTGTCAGGGAAGCCGCTTCAAAAAGATCGTCCTTCCCCATGGGCGTATTCTGATCATCCCGGGCGCCCAGAACACAGGACTCGGCGATCCTGCCGTTCCGGATGGCCGCCGCGGTCATTCCGGGGACGGGATGCAGGCGCATTGCCTCCTCCGCCTCCCGTGTAAGGGAACAATCCTTCAACTTCATTATGAACCACCTCAATTATCATTATTTACCGGTCAGACCCCGCAGCCGGCTCCCGGCTCAGTCAAGCGGAACGTCAGAGTAGGGCGTGGGCTGTGTTAAAATATCGTTAAAATGCCACCACTCGTTTTCATATGCCTCAAATCCCACGCTCTCCATCACCCGCTTTAGATACTCTGCGTGTGCCTTGGGGACAGGGGGAATTCTTCCGCAGCCCAACGCCGCCATGCCGGAAAAATCATCAAAGGCGGTGGGCATCTCTACCTCCCTGCCATCCGGATACAGCAGCGTCAGATCCACGCTCAAGCCGTTCATATGGCTGTGGGTAAACCGGATTGGCCTGCTGAGATCCGGAGGTGTGGCCACGTACTCGTTGACGGGAACCACCTCGTACAGTTTTTTCTGCGCCCGGATGGGCCGGTAGGCATCCCAAATTTCCACACGATAACCGTCTTTTTTGAAGATCTCCTTTGCCCGGATCAGCAGTCTTGCCGTGTCCTTGTTGATGTAGCATTTATCAAAATCATAGACGCGCTGCCCTGTGAAATTGTTGGCGGTGGCATATTTCAAACAAATTTCAAATTCCGGGTCCATATCCAGCAGCCGGACTAACGCATCCTTATCACTATTGCTCATTTTACGCTCAACTTTCTCCATATACAGAAATCTTTTTCTCCTCCCCGCGCATCTCCTGCGGGGAAGTGAATTCCGTCAGGAATTTTCCCCCGCCGTCCATGCCCCGACCTCCTCTTTAGAGATCTTCACAAAGTCCGACAAAATATTGCGGACCCTGAGGCACTCCGTATAAAGGAGGAAAAACTTCTCGCTTCCCGGCTCTGTTTCCGCCATCGCGCGGAGCGGCTCAAGCAGCGGGGCGGTTTTCTCACAGCGAATATCCCCGTAATGATCCTGACGGTACCTTCCCGAGGCTGTGTACAGCACCGGAGCCATTCGCTGCAGAACCCGCCTGTACAGGGGCATCAGCCGAGTTGAATCCCGTCCGCGCCGGCGATCCAACTCCCCGTAAAGCGCGCACAGCTCCCGCATTCCCGCGATCACCGACGAGAAGTCCACGCAGGAAAGCCTCTCCCCGCACGCCGTTACGCAGTCCTCCGCAGCCCGGGAGAGCGCCTGCATGGGCCTGGCAACGGAAAACGGAATCCGATTGCTCCCCGCAAACTCCAGAATGTACCGGACAAACACGGCAGCCGTGCGCTCGAGCATTTCCCCGTCAAGCTTATCCAGGGTATCCTCACTCGTATGGCACCACCAGCTGAACGGAATGCCGGGGCCTTCGGACTCGCCATCCTCCACGGTCAGGAACCCCGGAAGGCCGAGCGCCAAATAGGAGCGGTCGCTGTCCCGGGTGATGGGAAGCATCTGCGTCTTTTCTCCCAGTCCAATCTCCTCATGAATTCGCTTAAGATCGTCCATCAATTCAAAATTTGCAAAGGTTCGGTAGGAACTCGCCCCCACCAGCCCCGGAGAATCAATATTCATCTCCATCACGCCATGATCCCGGAACTTGTCCCAGAACCGCTCGGCGATGCAGCTGGATCCAGTGGCCTCCAGCACCTCGTGGCCGTCGTAGAATACAAAGACCACATTTCTTTTAAGTTGACCGGGGGCCTCGTGAAAATACCGTGCCAGCTCGATCATCAGTGCCACGCCTGTGGCATTGTCCGAAGCGCCCCTGGCCCACGCATCCACATGCCCGGTTACCAGAAGAAATTCCTCCGTTGGTTCCGGCGCCCGGATCACCGCCACAGGCTCATACAGTCTCACCCACCCTGTGGCGCACTGTCCGTGCAGGCGCACCGTCACAGATCCGTCCCGGCACTCCTTCCGCAGCCGCAGGCCATCCTGATGGCCCACGGATACGGCGCATAAAGAGGGAATGTCCTCCTTATCTGTGCGATCCGGGTTCCCCCATATCCCCTTAAACGCGCGGTATGTGGCAACGTTCTTTACAGGTGCCGGCCATGTGATCAGGATCATTCCAGCCGCGCCCCGGCTTTGCGCCATGCGCGCCTTTTCCGGCGTACCGGGCCCTTCGTACGCATTGACCAGCGCCACTTTCCCTCTTAAATCCGCATGACGGAAATTCTCCTGTGTCCCCGCGCCCAAATCCTCCAGCGGATATTCCGCGTCAGCCAGATCCCGGCTGTAGCAGACAACCTCACAGTCCACTTGCCGCTTCTGAGGAAAAAGGATTTCCAATGTGCCTGAAACCGGGACACTGCCGTAACCAAAAAACTCCTCCATCCGGACGTCAATGCCAGAGGCGTTAAGTTGATCAAAAATATACTGCGCCGCCTTCTTCTGCGGCGCGGTCCCGGAAAATCGAAGGGCACACTGCTCAGTCAGATAGCGAACGTGACGCATCATGGCGTCCCGCCCGATTCCAGCAGGATTCATCTTCGTACACACTCCTTCCCTGCGTGTCCTCATAAGTTTGCAGCATCCGTGCAGAAAAAGTTCTTCCTGCTGCCCTCATCCTTTAATGATCAAATAAGATTTTTCAATGTGCTGATACATTCGTTTTCCTGCTTCTTCAGGCTCCCCGTGTCTCATCGCGTCAAGGATCTGAAAATGATCCGCCATGTATGTAATCCTCCATCGTCATATCCCACATGGCCTGCGGAAATGCCTCGTCGCTGGTGCTGCCCACCGCATTGAGCATATCAATGACCATCTGGGGCAGTACGGCGTTCTGCGACATCCGCGCCACGGCAATATGGAAACGGAAGTCCTCGTCCTCGTCCCTTCCGTCTTCCTTCAGCACGCACAGCAGCTCACTCAGCTTATCAATATCCTCCCGCTTGCTCCGCAGGGTCGCCAGTCTGGCGGCCAGAGGTTCCAGCACCAAACGCACCTCGTAAACGTCCAGCAGGGTCGCCGCCTTCGTGCTGGCATTCCATTCAATTCGCTTTTTCAAATACCGTCCGCCGCCCTGCACGGACTCTACAATTCCCTTTGTCTCCAAAATGCGGAATGCCTCCCGCAAAATGGAGGGGCTGACCTGCAGCTGTTCGGCCAGC
>JBFLFX010000076.1:0-10108 GCA_041859815.1 Dysosmobacter sp. | reverse complement strand
CCACGGAGGAATCCACGCCGCCGCTGAGCGCCAGCAGCACCTTGCCGCCGCCCACTTTTTCCCGAATGGAGGCGATGGCGGTCTTGCAGTAGTCGCCCATTGTCCAGTCGCCGGCGGCACCGCAGACGTTGTAGAGAAAATTGCGGATCATTTGAAAGCCGTTCTCCGTGTGGTTGACCTCCGGATGGAACTGTACGCCGTAAAAACGGCGCTTTTCATCGGCAATCGCCACGTTGGGGCATTCGTCGGAGTGCGCGGTCAGAGAAAACCCCTCCGGCACCTTTTCCATGTAGTCGCCGTGGCTCATCCAGGAAATCCCCTGTCCCGGCAGCCCCTTGAAGAGCGTGCAGGCGGAATCGTAAAACGTCTCGGTTTTGCCGTATTCCCGGGCGGAGGCCGCGGAAGCCGGGGAAACTTTTCCGCCCAGATTGTGCGCCAGCAGCTGGCAGCCGTAGCAGATGCCCAGAATCGGCACGCCCAGCGTAAAAATCTCCGGATTGACCTGCGGGGATCCGGCGGCGTAGACGCTGCTGGGGCCGCCGGTAAAGATGATACCGATGGGATGCTTTGCCCGGATTTCCTTTATGGGCATATTGTAGGGCTTGACCTCACAGTACACCTTGCACTCGCGGACGCGGCGGGCGATGAGCTGATTGTACTGGCCGCCGAAGTCCAGAATGATCACTTCCTGCATAGGAGGGACTTCCTTTCTTTCAGATTGCGGATTTGTTTTCGTCGCGGAAAACGACGTTGCCCGGCTCCGCTCTGTCGATAATGGCCAGAGATTTCAGGTTTATCCCCGCGGCGCGGAGACGGTCGCCGCCGCCCTGAAAGCCCTTTTCCACCGCGCAGCCGATCCCCACCAGCGTGGCGCCGGCGGCGTTTACAATGTCGCAAAGACCGCGCATGGCCTCGCCGTTGGCCATAAAATCGTCAATGATAAGGACGCGATCTTCCCTGTGCAGCCACTCCTTGGAGACCAGCAGGGTGACTTTCTTTTTGTAAGTGTAGGAAAAAATATCGCTTTGATACAGGCCGCCCTCGATATTGTCGCTTTTAGCCTTTTTTGCGAAGATCATGGGCTTGTGGAAGCGCTGGGCGGTGATGGCTGCCAGCGCAATCCCGGAGGCTTCCGCTGTGAGAACCATGGTGACGTCATCCATGTTAAAATACCTGCCGAACTCATCCGCAACCCGAACCATGAAATCCGTGTCAATGCGGTGGTTCAAAAATCCGTCCACCTTGATGATATTGCCGGGAAGAACTTTGCCCTCCCGTACAATGCGCTCTTGCAATTCCTGCATCCCTGTGTCCCCCTCAGATTTGATATGTTTGCGCATTTGGCCGGATCAAATGCGGATTACTTTCTCTATTATCTCTAATTTTTGTGATTTTTTCAACTGGTTTTAACGACAAATTCCCGCAGACGCGGAGAAAGTCTGTTGTTCACTTTGCGGGTTCCGCAAAGATCCGGTAAAAAAGATGCGTGACGGAGATCTTTTTACCATTCCGCCCGTGCTCCGGCGGAAAGATTCCGCGCGCGGAAAGTCACTGTTCCCGGCCGGCGCAGGGGGACGGCGCACCTGCCCCGCAGAATCGCGGAGATTAACGAGATGGGGCGCCTGCGGGACACACCGTCGTGGTGACCCGCGGCGGCATTCCGGCTGTGGGGAAAAACCGGACGGCACGCGGGAGAAACGTTTCAAAACCATTGCAAAAACGCAGGAGGCTGGCGCGGCCGGGCAAACCCGCGCTTGCAAAGGGAAGGGACGAACCCTGTTGCCGGGTTTCATCCCTTCCTTTGCAAATAATTTGCCGCTCAAAAAACAGATTAAACGGTTTTGACGGAACCGTCCGCCGGGGGCGTCCAGCCGGGATTCCGCAAAGAGTTCAGATAGGGAATAATGACCCGTTGGCTGTACTGCGGCAGGGAGTACCTCTCCTGGGAGAGCAGCCAGTCGTATGTAATCCCGCGCTCGATCACAATGTACATTTCCGCCAGCTCCTTAAAGGAGAGAGAGCTGGAAATTTCTTCCGATTCAAGCCCCCGCTTCATCATCCGGGAAACCAGATGGTAGTATGTTCGCTCAGGATTGAGAATGTGCCGCGGGCCGCTGCTGCGAACTTCCAAACCGTACAGATCCGCAAGCAGGCGGCGATAGGGTGAATCTTCCAGATTTTCCATAATGTACCGATCAAACGCAATCAAAAAGTCAATGGCGGAGGCAGCGGTCTTTGCCCGGTCCTCCCACCCTTCGTAAGTGCTGTCGAAATAAAATGCCAGATGGAAAAGCGTGTCCTCCTTGCCGCGGAAATAATGGTAGAAGGTGCTGCGGGAAGAATGAGAAATTTCAATGATTTGATTAATCGTCGTTTCGTCGTATCCCTGCTCCAAAAAAAGCGACCAGGCGGCGTCCAAAATGTTTTGCTTAGTGTTCTTTTTGACAGACATCTTTTGGTTCATAAGCTTGCCTCCAAAGCAGATACCTCAATCGATATAAATGTTAACACGCAGATTGAACAAAAACAAGAATTGTCGAAAAAAATTCATAATTTTAATGCTGGAATATTGACAATTGACCGCGAAGCGAATACAATAAAAACAAGAATTGTCGAAAAAAATTCATAATTTTAATGCTGGAATATTGACAATTGACCGCGAAGCGAATACAATACACAAAAAGCAGAACGATGTACGGAACATAGTATAGAACAATGTTTACCATTGATGCAAGCCCAATATTAAAAATTGTTGGGTATTTCCGAGGGGGGTCCCTTAACAGAAGATTGAAAGGAGTGGTGCGCAGTGGAACCGAACCGCCAAATGCTGCGGCTCAGCGACACAATGCCGCGCGCGGACAGGGCGTGCGCGGTGGAAACGGCGATGCTGCAGGGATTTTTTGCGGTGAGCGCTGTATTTCCCGTTGTGGCTGTCGGCGCGTGCGGCAACGTACGGGAATTATGGAGAGAGGTGCGGCTGCGGGCCGCCGGACAGTTGGAGCAGCGTCCGTTTCCCGCCGGTTATCATTCGGCGCTGTCGGAGGCGCAGCCGGTTCCGGATTTTGATTTCCGGGAAAAACGCGGACTGGAAGATCTGTTTTCCGTCGGCGCGTTTCTGAAAGATCAGGACGGCGATTTGCTGCCGGACGCCGTGGACTTTAAAATTTGCCTGCCGGAAAACTGCGATGCCTACATGACGGCTGCCGCCTGCACGCTGGCGTTCCGCATGGGCATGGAAGTGACCGCTTACGAGGGCCCGGTGATTGGAGAGGAATCCGATCCGGGGAATAAAATCGTGTTCCGGAACGCCGATACATGCCGCATGGACATGGAATCGCGGGGCGGCGACTCTGTTCTGACCGTTCAGGGGCACGGCGAAGAACTGTTCCGGTTTATGAACCTGTTCTGCGAAAAATTTCCCTATGCCGGCAAACAGCGCACTTGGGCGGAGGTTTTGCAGGATATGACGGAGGACTTCGCGCTGCGGGGCGTCAACGGCCAGCTGGCGTACGGCGCGGCGCTGGAGAAAAAGACCGGCGCGGCGGTGTCCGTATTCGGCTCCGGGGCGCTGTCCGCGACGACGGCGGAGGCCCTGGGGCGGCTGCACCCGGCGGTGCGGTTTGCCAACGGGCGGGAAAAGAAAAAAGTCTACGAACACAGCTATGAGCCGGAGTGGGAGGCCGACAGTCTCCTGCGCATCCTGCGTCAGCGGGTATACCCGCTGATTCAGCCCGGCGACCGCGTTCGGGTTTTCGGGGCGCTCAGCGAGGACAAGGCCGTCCGGCGCAGGCTGGAGAGCCGTATTCACGAGGAGCTGGCACAGGCGGGCGGAACCGCGGAGGAGTGTACGCTGCTGTGCGCCTATAAGCAGGGCTTTTCATGGATTGAGGAGCAGGTTCTTCCCGAAGCGGAGAAGCGGAAGGCAAAAAAAGTCGTGATTCGGCTGCGTCCGTTTCTTCCGCCGGGAGAGACGGAATGGCACGACGAGAACGGCGCGACTCCCAGCTATCTGAATCTGGGCGCAAATGATCCGGAACACTGGTACGACCTGCCGATCCGGTATCTGCAGGAACTCTATCCGGTAGAGGATGTGATTGCGAAGCGTCTGCACATCTCCAGGGACGACGTCGCGCTGGAGCTCTATCAGGGAACAGAGGATCTTACGTACGAGTGGGAGGCGTTTTCCGGCGGCGGCACAAGCGTGCAGCGGGAAACCTATCTGGCGCGCTGCGCGGAGCGGCCCTATCTGGACGAATATCCCGGCATGGGCAAGGTGCATCCCCCCACGGGTTATGTGAAGGTTTGGCGCAACGGCGCGCCGCTTCTGGACGAGCGGATTGAAACGGATGTGGAGCGCGTTTGGGATCTCTATCAGCAAAAAGTTCTGCCGGAGTGCAGGGCTTACGTGGAAGAAAAGACCCACGGCGCGCCGTCCCCGGCCGCGCAGCCGTTTTTCACCCAGCTGCGTCTGGATCTGCAGCTCAGCGAGCCGGACGAACGGCTGGAATCCCGGGAGGATCTGCTCTCTTCGCTGGATGCGCTGCATGAGGATTTGTATTTCGTGGGAACGGACTATTTCAAGAATTTCGGCATTCACACCTGCGGAGAGGTTCTGGACGCGCCGGGGCTGATTCTGCCGGTGATCCGCAAGCGGGAAGGCCCGCCGTCCTTCCGGGTGACGCTGTACGAGCCTGTCCGCCCGGTTCCCTGCGTCTGTCAGGGGGGGCGGGAGCTTCTGCGGCAGCGTCCCCGGGAAGAAATCCACTGCCTGATTGACCGTGTTTCCTATGCGGACGGCAGGCTGCTCCCCCGGATTTCGGTGGAAGGCGTCATGCCGGAGGCCGTGGAAGCCTACGCCGGGCTGTGGAACGAGGGACTGCTGACCTTCCCGCCGGATGCCGCGATGGACTGCCCCGTGTGGTACGACGGAACGACGGAATGGCGCGGACAGCCTCAGGCAAAGTGCCGGAAAGCTCCCCTCGCCGTTGAGAGCATTGATTTGTTGGAGAACGAGGTCATCGGCTATGACCAATATCTCAAAATTATGGAGCAGCTGGCGCAGGTGGAGGGGCTGTCCGTCTACCAGACGGCGGTTTCCTATCAGGGCAGAAAAATTTATGCCGTGGAGCTGGCACCCCGGACGCCGGGCTATTGCTCCCGGACAAAGCGGCTGACGATGCGGCCTTCGGAGATCATCAACTGCCGCCATCACGCCAATGAGGTTTCCAGCACCAACGCCGCGTTCCTGCTGATTCGGGAACTGCTGACCAACCCGAAATACCGGGATCTGACGGACAAACTGAATCTTGTGATTGTCCCCATGGAAAATGTGGACGGCGCGGCGATTCACTATGAGCTGCAAAAGGAGAATCCCTGCTGGAAGCTCCATGTGGCGCGGTTTAATTCCGTCGGAAAAGAGTTTTACCATGACCATTTTCTGCCGGATACCATTCACACCGAGGCGCGGAGCTTCCGCCGCCTGTGGCGGGCGTTCCTGCCGGATGTGGTGGTAGACGATCACGGTGTGCCCTCCCACGAGTGGGAGCAGCCGTTTTCCGGCTATACTTCCCCGTCGTACAAGGGGTTCTGGCTTCCCCGTTCCCTGCTGTACGGCTATTACTGGACGGTGAACGGCGATGCGTTCCGAAGCAACTTCCGGCTGAACAAGCAGCTGGAGGACACCGTGGCGGACGCGGTGGAGCAGGACGCGGAGATGTGCCGCTGGAACCGCGCGTGGATGCGGGAATTTGAGACATACGCGCACCGGTGGATGCCCAAGCTGTTTCCGGCCGACTACTACCGGGGCATGATTGATTACTGGATTCCGTTTGATTACAACCCGGAACACCGCTATCCCTCCATCCGCTTCCCGTGGATTACCTCCGTGGCTTATACCAGCGAGGTGGCGGATGAAACCGCCCAGGGCGATTACCTGCATCTGTGCGCCAGGGCGCACACCGTCCACGATCTCGCCATGATCGATGCGCTGGCGAATGCGCGGTGCGTCTGGCAGACAGGCTGCACGATGAGCGGCGAAGCGGTTTCTGTGTGTATGGTACGGCAAAGGCCGATCATAATAGAATAGACCCACCCAAAAGGAAATAAGAGGAGGAAAAAACATGGAGTATCTAAAGCTATTGGGAATTCTCATCGTAATCATAGGCTTCGCGCTCAAGAAAGATCCGATTCTGATCATCATCTGTTCTGCGATTGTCACGGCAATCGTGGGCAACATGGGCGTAAGGGGCCTGCTGGAAACCACGGGTACCAGCTTTGTGGCCAACCGGAGCATGGCGGTGTTCATTCTGGTCCTGCTGGTGACCGGCACGCTGGAACGCAACGGTTTGAAGGAATCCGCCGCCCGCCTCATCGGTAAGATGAAAAAGGCATCCGCCGGCGCGGTCATCAGTGCTTACGGCGTCATGCGTGTGATTTTCGCCGCCTTCAACGTGAGCTTCGGCGGTGTCGCGGGCTTTGTCAGACCCGTGATTATGCCGATGGCTGTGGGCGCGGTTGAGGCCGACGGCAAAAAGGCAAACGAAGAGCATGTTGAAAAGATCAAGGGCATGGCGGCAGGCATGGAGAACATCACCTGGTTTTTCGGGCAGGTACTCTTTGTCGGCGGCGCAGGCGGTCTGCTGGTGCAGGCCACACTGAAGGATCTGGGCTACCATGTGGAACTGATTGACCTTGTCAAGGTGGAAATCCCCGTGGCAATTGTCGCAACCGTCGTCACGATCATCTACTACAATGTGCTGGACAAAAAGATGTGCAAAAAGTATTACGGCGACGAGCCGGCGAAAGCCGAGAAGAAATAAGGGAGGGAATAAAAGATGGCTTTTTTTCAGGATCCGACAGTCCTTTTAAGCGCAAAGCTGCTGGAAATCGTTTATATCGTCTGCGGCTTGATTTCAATTTACGCAGGCATTAAAAACGCGAGGGACAAGGAGAATCCCGCCCGTTTCGGCACGGCGATCTTCTGGTGCCTGCTGGGCGTGGTGCTGGCGTTCGGCCGCTGGATTCCGCCTATGGTGAACGGCGTGCTGATCATTGTCATGACCATCCCCGCCATTTTCCAAAAGGTCAAAATCGGCAAGGAGGACATCCCCGCGCCCGAATATACTCAGAAAATGTCCAACAAACTGGGCATGAAGATTTTTATTCCCGCGCTGGCTATCGGCGTGTGCGCGGTGCTGTTCGCAATCTTTACGAATCTGGGCGCATTGGTCGGCCTGGGGGTTGGCATCCTGCTGTCCGGAGCTATCCTGATGTTTTTCTCCAGGGACAACACGCCGGGCGTGTTCATGCGCGATTCCGAGCGCCTGCTCTCCACCGTGGGACCGCTGAGCGTGCTGCCGCAGCTGCTGGCAAGCCTCGGCGCCATCTTCACCGCGGCGGGCGTCGGCGATGTGATTTCCAAGATGGTGGGCCACATGATTCCCAAGGGCAACGTGGTGGTCGGCATCATTGTCTATGCCGTCGGCATGGCTCTGTTTACCATGATTATGGGAAATGCCTTCGCCGCCATCACGGTGATGACCGTCGGCATCGGCGTCCCGTTCGTACTGAACTACGGCGCAAACCCCGTGGTGGTTGGAATGCTCGCGCTGACCTCCGGTTACTGCGGCACGCTCTGCACGCCGATGGCTGCGAACTTCAACATTGTGCCGGTAGCGCTGCTGGATATGAAGGATCGCTCCGGCGTAATCAAGAGTCAGGTGCTGGTTGCAGTGATTATGCTGGCATTCCAGATTTGCTACATGATCCTCTGCAGGTAAGAAGCATTCCCTTTCAAAACACAGGCACAGAAAGACAGGCTTACGCATGAATGAAGAACTGGAGGCCGGTGCGGAAATCGTGATCCGCAACTGGCTGGGACTGAAACGGCGGGAACGGCTGCTGATTGTCACGGACGACACGCATCTGCGGGAGGCGCAGGCACTGCGGAAGTGCGCCATCGGCTGCGGATCTTCCGTGGACATTATGGTGGTGGAAAAGCACGGCATTCAAGTCGGCGTGTTCTTCGATCAGCATGAGAATGTGTTTGACGAGTATCAGGCGGTGATCGGCGCGGCAGATTATTCACTGGTGACCACAAGAGCCGCCAAACGCGCCATTCAGCGCGGGAGCAAATTTCTCTCGCTCCCTCTGTCCACCAACACGGAAAAATCCATGCTTGCCTATGATTTCCTGAAGATGGATACCAAAAAAAGTAAGCTGATGGCAAAAATTATTATGAAATACCTGGAAAATTCCAGTGAAATCCGCGTGACTGCCGCCGCGGGCACAGATCTGAAATTCTATAAACGCCATCGGCAGCCCGGTTTTTTCAACGGTGTTGTAAAGGACGGAAAGGGGTATTCTTCCGCCAGCATCGAACTCTATATCCCCATTGAGGAGACCATGACCGCCGGCACGCTGATTCTGGACGGTTCCTACGGATACCTCGGCAGAGTGGAGCAGCCGTTCCGTATTCTGCTGAAAGGCGGGCGGATAACGGAAATTGAGGACAGCCCCTCGGGGAAAAAGCTTCGGGAATACCTGGAGCAGTATCACGACGAACGGATGTACATTGCCGCGGAGCTGGGAATTGGGCTGAATTCTTACTCAAAATGCCGCGGCGAGTGTTACATCGAGGATGAATCCGCCTACGGCACGTTCCACATCGGCTTCGGCCGGAATCTGGCGCTGGGCGGCACACAGGAGGCCAGCGGGCATTTCGATTTGGTGACCCATGACCCCAACATCTACGCGGACAACCGAAAACTCATGGAACGGGGGAAAATTATTCTGCCCGAACCTGCGATTTATTAAGGAGGAAACCATGAAAATTTTGATTACCGGATTTAATCCTTTCGGCGGCGAAGCCGTCAATCCCGCATTTGAGGCGGTGAAGCTGCTGCCGGATCGAATTGGGGCGCATGAGATCGTCAAGCTGGAAATTCCTACGGTGTTCCGGAAAGCACCCCGGGTAATTGAAAAGAAGATGGAAGAGGTCCACCCGGACGCGGTGATCAGCGTCGGACAGGCGGGCGGCATTTCCACCGTTCACATGGAGCGGGTCGCAGTCAACCTGATGGACGCCCGGATTGCCGACAACGAGGGCAACCAGCCCGTGGACGAGACGATTGTCGAGGGCGCTCCCACGGCATATTTCTCAAAGCTGCCGGTGCGCAAGATGCGCGATCGCGTGCAGGAGGGGGGAATCCCCTGTGCGATTTCCTATACGGCGGGCACGTATGTGTGCAACGACGTCATGTATGAAGTGCTGTATCTGACGGAGACAAAATTCCCCGGCACCATCAGCGGCTTTATCCATGTGCCGTTTGCGGTGCAGCAGGGCGTGGGCAAGCCGGAGGGCACACCCACCATGTCCCTGCAGACCATGGCAAGGGCGCTGGAACTGGCGATTGGCGAGCTGTAAGAGGCCGGCGGATCGGAAAAGCGCCCCGCGCGGCTGCTGTGAACGGGTTCGGTAAAGATGCACAGTGACATAGCGGCGCCCCCTGATGTGGTGATTATCCACATCATGGGGCGCCGCCATGCGCGGACGAAGCCGGACAAATCTGAAGGCAGAATTGAGGCGGGCGGAACCCGGCGGGAAGCCGCAGATCCTGCCCGGTTGGACAAGAGGCCGATTAAAAACTGGGTGCGTCGGTATCATCGGGGGCAGGCGGGGCTGGCGGCGAGCCTGCCGGCAAAACGGCGGGGACGGCCGCGCAAAAGCGCGGTTGCCGGTGAAGCAGCGCATCCATATGAAATCGACCGTCTGAGGACGGAGATAAGCGGCCGCGGGATTTTCCGCGCTCCACGGGAAAGAAGGAAGCTGCAGAACAGAATACCGTGTCATTGATCGTCACCGCTATGAAGATCCCATTTCAGCGCCGCGCCGGTTATTTAGGCCCTGTTTGAAAAATTCCCGCGCTCATCTGATCGCCGAATTTTCAAACAGGGCCTCATTAAAATATTCCCGTGCGGGGAAGCTTTTGTGCCGTCCGTACAATCTGGAGCTGTTCGGCTCCCTCCGGGGTGCTTTTGCAGGTCGGGCTTACACCTGGGGCAATGTGTATTTCTTCAGATTGATGCGGAAATCCTGCGTGAAGCTGCC
>JBFLFX010000075.1:0-10284 GCA_041859815.1 Dysosmobacter sp. | reverse complement strand
CTGCTGCCGCCGGTAAAGATGGCGATTACCTTGCCGGGATCCGAGGCGAGCGCATTTTTCAGCGCGTCCTCGTCCACGGTGAGCTGGCCGGCGTTGCTGCTGTAATAGCTGGCGGTGGAGATGCCGACGGCGGTGGCGCTCTCCCCGGTGCCGCCCGCGGGGGTGAAAAACGCGCTTTTCAAATCGGTGACCAGCTTTTCCAGGGTGCTGTCGTGGCGGAGGACGCCGCTTTTCGCCTTGGTCTCCCAGGCGGTAATCTGCTCTTCCGTCATGTCCTTCTTCTGCGCTTCCGTCAGCGGGGGATAGTCCTCGGAATAGCTTTTGGCGGTGGTGTAGGCGGTGATCTTGGTGAGCAGGGTATTCAGGGCGTCGGTGAATTTCGACACCGCGTCGGTGGTGGCGCTGTAATCCTGCTCCACGGAGAAGGAAATCGCGCTGGAGGTGGTGTCGCGCAGGTCATAGGTTACCCCGTCAATGGTGAAATTGTTGCTGTCCTTCGTCACGGAAACCGGGCCGGAGCCGTCGTCAATCGTCAGCTCCGCGTCCCTCCGCCCCTCGGTGAACGTGCCGCTGCTGATGCCGAAGGCGCTGTTTTCACCGAAGGCATTGCCGGAGATGTTTTTAATAACGACCTGACTGGTGGATCCGCCCTTATCCGCGGTGACGGAGAATTTGTCCGTCAGGCGGCTGTATTTCAGCGTCACGTTCGCCTCCGAATCCGCGTTGACGGTGCTGATCATGGTCTGAAGGGTGGTGTCTTTGGAGAAAGTAAACGTCTTGCCGTTGATGGCGAACGAGAGATTGCCGCTGGTGTCGAACTGCAGCGGTGTTTTCAAGCTCAAATCCGTCAGCGCCGCGGTGTTGTAAGCGGAGATCTCCGTCTTGCCCGCCGCGGAAACGGTGGAGCCGCTGGAGACGGAGGCGTTCACGGCAATCTGAGAGACGGAGACTTTCACGTTGGTTGCCGTGGCGTCCGATCCGGCCGTCACCTTTACCGCGCCGGTCGTGTCCGCCGTGCTGACCGTATAGGTGGCGTAAGTGGAGCTTTTCAGCATGCTGGTGGAGCCCAGCGTGCTGGTGTAGGCATCCGCAAAGTCCTCAACGGCATCCGTGATATCGTTCCAGGCATCCTCCTGCCACTGATCGGTGGTTTTGGTTTTATAAACGGTATCGATCTTCGTCTGCTGGCCGGAGACCATCTTTGTCACAAGAGAGTCCGTGTCCAGCTGGGAATACAGGCCGGTAATACGGGACGAGCTGCCGGACAGGGAAGAAACGGTGGTCGCCATAATCAATTGCTCCTTTCGGAATTTACCGCGCGGAATGCTCTGCGCATACGTGCAGGTACGTATCTTTTAACTTTATTATCGGGCGGTTTGAAAAAAAGTTGACAGGCAGAGCCCGCTTTTTGGAGAAAAACAGGGGAAAATTCATTCTTTTATCAAAGTGCGCATTTTTCTGTAAATTTTTCTGTAAAGTTTTCCTCCCCCGCAGACGATATATAAGTTATATCAGGGACTGCGATCCCGCGTTCTCCCCGGCCGGAAAGAGAGCGCGGAGATGTAAATTTGGACTGTTTGAGGTGAACGGTTGTGGATTATCGAAAAAATTTGAAGGAAGAGTACCTGCGCCAGAGCGTGATGACGGCCTCCCCCGCCGAACTGACCGCCGCGCTCTTTGGCGGCTGCATCAAGGATTTGAACCTGGCGGAGGCGGCGCTGCAGGAGCCGCGCGACCTTTCCATGGCAAACGAGTGCTTTATCAAGGCGCAGAAGATCCTCTCGGAGCTGGCTGATTCGCTGGACATGGACTATGATATTTCGAAGCAGCTGATGCCGATTTATCTGTACCTGCTGCAGGAAATTCAGAATATGAACGTCAAAAAGGATCTTTCCAGCCTGCCTGCGGTGCTGGAGATTCTGACCAGCCAGCGGGAAACCTGGGAGAGCGTGGCGCGGACCTCCTGCGTTTCCGGCGCGGATCGGCGGGCCTGCATTTGACCGCGGCGCGGGACGGGACACTTTCGCATCTGATTCTATTGTATTTCATGGAATAAAATATGAATGACAGAGGGAAGGAAATCAATATTATGGAGAAAGAGAAAAAAACGAACGTAAAAACCGCCACGATGGCGCGCCATCTGACGGGAGTGATTCTGCTGTCTGATCTGGTAATTCTGGCACTGACCGCCGTGGTTTGCACGCTTTTGGGAATCCGGCTTGCAACCGGCGCGATTGGCCGCCCGCAGTACATCGTGTTTTTGCTGATCCTCATTGCGGTTATATGCGCCCTCGCCATAATTCTCACGCCCAGGGCCGCAAAACGGATTATCCGCCCGGTGGACAATATGTCCAAGCAGCTCAAGCGCCTCAGCGTCGGCTATGTGGACGGGGACAACGTGAAGCCGATCCATACGGGGATGCGGGAGCTGGACACCCTGCAGGCGGCCATCACGGAAACGATCTCTTATTTAAAAAAATACATCACCAACATCGACATAACGCTGGATCGGATTTCCCACAGCGATCTGGCCTTTGAAATCACGGAGGACTATGTGGGGGACTTTGTGAAGATCAAGGATTCCATGAATAAAATCGTGGAATCTTTAAATTCCAGCATCAAGGGCATCAGCAGCGTCTCCGGCGAGGTTTTGAACATCTCCGAGCAGGTGTCCTCCAGCTCGCAGGCCCTGGCGCAGGGCGCCACCGAGCAGGCCAGCGCCGTGGAGCAGCTGCTTTCCACCGTGAACGGCATCTCCGCCCATGTGGGCGAGACGGCCTCCCATGCGGGCGAGGCCAACGAAAAGGCCACCGAGGTCCGCCAGCAGATTACCCGCAGCAACGAACAGATGCAGACGCTCATCGGCGCCATGGATCAGATCAGCACCACCTCCAATCAGGTGGCGAAGATTGTCAAGATTATCGAGGAGATTGCGTTCCAGACCAATATCCTGGCCCTGAACGCCGCCGTGGAGGCCGCCCGTGCGGGCGCCAACGGCAAGAGCTTCGCGGTGGTGGCGGACGAGGTGAAGAACCTTGCCACCAAGTCCGCTTCCGCGGCCGAGGATACCACGAAGCTGATTAAGGATACCATCGCCGCCGTGGAAAACGGCATGACCATCTCCACGCAGACCGCGGATCTTTTAAGCAAAGTGGTGGGCAGCGTGGACGACGTGGCGGACATTGTCTCCACTATCTCCGGCGCCGCGCAGGAGGAGAACGCCTCCATCAGCCAGGTGGTGCAGGGGCTGGATCAGGTTTCCACCGTGGTGCAGGCCAATTCCTCCAGCGCGGAGGAGAGCGCGGCCGTCAGCCACCAGCTGGCGGACTCCGCCAAGAAGCTGCAGGATATGGTGGGCGCGTTCCGCCTGCGCGCCTGAGCCGGGCGCGTTTTGACGCGGAGGCGCAGAATGGAAAGCGCGGCATGGCAATTTCAGTGATCAAAACCTCCTCTTCCGGCGCAGTGCCGCTGGCGGTGCATACGGGCGGACAGGCGTTTTCCGGCGCCTTCCAGCAGCAGATGGACGATCGGGAGCGGCAGAATTACCGCGCGCGGATCACGAATTTGTTTCAGGAAATCCGGGAAAGCGCGCCCCGGCTGCTGGAGCGGAGGGATCTGGCCGTTTTTGAGGAGTACCGTATGCAAATCGCGGAGCTGATGGAGGAAATTCTGCATCACGCGTATCTTTTTGAGTCCGTGGACGTGCGGGACGGATCCGGCCGGCGGAAGGTCTTTGCGACCGTGACCGTGGTGGATCAGAAGCTGAAAGAGCTGGGGGACGATCTGCTGGCGGAAAACAGCCCGCAGTTGGATCTGCTGGGAAGGGTGGACGAGATCCGGGGGATGATTCTGGATCTGTTTTCCTGAGAGAGCGGAAAATTCGGAGAACGGGTGATTGTGAGTTGAACAAACATGGGAAACAATAGCGAATTTGATACGCTGCAGCAGGACGTGCTGCGCGAAATCGCCAACATCGGCGCGGGCCATGCGTCGTCCGCGCTGTCCATGCTGCTGGAGAGCCCGGTGGAACAGAATGTGCCGGAGGTGCAGCTTGTGCCGCTGTACCGCCTGACGGATGTGCTGGGCGGCGCGGAGCGCGTGGTTGTCAGCGTTGTGATGCAGGTTTCCGGGAACGTAGAGGGATACCTGATGTCCATTATGGATTTTGAGCAGGCGCGGCATATTGTGGAGCTGATCCGCGCCCAGCCGCTGGAGAAGCCCCCCGAGGGCGCGGTGTTCTCCATGATGGACGAATCCGCGCTGAAAGAGGCCGTGAATATTATGGGCGGGTCCTACCTGACCGCCATCTCCCAGATGACCGGGCTGGAACTGATTCCCACGACTCCTTACGCGACCATGGATATGTTGGGCGCGGTGCTGAGCATCGCGCTGGTGCAGGCCGGGCTGGAGGGCGACCATGTGCTCTATTTCAAATCGGGGCTTTTTGACAGCCAGGTGGGCTTTTCCGGGGATCTGCTGCTGATCCCCAATCGGAAATCCTACCACACGCTGCTGGAATCCCTGGGGTGTGTCTGAGTGGGCACGCTGATGGTGAATATTGCCCAGATGCGGACCGCAAGCCCCCCGGACGTGCTGTGCGCGCTGGGGCTGGGCTCCTGCGTGGGCGTGGTGCTGTACGATCCCGTAAGTCATGTGTGCGGGATGCTGCATGTGCTTCTGCCCGCGAGCAGCGAGGGAGAACAGTCTGCCAAATTTGCGAATCCGGGCCTGCGGCAGCTCAGGGCAGAAGTCATCCGCGCGGGAGCGCGGGGCAGCCGCCTGCGGGCGAAGCTTGCCGGCGGCGCCGAGGTGCTGATGCCCGCGGGGGGAACGGTGATTCCCGTGGGGCGGCAGAACGGCGCCGAGTGCCTGCGGATGCTGGCGGAAATGAAGATTCCCGTGGATGGCAAGGATTTGGGCGGAAGCAGCGGGCGTTCGGTCTATTTTGAAGCGGAAACCTGCGTCATGCGGATCAAGAAACTGGTTGGCGGAGAGTGCCAGCTGTAAACAGGAGGAACTTTTTATGGCAAAGATTATGATTGTTGACGATGCGGCTTTCATGCGGATCACCATTAAAAATATGCTGCAGAAAAGTGAGCACGAAGTGGTCGGTGAAGCGGAAAACGGCAGAGTCGCAGTGGAAAAATACCGCGAGCTGAAACCCGACATTGTGACGATGGATATTACCATGCCGGAGATGGACGGTCTGGCCGCGCTGAAAGCCATCCGCGCCGAGGATCCCAACGCAAAAGTCATCATGGTTTCCGCAATGGGCCAGGAGGCCATGGTGCGCGACGCCGTGCTGAACGGGGCGCGGGGCTTTATTGTGAAGCCCTTTAAGGAGGACGGCATTCTGTCCGCCATCAATAAACTGCTCTGATCCGGACGGGGGTTCCGCGCGCCGGCGCGGGGAGAAATAAAAAGCGGAGGTGGCTGGCATGAGTACAGAAGAATCCATGCTGGATGTATATATTTATGAGACGCAGCAACTATTGCAGAATCTGGACGACATCCTGCTGGACGGCGAAGGCGTGGAACAGCTGAATGCCGATCAGATCAACGAGGTCTTTCGCGTGATGCACACGATTAAGGGATCGTCCTCCATGATGGAATTTGAGGAGATCGCCAAAGTGGCCCACGCGGTGGAGGACGTTTTCGCCCAGATCCGGGAGAACGGAGCCGGCGACGATCAGTGGCCGTCGGTGTTCGACATGGTGTTCCGGGCGGTTTCGTTTTTCAACGGGGAACTGGCAAAAATTCAGGCCAGCGGCAAACCGGACGGCGCGGACGAGCAGCTGATTGCCGATCTGCACCGCCTGCTGGCGCAGATGAAGGGCGACGTGCCCGCGGCTTCCGCTCCCGCGGCCGCCGCCGCTGTCGCCGCCGCCCCCGCGGAAAAGGCCGGGGAACCGGCCGGCGGCGATCCCGTCCTGCCGTTCTATAAAATCAAGGCGCGCTTTGAGCCGGACTGCAAAATGGAGGGCATCCGCGCGCTGGGCGTCCGGGAGGCGCTGAAAAAAATCTGCCCGCGGGTTGTCACGCGGCCGGAGACGCTGGAGGGTGACGCGGCGGCCCGGGCCGTGGCGGAAAACGGGCTGACGGTTTATGTCCAGACGGCGGAAAATCCCGACGAGCTGAACCATATTCTGGATACCACCCTCTTCCTGAAAAAATATTCCGTCCTGCCCATTGACGGCGCGGACGAGGAAATTCCCGAAACCATCCGCCTGAGGGGCGGCGCGCAGGGCGAGGCCCCCGCCGGGGCGCCGGCGGCAAAGGCGGCGCCCGCCGCGCAAAAGAGCGAAAAAACCGCTCCCGCCGCGGTGATGGAGGGCGTGGCGAAGCAGAATTTCATCAGCGTCAATGTGAACAAGCTGGACAGCCTGCTGAACATGGTGGGGGAGATTGTCACCTCCCAGTCCATGGTCATCAGCAACGCCAACTTCGGCGATCGTCCCCACGACAATTTTGACGCGGCGGCGAAGCAGCTGCATAACCTGATTAATGAGCTGCAGGATATCGTGATGTCCATCCGGATGCTGCCGGTCTCCACCGTGTTCCAGAAAATGCGCCGCCTGGTGCGCGACATGAGCAAAAAGGTGGGCAAGGAAGTCCAGCTGGAGATGCTGGGCGAGGAGACGGAAGTCGACAAAAACGTCATCGACAACCTGTCCGATCCCCTGATGCACATTATCCGCAACTCCGTGGATCACGGCATTGAGACGCCGGAGGAGCGCGTGAAGCTGGGCAAGCCCGAAAAGGGCCGCGTGGTGCTGGAAGCCCGCACCACCGGCAGCGACGTGGTGGTCACCGTTTCCGACGACGGCCGCGGCCTGCAGCGCGGCAAGATCCTGCAAAAGGCCCGGGAGAAGGGCCTTTTGACCAAGGCCGAGGATGAGATGACCGACAGGGAAGTCTATTCCCTGATTTTCCTGCCCGGCTTTTCCACCAACGAGACGGTGACGGAGTATTCCGGCCGGGGCGTCGGCATGGACGTGGTTCGCAAGAACATCGGCCAGATCGGCGGGTCTGTGAGCGTGGAAAGCGAGGCGGGCAGGGGCACCAAAATGATTATCCGCATTCCGCTGACGCTGACCATTGTGGACGGTATGCGCTTCAGCGTGGGCAACATCAGCTTTATCGTGCCCACCGTTTCCGTTAAGACGGCCATCAAGCCGAAGGCGGGCGACATCTTTACCGATCCGGAGGGCAACGAGATGATTATGCTGCTGGGCGAGTGCTATTCCGTGCTGCGCCTGAGTAAACTGTTTCAGATTGACACGCCCGTGCAGAAGCCGGAGGACGGGATGCTGATGCACCTGACCACGGAGGAACAGGATTTCTGCATCCTCTTTGACCATCTGGACGGCGAGTACCAGGTGGTGGCAAAGACGCTGCCCAACTATCTCAGCCGCTGTGCGACGCGCCTGTCCGGCATCAGCGGCTGCGCGGTTCTGGGCGACGGTTCCATCAACCTCATCGTGGATGTAAACGGCCTGCGGGCAAACAAATAACGGGTTCCCATCAGAAAGAAGGAGAGACGGCTATGGACGAGAAAAAATCTGAGTCCCCGGAGCAGACCGGAGACAAGCGCTACCTTTTCGTCATGGTGGACAATACGGACTACGGCATCGACCTGGAGATTGTGCAGGAGATCATCGTGATGCAGGAAATTTCCCCCATCCCCAGCACAAAGCCCTTCTGCCGCGGCGTGATTAATATCCGCGGCACGATTGTGCCGGTAATTGACCTGCGGATTAAAATGGGGCTGGATCCCTGCGAGTACGACGAGAACGCCTGCATTGTCATTGTGACGTTCGACAACGAGAAAATCGGCATGATTGTGGAAGCGGTGCAGGATGTGCTTTTGATTAAGCCCTCCCAGCTGCAGGAGTCCCCCGCGAGAACCGGCGGGAACGGCAAGCGCAGCATTTCCAGCCAGATTGCCAATATTGACGGCGCGGTGAAGCAGATTCTGGATGTCAACCGCGTGTTCGGCGTTGACCAGAATCAGAAAGCCGCCGTCTGAGCGCGGCCACGGGGGGACTGTTCTTTTGAAAATTGACGACAGGGAGTTCAATCAGATATGCGGCATCATGCTCAACCGCTACGGCATCAACATGGAGCGCAAGCGCAGCCTGATTGAGGGCCGTCTTTCCGGGCTGATTGCCAAAAGCGGGTTTGCGGATTTCCGCGAATTCATGGCCGCGGTGATTACCGACGAAAAGCTGCAGCAGCAGATGGTGGCAAAGCTGACCACCAACTTCACCTTTTTCCAGCGGGAGGAGATGCATTACAATTATATGGTGCGGGAGGCGGTTCCCGCCATTCTGGCCGCCAACCCCTTTAAGACCAATCTGAAGATCTGGAGCGCGGGCTGCTCCTCCGGCGACGAGGCGTATACCGCGGCGATTTATCTGAAGGAAAAGCTTCTCCTCAGCCCCAAGGTAAAATCCTTTACCATTCATGCCACGGACATCTCCGACAACGTTTTGGCGCAGGCGAAGGAGGGCGTTTACACGGAGGACAGCCTGAAAAATATCGCCGCGCCGCTGAAAAAGCGGTATTTCACGGCCATGCCGGACGGCCGGTGGAAAATTTCGCCCCAGATTGCCGACTGCGTGCATTTTTCCAAAATGAACCTGATGGACCCGTTCCCTCTGACGTTTCACGGGTTCGACATCATCTTCTGCCGGAACGTCATGATCTACTTCACGCCGGCAATCCGGCGTCAGCTTTCCAAGCGGTACTTTGAAGCGCTGAGCCCCGGCGGCTACCTGTTTATCGGAATGAGCGAGACGATTCCCGCGGCGGAGATCGGCTTTAAAGTCATGCGCCCCTCAGTGTTTCGGAAGGAGGGATAACCGTGGAGAACGTTGCTTACTCGGTGCTGGTGCTGGCGGAGGACACGGAGCGGAACCGAAGCCTGCGCGCGGCGCTGGAGAAGGATCACCATTACGCGCTGCGCGGGGTGGAACTGAATCCCCTGCAGGCCGACGAGGCCCTTCGGGCCGAGACGCCCGATTTGGTGCTGATTCTGGTTTCCTCCCCGTCGTTTCCGCTGAAGCTGTGGGCGGAGCGCATTGCGGAGCGGCAGATCCCGGTGATTTTTCTTACCGCCAGACAGATTCCGCCCACGGACGATCTGCTGAAGAATCCCCGCATCCAGTGTTTCTGCGACGACGGAAACGCCCGGCTGCAGACCGTCGTGCTGCTGCTGGGCGTAAAAATCCGTCTGGCCGCCGGCAATTCCGCCGCCCACCGGCACATTCAGGAGAACGCGCAGGCGGCGGAGCGCGCGCGGATGGCCGGTTCCGCCAAAGCGCCCGGCGCGCGGCGGTTCCCCAAGGAGAAGCTGATTGCCATGGGCGCCTCTATGGGCGGGGTGGAAGCCGTCAGCCGCGTGCTGGAGGTGCTGCCGGCGGAAATGCCGGGCATCGTCATGGTGCAGCACATGCCCGAGGGCTTTACGGAGATGTACGCCAAGCGCCTGAACGCGGCCTGCCGCCTGCGTGTGGTACAGGCGGAGAACAATCAGACTGTGGAGGAGGGCACCGTCTATCTTGCGCCCGGCGGCCTGCACATGCGAGTCGAGGCCCGGAAGGCGGGCGGCTACCGCATCCGCATCGCGGACGGCCAGCGGGTCAACGGCCATAAGCCGTCCGTCAACGTGCTGTTTTCCTCTGTCGCCAGGGCGGCGGGCGCGGACGCGCTGGGCGTCATTCTCACCGGCATGGGCGATGACGGCGCGGAGGGCCTTCTGGAAATGCGGAAGGCGGGCGCGGAAACCATCGGCCAGGACGAGGCCACGGCGCTGGTTTACGGAATGCCCCGGGTGGCGTTTGAAACCGGCGCGGTCTGCCGCCAGTCCCCGCTGATGGAAGTCCCAAGGCACATGATGGACTATGCCAACAAGAAGTAAATTTCACAAAAAAGGCAGGGAGAGCGGATTGGTTCCCCTGCCTTTGCGGATCCCCGGCCCGCGGGGCGGCGCGCGTTCCGCTTTCCCACGGTGCGGGAGAAGAAAATAAAGAAATAAACAGGGCGGCGGGGATGATTCCCCGCCGCCCTGTTTTTATAAACCGTGCCGTCCGGAAACTGAATTACTTCAGCAGGGACAGAACGTTCTGGGGCAGGCTGTTTGCCTGGGCCAGCATGGAGGTCGCAGCCTGAGACAGGATGTTCGCGTTGGTGAATTCGGTCATCTCCTTGGCCATATCCACGTCGTGGATCTCGCTCTCCGCGGAAGTCAGGTTCTGAGAAGAGGTGTTCAGGTTGGAGATC
>JBFLFX010000074.1:0-10314 GCA_041859815.1 Dysosmobacter sp. | reverse complement strand
GTAACCGAGGGAATGCAGATTCACACCAATTCCCCCCGTGTACGGCAGGCACGGCGTACCAATCTGCGCCTGATCCTGTCCCAGCACAACACCTCCTGCACCACCTGCATCCGCAGCCGCAACTGCGAGCTGCAGAATCTGGCGGAGGATCTGAATATCCACTATCAGCCCTATGACGTGCAGCCCGAGCCCTCCGTCATCGACCCTTCCACCCCGGTCATCCGCGAGGCGGGCAAGTGCATCAAATGCATGCGCTGCGTGCAGGTCTGCGACAAAATTCAGGACATGCACATCTGGGATGTCGCCGGCACCGGCTCCCGTACCACCGTGGACGTCTCCGGCAACCGCCTGTTAAAGGATACCGACTGCACTTACTGCGGCCAGTGCATCACCCACTGCCCCACCGGTGCGCTGACCGCCCGGGATGACACTTCCCGGGTGCTGGACGCGCTGGGCGATCCCGATATTGTCACCGTGGTGCAGGCCGCCCCCGCCGTGCGTGTTGCGTGGGCGGAGGCCTTCGGCCTGGATCCCTCCTTCGCCACTCCGGGACGGATGGCGGCTGCTCTGCGGAGCATTGGCTTCGACTACGTGTTCGACACCAATTTCTCCGCCGACCTGACGATTATGGAGGAGGGCAGCGAGTTCATCCAGCGCTTCACCCATCGGAATCAATACCGCTGGCCGATGTTTACCTCCTGCTGCCCCGGCTGGGTACGCTTCCTGAAATCCCAGTTTCCGGCTTACACCAACAATCTGTCCACCGCCAAGTCCCCCCAGCAGATGTTCGGCGCGGTGGTCAAGAGCTACTTCGCGGAAAAGGCGGGAATCGATCCCCACAGGATATTCGTGGTCTCTGTGATGCCCTGCGTCTCCAAAAAGCACGAGTGCGAAATTCCCACCATGAACAGCGCCTGCGGCGATCCGGACGTGGACGTGTCCATCACCACCCGTGAAATGACCCGGATGCTCCGCAGTGAGCATATCCGTCCCATGGATCTGGACGAGGAGAAGTTCGACAGCCCGCTTGGCTCCAGCTCCGGCGCGGCCGTGATTTTCGGCGCCACCGGCGGCGTCATGGACGCCGCCCTGCGGAGCGCCTACTATCTGATTACCGGCTCCAACCCCGATCCCGACGCGTTCCGCGCCGTCCGCGGGGATAAGCCCTGGAAGGAGTCCGTTTTCTCCATCCCCGGCGCAGGCGATGTCCGCGTGGCGGTGGTCAGCGGGCTTGCCAACGTCCGCAAGCTGATGGAGGCCGTGGACAGCGGCGAGGTTTCCTACGACTTCGTGGAAGTCATGGCCTGCCCCGGCGGCTGCGCCGGCGGCGGCGGGCAGCCCATCCACGACGGCAGGGAGATGGCCGCCCAGCGCGGCGATCTGCTGTGGAAGCTGGACGCCGATGCGACCGTCCGTTTCTCCCACGAAAATCAGGACGTCCTGAATCTGTACCGGGAATATCTGGGCAAGCCGCTGAGCGAAAAGTCCCATCACCTGCTGCACACCGACCACAACGCGTGGCAGATGCCGTCCCAAATGGAAAAATAAATCCGCCTTTTTAAAAACAGATCCGGTTGGAATTCTTCCAGCCGGATCTGTTTTTCGCGGCTATTCCACGGATTTCAGAGATTCCGTCATGCTGATCTTCCGCAGTCTGGAGGACATGGGAATCCCCACAATTACCGCGAACACGAAGGTCAAAAGCACGGACAGCACATAACTTTTCAGGGTAATCCGCATGGAAAAGTAAATGAGATCCACGTTGATCTGCGACATGATAAAGGTCAGAAGTGCCCTTCCCAACGGAATTCCCACCAGTGCGCTGATGCCCGTCATAAGCAGGTTTTCCCGGAACACATACGCCATGGTCTCCCTGTGATAAAAGCCCAGAACCTTGATGGTGGCAATTTCCCGGACGCGCTCCGTGATATTGATATTGGTAAGATTGAAAATCACAATAAACGCCAGTGCGCCGGCGCACAGCACAATCACCACGATCACCGCGTTCAGGCTCCGCATCATATGGTTAATCAAGTCTCTGGAATCGGAATTGACCGACGTGGCGGCCGCGTTCCCGTATCCCGCGCTCCGCGCCGCGGCCTGATGAACGGCGGCGTCGGACGATCCCGCCGCAATCACATAGGCCAGCTTCTTCTCCGGCGCGGAACCGAAGCCCCGCGCGTAGGTGCCGGTTCCGAGATAGAGGAAATCGTTGACATAATTGTCGCATACGGCGCTGACGCGCACTTTCATGGTACGGTAATTTTTGTCGCGAAGCGTAATCCGGTCGCCCGGTTTGAGGTTGTACTGCTTGCTGAGCTTTTTGCAGATAACCGCCTCGCCGTCTCCCGGGAACGCGATTTTTCGCTTGCCGCTGTGCAGGCTGACAAACTTGCCGAACTTCCCGCCGTCCGCGGCAATCAGCGACACGGATTTCTCCTTTCCCCCTTTTTGCAGCGTCACAGAGGAAGCATGCACAAACAGAATGTCCCGGACATTGTCCGCGCTGTACTTGATAAAATTCTGCTGATCTGCCGCGCTCATGTTTTTATCAAAGGTCACGCTGTAATCGTACAGATCAATTTCCCTGAACTGCAGGTTGGCGATGTCCTTGATGGTATCGTTGATGCCGAAGCCCGCAATCAGCAGCGCCGTGCAGCCGCTGATCCCCAAAACCATCATTAAAAACCGCTTTTTGTAGCGGAAAATATTCCGTAAAGAGACCTTTTGCAGAAATCCGATGCGGTTCCACAGCGGCGGAATCCGCTCCAGCAAAATCCGTTTTCCGCTTTTGGGCGCTTTGGGACGAATCAGCTGCGCCGGAGCCACATAAAAATCCTCCGCGCAGGAGAACCATGTGGCGCCCACGGAGCAGGCCAGCGCAACAAACAGCGATACGCCGGCCAGCTTCCAGTCGATGTAATCCGCCACGTGATTGTCAAAATTATACATCATGCCGTAGGCTTTCCAGATTACCAGGGGAAACAGCCTGCAGCCCGCAAAAAAGCCGATCACCGCGCCGACGGTGGCGGCGCTCCCCGCGTAAAACAGATAGCTTCCCATGGTCCTTCGGTTGTCGTATCCCAGCGCTTTCAGCACGCCGATTTGAGAGCGGTGCTCCTCCACCATCCGCGTCATGGTGGTCATGCAGACCAGCGCCGCCACCATAAAGAAGAACACGGGAAATACCCGGGCAATACCGCTGACAATGCTGGAGTCGCTGTTAAAAGAGACATATCCGGTATTGATGTCCCGGGTAAACGCAAAGGCGCTGCCCCGCTTCAGCCCTTTCAATTCGGCCTTTGCGTTTTCCAGCACTGTCTTCCCCCGCGCCAGTGTCTTTGCCGCCGCCGCAAATTTGCCGTCCGCCGCCGCGCGGGAAGTTTGCAGCGCAGCGCGGTTGACCGCAAGCGTCTGCCGGGAAGCGGCCAGCTTTTGCTCCCCCGCCGCGATTTTGGCAAGCCCCGCATTCACAGATGACTGCCGCTCTTTCAGCGCCGTCTCCTGCGCCGTCAGCTTTGCCTCGGCCTGCGCAGTCTGAGAGGCCGTCATGGCAGGCTTCTGCGCCTCCAGAGCCTGCCGCGCCGCCGCTGCCTGTGCCAGCCCCGCCGCGATTTTGGCCTCGGAAGCCGTCAGCGATCTCTTTTGCGCCGCCAGATCGGCCTGCTCGCCGTTCAGATCTTTTTCTCCCGCCGCAAGCCGCGCCGCCGCGGCGTCCAGCTTTGCGTACGCCGCCTCCTTTTCAGACAGATAGGCGGCATAACCGCCGTCGTATGTTTTCCGCTGTTCCGCCAGCGCCGCCCGGGCGGCGGACACCATAGCACCGTACCGGGCGGCGGACGCGGATTTCGCCAGCGCTTTCATCCGGGGTTCCGCAGCCGACACGGCGGCCTTATATTCCTCCGAATAAATCGTGCCGCCCCCTTTCAGCCGGACATAGAGCTCCGTATAATAATCCGCCGTAAACCCGGCCTTTTCAATGCAAAAAAAGCCCGCCACGGAGCCGTTGCCCAGCGACGTGGACCCCCGCTGAAAATTCAGGTACAGCGGAGATTCCGCCAGCCCGACAACCCTGTACTTGCGATACCTGAACAGCTTTGCCGTGTCCGGCGTGTTGGCGCCGGATATACGCAGGTACTTTCCCAGAATACTTTTCTTCTGATATTTGGCGTCAATCACGCATTCGTCCGCCGCCTTTGGCATTCTTCCGGCGGCCAGCTTCAGCGTATTGACTTTCTTCGTAATCGTCATGGCGCGGTAAACATTGTCGCCGGTTCCCGCCACGTCCACAAGCGCGTCGGTTGAAACGGAGCCTTCCGCCGCCCGTACCCCGCTGCTTTTCTCCGCGGCGGCAACGTTTTTATCGTCAAATCCCAGCGTGGAAATGAGCTTGTAGTCATAAAACCTGTGACTTTGCAGATAGCTGTCTGCGGTGGACACCATATCCGTCCGGGTCACTTTCAGGCCGGCAAATGTGCCGACGCCCAGCGCCACAATGGCGAGAATTGCCAGATACCGCCCCAGCGTCTGCCGGATTTCTCTCAGAGTCGATCGTCTCAGCATGGGCCTTACCACTCAATCTCTTCCACCGGAACGACATGCTTATTTACCGTCTCGGCATAAACGCCGCCGTTACGCACCTTGATAATCCGATCGGCCATACCGGTCAGCGCCTGATTGTGCGTGATGATGATTACGGTCATTCCCGTCCTCCGGCTGGTGTCCTGCAGCAGCTTAAGAATTTGCTTGCCGGTGTTGTAGTCCAGCGCGCCGGTGGGCTCATCACAGAGCAGCAGCTTCGGATTTTTCGCCAGCGCCCGGGCAATCGCCACCCGCTGCTGCTCACCGCCGGAGAGCTGCGCCGGAAAATTGTACATTCTGTCCGCCAGCCCCACTTCCCGCAAAACCTCCGCCGGATCCAGCGGGTTTTTGCAGATCTGCGTGGCGAGGGAGACGTTTTCCAGCGCCGTCAGATTTTGGATCAAATTGTAGAACTGAAACACGAAGCCCACGTCATAGCGGCGGTACTCCGTCAGTTCCCGTTCTTTCAATCCGGAAATTTCCCGTCCGTCCAAAAAAACTCTCCCGGATGTCAGCGTATCCATGCCGCCCAGAATATTCAGCAGCGTCGTCTTGCCCGCGCCGGACGCGCCGACAATCACCGCAACCTCGCCTCTTTCCACCGTAAAGGCCGCATTGCGCAGCGCCTCAATATTCACCTCGCCTGTGTGATAGACCTTGCTCACATTTTCAAATACGACAAAACTCATGCCGCCGCTCCCTTTTCTCTGTTCGAGCCCGAAAATGCCGCGTCCCCGTGCGGTTCCGCCGCAAACGGCTTAAAATTTTTCTGTCAGGCCCCGTTTAAAAATCAGCAATCAGATGAGCGCGGGGATTTTTTAAACAGGGCCTGCTTATATTTTGATTCACTGCCGCCCGTTTTGCAAGCATTATTTCCGCGGATGCGCCCGGCGGGGGCCTTCGTAAAACGAAAGCCCCCGCCGCTGCTCCGGTTCTTCACAAGTTCCGGATCTGATTCTGAATCAGCGCCCCCACCGTATCGGCAAACTGGTCCAGAGAATGAATCCGGGCGAAATCCCGGCCGTAAATCCGCCGGACGGCGGGCAAGTCGTCATCCCCGCCGGTAAACACGCAGATCACTGAAATCCCGTCCACCCGCGCGCGGTGCACCTCCATCGCGGCGTCCTCCACGCCCACGGATTCCGTATAATCCCGCCAAATATTCAGCGATGTCTGCACCTTCAGCACATCGTTGGGCTTGGCATCCGACAGGACAATCAGCATCCGGTGCTCGCAGTCCGTCTTTTTCAGCAGATCCGCCGCCACCCGCACGGCGAGGCCGTCCCGGTTGCACCCGGTGGTAAAATAGCTGAAAATGCCGTCGTTTTTCTCTGTCTCCCCGTAGTCCCGGAACAGCCGTATAACCGTATAGCCGCTCATGGAGCAGAAGGAAAAAACCCGCACCGGCAAGCGGCACCTTGTCAGGCTCTCCGCAATCAGATAGCCCTGGGTGGAGACAATTTCCTGCCGGTGCACCTGAGAGGTGGAGGCATCCAGCAGAATGTCCACGGACAGATTCCCCGGATCTCCCCGCAGCTCCTTTTCAAAAATTTTGGGATCGTTTAAATAAATACCCCGCCAGATACGGCCGCCCAGCAGTCTGCCGGAACCGGACTTTACCGCCGAGGACTCCAACTGCGTCAGCATGGAATTTTTCAGCCGCGCCGTCAGCCGGTCGATGGCCGTTCGGTTCTGCTCGATATGGGCCTTGTAATACTGCCGGTTCCGCTGCGCCTGTTCCCGGGCGGCTTTCCGCTGCTGCGCCGCAAATCCCTCCGCCGGAACCGGGCAATCCTCGCCCCGGGTAAAATACAGGTGGCAGTCCCGGTGGTTGCCCGTGCAGAGGGTGTGTTCCAGCTCCCGCGTCTCCCGCTGCCCGTACAGCGGCGCGCCAAAATAGCTTTCAATATACTTCCGCAGCCCCTCGTCGGTCTGGGCGGCATATTTGGAAAAACGAACGTGGATATGGCTCTGATCCATCGCCTCCGTGCCGCCGTACTCATCCGCGTGTTCTCCAAAGCCGAATCCGAACCCACGAACGGGCGGCAGCGCCGCCGGGGCGTTTTTGCTTCGCCAGCCCCAGCGGAGAAACGGCAGGCGGAACTGCCTCGTATCCTCCTCGGCTGTCTCTTCTTCCGCCGCGGGGCGATAGGCCAGGTATTCCGAAAACAGCGCCAGCAGCCGCGCCACCAGCTGATCCGTATCGCCGTCCGTACAGGCTTCAAGGCTGTCCAGCAGGGCGGACTCCTCCGCCGCCAGTTCGGGCCGCTGCCCCAGAACCCGTTGAAAGTGCGCCCGGAGCAGCCGGTTTGCCTGCGGCTCGCCGTCCTGTACGGGAATCGCGGCGATCCGCCTGGCACAGGCAATCCGCAAAAACGGCAGCGCCGGGCGGTCGCCCTGTTCCCGCGGAAACACGGCGCTCTCCAGCGCAATCCACGCCAGATTTTCATATTCCAACTGATTCAGCCGCCCATGAAAGTCCCGGAACATGGCGGAGAGTTTTTCCCAGTCGTACCGGCGGCGCACCGCGCCGATGATGCTGTTCCAGTACAGATCCGCCCGGCCCTCCGCATCGAACACCCGGAAGTCCGGCCGAATGCTGTAATCCCCCGCCGCATTCCAAATCAGATTCTCTGCGCGGCGCTTTTCCGCATCCGAAATCTCCATATCAATCGGCAAACATCTGCGCGGCCTCCAGCCCTTCCGGCAGGCGCACCGCAATCAAATCCGACACCAGTTGGCGCTCAAATTCCTCAAAGCACTTATTCACAATGCCCAGCCGGAGCGCCTGTACGGGCGGCAGCCCGTTCCGCATCAGCCGGACAGCGGCCAGCAGCCCCCGCAGATCCAGCGCCTTGGTGGAGATCTCCGCGCTGTCGCACTTTTTCTGGATATCCTGAAAGAGACCGGTGAGCTGCTCGGCATACTCGCTTTTCAGCGTCGGGAACTGGCGATGCAGCAGCTTTTTCAGGTTTGTCTCGGAAATCACGGGCATATTGATGACCATAAAGCGCGAGGCCAGCGCCTCGTTAATCTCCCGGGTGCCGGCGTAGCCGTAGTTCATCGTGGCGATAAACCGGGTGGCGTCATCCAGCACAATGCGGTCATAGCCCGGCACGTCAATGACGCGCCGGAAATCCAGCGTGGCGTGCAGCACCGCCAGCGACTCGTTTTTCGCCATGTTGATCTCGTCCAGAACGCCGAAGCCGCCCTCCTCCGCGCAGCGGCAGATAGGGCCGCGGCGCAGCCTGACTTCGCCGTTTTCAAAAGTATCCGTCCCAATGAGCGCCGCGGCGTCGGTATTGATATAGAAGGAAATGTCCCAGCCGGGACGGCCAAAGGCGGCGGTGAGATTTTCCGCCAATACGTTTTTGCCTGTGGCCTTCGGCCCCACCAGCAGCAGGTTTTCCCCCGCCAGAAGCGTGGCGGCCGCCTGTTCCCACACTTCCCGGCCATAGTAATAATAGCTGGGCGTGGGAATGCGGTTCCGCACGTCGTCGCGCACCTTGTAAAAACTGCGGTAATGCTCCATTTCGTCAATCAGCTTCGGGTCAATTCCCTCACTCCGTAAAAAATCCAGCATAACTCAGTACCTCCGTAATCCGCCGGCAGCCCGCCGCTGCGGGACGGCTCAATTTATCCTGCAATCCCTGCTTTTTCCATATTGTTTAAGCGGAAGAGATATTTTTCCGCGTATTCCTTTTTGTAGGTTTCATACTGTTCCGATCGGCTCTCTTTCATGGCTTCCGCATACCGGTGGGAAGCCATGTCGATAGATTCCTGATTTTCCAGCACAATCAGCGCAATATTGGAACAGTGATCCGCCACGCGCTCAAAGTTGTTGATACAGTCGTTAAACACGAACCCCAGCTCCAGCGTGCAGGCGCCGGACTGCAGGCGGTTGACATGCTGCGCTTTCAAACGCTCGGTGAGAATATCAATGGTGTCCTCCAGCGGCTCCACCCGGACGGCGGACGCCAGATCGTTCCCGATCAGCGCTCTGCAGGCCAAGTCCGTAATGGTTTCCACAGCGTCCGCACACAGAGATATTCCCCGGCGCGCCTCTTTGGAAAACTGAAGGTTGCGCCGGTGCAGCGTATCCGCCAACTCCGCCACATTCATGGCGTGATCGGAAATGCGCTCCAGATTGGTCAGGCTTTGCAGCAGCATGCCGGACTCCCGCGTCTCCGCGTCGGACAGTCCCCGGGCGGACAGTTTCACAAGGTAACTGCTCAGGTTGTCCTCATAGCGATCCACCCGCTCCTCCCGGCGCTGCAATTTATCATATTTCGTCTGATTGAAAGTTTCCAGCAGTTCAATGGCGCGATAGAGATTCTTACGGGAGGCGTAAGCCATCAGCTCCGCCGTTTTGCACGCCTGTTTCAGCGCCACGGAGGGGTAGGCGAAAAAGCGCTCGTCCAGCAGGTTCTTCTCAAATTCCCGATCCTCGTCATCCTCCGCTGCGTCCGGAAATGTTTTCACAGCCATCTTTTCCAGAATAAAACGGAATGGAAACAGCACCACTACGGCAAAGACCTTGAACGTGGTATTGATTACGGCAATGCCCACGCTGGTGGCCGCGCCGCGCAAAATCGGCAGCCCGCCGGTCACCGCGCTGACCAGGGCAAACAGCGCCAGGAATACCGTGCCGCCGACGGCGTTGAAATAAAGATAACTGAACGCCGCGCGCTTGCCGTTTTTCGTCGCGCCGATGGCGGACAGCAAGACGGGAACGCAGGCGCCGACACTCATTCCCACCACCAGATAAACGGCGATTTTATATTCAATCACGCCGGTGACCGCCAACGCCTGTAAAATGCCGATGGAAGCGGAGCAGCTCTGCACCACGGCGGTAGCGGCGATCCCGATGAGGACGCATAAAAGGGGGTTGGACACCACGGACAGCACATGCAAAAACGCGGGGCTCCTCTGCAGCGGCTCCATCGCGGAGGACATCGTCTTCATGCCGCTCATCAGCACGGACAGCGACAGCAGGATCACGCCCACATTTTTTCTGGAGGTCGTCTTTGCCGTCATGTACAAAACGATGCCAATCACCGCCACCACGGCAAAAATCACGGCGGTGGACAGCAGATCCGCCGTGCCGGAACCCTCCACACTGGCAAGGCTGAGGATCCAGCTGGTGGCGGTGGTGCCGATATTTGCGCCCATAATGATGGCAATGGCCTGCTGCAGCCCCATAATTCCGGAGTTGACAAATCCCACCACCATCACGGAGGTCGCGGAGGAGGACTGAATGATTGCCGTAACAAAAGCGCCCAGCAAAACGCCCTTCAGGGGCGTGGAGGTCAATTTTCCCAGCGTCGTTTCCAGCTTCCCGCCGGCGACCTTTTTCAGCGAATCCCCCATCAGCGACATGCCGAACAGGAAAAACGCCAGACCGCCCAGCAGCATGATAATCGATGCAATACCCATTTTTTCCGTCCCTTTATTTTTTCTTCCATGCCAAGCATGCCGTGTTCCATTTATATTGTAACATGAATCCGCGCCTGTGTGGTGGAAAATTCGGCGGAAATTTTATCGGAGCATTTGCAGAATTCAGGAATCCGCGCACGCGCTGTTCCCGCCATCCGCCCCCCATGGATTTTTCCGCCGTTTACAAACGCCCTCTTTTCCGGTTTTGAACCGTCCCTCCAATACAAATCCGCATTTTTTTACAAGATTTCGTGAATTTGACGGTTGCGGATTTCCTCTCAAATCTTTATACTAAAG
>JBFLFX010000073.1:0-10442 GCA_041859815.1 Dysosmobacter sp. | reverse complement strand
GGGGTACGGCGCCGCGGCGCCGTCCCCGGCCTTTCGGAAAGCGGAGGAAAATCCAGGTTGGATTTTCCTCCGCTTTTATTCCGACAGGGAATTGATTAAATGCTTCATGTGAATACTCATGGCGGAACGCGCGCCGGAAGCGTCCCGTTTCATCAGAAAATCCACCACCAGCCGGTTATCCGATACGGCAATTTCCTGCATATGCTGCCGGTTTTTGGAGATCTGCAAAATTTCGCTGACAGCGCCGTTAATGATCGGGTACAGCCTCCGCATATATTCGTTGTGGGACGCCCGGATCAGTTCCAAATGAAATTCCTGATCCGCCGAAGGCCAGTCGCCGCCGCTTTTCGCCAGTTCTTCCACCCGTTCCGCCTTTTCCCGCAGCAGCTCCAGCTCTTCCTTGCTGGCCCGCTGACAGGCCAGCGCCACAGTGGCAGGCTCAAAAATCAGACGCATCTCAAAGAGATCCTTGGCGCGGATGCTGGAGTGACGGCTGCGGATAGCCGTCATGTCCATCATGCTCTCCGGCAGGTTGTCTGTCACAAAGGTTCCCTTACCCCGGCGGATTTCCAGGATCCCCTCCGCCACAAGATAAGACACCGCCTCCCGCAGTGTCGTCCGGCTGACGTTCATCGCCGCGGACATCTCATTTTCATTGGGGAGCTTGCTCCCCGGTCCATACTGTCGCTCGTCCACAATTTTCTCATAAAGAAGCTCCGCTGTTTTTTCCGACAGCCGGGCCTTTTTCAAATCACCCAACGGAATCCCCCCAAACTTCATACGATTTTATCGGTTATGCGGCGTTCCTGCGCAAATATTTTTCATCGCTTTGTGACTTTTTACAGCAGGTTCCTTGACATCGCGTTTTTTTTAGGCTACAATGACATCATACAACGGCATGCAAAATAATACAACACCATTTTTTTACAGAAAGGGGATTTTGTTTTGAACATTACCGCCGAACAAATCTCCAGCCACCGCATTTTAATCATCACAGGACATTACGGCACCGGCAAAACCGAGTTTTCCGTCAATATGGCCTTGGATCTTGCCCGGGCGGGACAGAACGTCATGCTGGCGGATTTGGATATTGTCAACCCCTACTTTCGCTCCCGGGAGCGAAAGGCGCTGCTGGAAGAGGCCGGCGTGCAGGTCATCTGCTCCTCGCAGGCATGCAGCGATGCCGATATTCCGGCTCTCCCGGCGGAAATCCTCACCATTCTGGAGGATCGGTCCCGACGCGGAATTCTGGACGTCGGCGGCGATCCGGACGGTGCCAGGGTACTGGCCCGGTTCCAGCCGAAAATTGTCGCCGAGGACTATCAGATGATTTTTGTCAGCAATGCCAACCGCCCCGAAGTGCAGACCGCTGAAAAAGCGATCTCCTACCTGCGGAACATAGAAACCGTAACGGGGCTTACCTGCAGCGGGCTGGTAGACAACACGCACCTGTGTGAGCAAACCACGCCGGAGGAGGTTCGGAGAGGATCCGCGGTGGCGGAGGAAATCTCCCGCCGCACGGGAATCCCGGTTCTCTGCAGCACGGCGGAAAAACAAATCGCTGATCAGCTGGGCAACTTTGAAAAGCCCATTTACCCGATCACAATCAGAATGAAAAAGCCTTGGGAGCGGTAACGCTTTCCGGCAGATGGGAAAGGAGGACAACAAAAATGACAGCAAAGGTAACTTTTAACTCCGACCGGTGCAAGGGCTGCGAACTCTGTGTATCCGTATGTCCCAAACACATTGTGGCCATTGATCAGGACAAAATCAACCGTAAGGGCTACCACCCCGCGCACGTGACCGATATCACCAAGTGCATCGCCTGTGCAAGCTGCGCGAAGATCTGCCCTGACTCCATTATCACCGTTGAAAAATTTTAAAGAAGGAGGTCTACTATCCGTGAAAAAAGAATTGTGGAAAGGAAATGAAGCAATCGCCGAGGCGGCAATCCGCGCCGGCTGTGACTGCTTCTTCGGTTATCCCATCACCCCGCAGAGCGAAGTTCCCGAGTATATGTCCCTGCACATGCCCGAACACGGCAAAGTGTTTGTACAGTCCGAATCGGAGGTTGCCGCCATCAACATGGTCTACGGCGCGGCAGGCGCCGGCATGCGGGCTATGACCTCCTCCTCCTCCCCCGGCGTCAGCCTGAAGCAGGAGGGAATCTCTTATATCGCAGGCGCCGAGCTGCCCTGCGTTATTGTCAACTGCATGCGCGGCGGCCCCGGCCTCGGCACGATTCAGCCGGCGCAGGGCGACTATTATCAGGCTACCCGCGGCGGCGGCAACGGCGACTACCGCACCGTCGTTCTGGCTCCCTCCAACGTGCAGGAAGCCGTGGATTTCACGCAGGAAGCCTTTGATATCGCCGATGCATACCGCAATCCCGTCGTGGTTCTGGCGGACGGCCTGATTGGCCAGATGATGGAACCCATCGAGTGGCACGAAGTCCCCAAGCGCAAGCTGCCCCCGAAGGACTGGGCCCGAAGGACTGGGCCACCACCGGCACGCACGGCCGCGACCATACGAATATCATCAATTCCCTGTACATCGATCCCAATGAGTGCGATCATCACAACGAGGATTTGGAGAAGAAGTACGCAGAGATTCAGAAGAACGAAATCCGCTGGGAAGAAGTCCAGTGCGACGACGCCGAGCTGGTCATCACCGCATACGGCACTCCCGCCCGCATCACTCTGACAGCGCTGGAGGAGCTGCGCGCAGCCGGCATCAAGGCCGGTCTGTTCCGCCCCATCACTCTGTGGCCGTTCCCGGAGAAGGCACTGCACGAGCTGGCCGGCAAGTCCCACGTCAAGGCAATCTTGGACGTGGAGCTGAGCTCTTCCGGCCAGATGTTGGACGATGTTCGTCTGGGCGTTGAGGGCCAGAAGCCCGTCAGCTTCCTTGGCCACGCCGGCGGCGCCATTCCCACCATTGAGGAAATTGAGGAAGCCGCCAAAAAGGCTCTGAAGGAGGCAAAGTAAGATGGCGATTGTATATCAGAAATCCAAGGGTCTGACCGACAAAGAGCTCCATTACTGCCCCGGCTGCAACCACGGCATTGTCCACAAGCTGGTTGCCGAGGTCATGGAGGAGCTGGGTATTCTGGACGATACCGTCGGCGTCTGCCCTGTTGGCTGCTCCGTGTTCGCGTATAATTACTTCAACTGCGATATGCAGGAAGCCGCACACGGCCGCGCGCCGGCGGTGGCAACCGGCATTAAGCGCACGCATCCGAAAACGCCGGTGTTCACCTATCAGGGCGACGGTGACCTCGCCTCCATCGGCGCGGCTGAAATTGTTCACGCCGCCATGCGCGGAGAGAAGTTCACCACAATTTTCATTAACAACGCCATTTACGGCATGACTGGCGGCCAGATGGCCCCCACCACGCTGATTGGCCAAAAGGCAACCACCTGCCCGCTGGGCCGTACCAAGGAGCAGGCCGGCATGCCCATCCGCATGGCGGAGCTGCTGTCCACGCTGGACGGCTGCGTCTATGCCGAGCGCGTCTGCGTCACCGACATTCCGCACCTGAACAAAGCCAAAGCAGCCATTAAGAAGGCATTCCAGAAGCAGCTGGCCGGCGAGGGCTTTACCTTCGTGGAAGTCCTGTCCACCTGCCCCACCAACTGGGGCATGACACCGCTGAAAGCCAAGGAATGGCTGGAGGAAAACATGATTCCCTACTATCCTCTGGGCTGCATCAAGGACATTGACGCGAAAACGGAGGTGAAATGATATGAAGAAGGAAATTATCATTTCCGGCTTCGGCGGACAGGGCGTAATGTCCATCGGCAAGAATCTGGTCGAGGCCGGCATGGCCGAAGGTCTGGAAGTCACCTGGGCTCCCTCTTACGGCCCCGAAATGCGCGGCGGCACGGCAAATTGCCATGTGGTGCTGTCCGACAAACCCGTCGGCTCCCCGCTGTTTACTTACCCCACCGAGTTGATTGCCATGAACGCGCCGTCTCTGGATAAGTTTGTTCCTCTGGTGAAGAAGAACGGCCTGGTGTTTGTCAACAGCTCCGTGGTCACCGCCAAGGTGGAGCGTCCCGATTTGAAGACCATCTATGTGCCCTGCGCGGAGATCGCCTACAAGGTCGGCAATCCCAAGGTGGGCAACATGGTCATGTTGGGCGCTTACGTCGCCGCTACCGGCGCGCTGAAGCCCGAAACTATTCGCGAAATGATCAAGGAAATGTTTACCGGCCGCAAGGCAAAGCTGCAGGATCTGAACTTCAAGGCTCTGGACGAAGGGATAGCCTGCGTAAAATAAGCTTCCTCTTATTCAAAAAGCGTATGTCGCCATTGGCGGCATGCGCTTTTTGCTTTTATCGGTTCTGCGGGCCGCAGCGGTTCATCCGCGCTTTCCGCATGCGGATGCCCGTAGTCAGAATCCGCATGCCGGAAGAAACCAGCGAGCAGCCAACGGCAATGGCGCCGGCATCCTCCGCCGTCCGCAGCCCTTTCTGGGCGAACATGGCGAGGTTGCCGTTAATCAAATTCTCCATGGTATAGTAAATGCCGCCGCCGGGTACCAGCGGAATAATGCCAATGACCAGAAAAACCGTGGCGGGGCTTTTGAAAATCCGCGCAAAAATCTCCGCCAGAATCGCCACGGCGATGGTGGCCACAAAACAGCGCTCCACTTCGCTGAAACCCGGCAGGATCAGATAGACAAACCAGGAAATCGCGCTGGCAAGCCCCGCGCACAGAATATAACGCCAGCGCCGCATTTCAAAGATAAAGCAAAACGCAGTGCATGCCACAAACGCGTACAGGCAGGGTAAATACTGTCTCATTTCCGTTCCTCCTCTTACAGTGTGCCAAACAGCATCCGCGCGCCGGTAATGGCAATGGCCACGCCGATGGAAATGCCCATCGCCACAATCAGCACCTCCGCCAGGCGGGAAAGCGCCGTGAGAAAATCTCCCGCCAAAACGTCCCGCATGGCGTTGGTAATGGCAATGCCGGGAACCAGCAGCATAATCGCGCCGATGATCATTTTGTCCAGATTCAGCGGTGCGCCGGCGTAAATCAGCGCCAGCGGCACCAGCGTCATAAGCATCCCCGCAATCAAATTCGTAAAAAAGACATTGGCTCGCATTTTCGACATGGAGGACACCGTTGCCCTGACAATCAGGCCGCATGGAATCGCCGCCACGGCGTCCAGCGCGTTTCCGCCCCAGAACAGGGTGAAAAATGATGCCGCAATGCAGTACATAAAATAGCTGACAAGCTTGGAATGGCAGGGAATCTCCAGAAGCGCCCGCAGGCGGCGGAAGTCCTCCTCCACGTCCGGCGTATCCCGGCAGATTTCCCGGCAGAGGGTGTTCAGGTCGGTCAGCCGGCCCAGATTGTTGCCCGCGCCTTTGATGCGAACGGATTTTGTGTAGTTTCGCTCCCCTTCCTGTACGTTAATGATGATGCAGGCGGGAATTGCAAACACCTCAATCTGTTCGTAGCCATAAGCCCGCAGAATCCGCTCGGCGGATTCCTCCACGCGGTAGATCTCCGCCCCGTTCTGTAGCAGCTGGCGTCCGATTTCGCAGCTGAAATTCACTAATTTCTGCGTTTCCACTTTTGTCTCCTCGCCTCCTTCTTAAATTCTCCGGACAGTTAAGTTCTTATTTTTCGCCCATTCTACCACACTTTCTTTCTCTTTTGAATCGCTTTTTCGGAGCGGCGGCGATTATTTCCGCAAAAAAATATTTCTTTCTGTCCGCTTGACAAATTTCGTTAACCGTATATACTGTTTATATACAGTATGAACGGGGTTGGTGCCTACGAATATTTTCATTCACAATGCGGGCGGAGCGCCAATTTATGAACAAATCTGTACACAGATCAAGGATCAGATTCTCTCGGGGGCCTTGCGGGCCGGGGAACCGCTGCCGTCCATTCGATCGCTTGCCAAGGATCTGCGCATCTCCGTAATTACCACCAAACGCGCTTATGAGGACTTGGAGGGGCAGGGCTTTTTGACTACGGTTGCCGGAAAAGGCAGCTTTGTGGCAGAGGGGAATCGGGACGCCCTGCGGCAGGTGCGCCTGGAAGAAGTGAAAGGCTGCCTGCGGCAGGCGGTAAGCAAAGCGCGCGCCTGTCATCTCGAAAAACAAGAACTTTTAAATTTGTTTGAATCGCTGCTTGAGGAGGGCACAAATCATGAGTAAATCCATCGCAAACGCGCTGGAACTGCGGGGCGTCAGCCGCAGTTTTAAGGAATTTTCCCTGCAAAACATCTCGCTGACGCTTCCCTCCGGCTGTATTTTAGGATTAATCGGCGAAAACGGCGCCGGAAAATCCACCATGATCCGGCTGATTATGAACTCCCTGCGCCGGGATTCCGGCGACATCCGCGTTCTGGGCATGGAAAACACCGCGCCGGAATTTCAGCGGCTGAAGGAGGACATCGGCGTCGTCCTGGATGAGGCCTATTTCCCGACGGTCCTCAACGCCATTCAGGTGGGAAAAATTATGGCCGCCACTTACCGCCAGTGGGATCCGGCCGTATTTGCAGACTATCTCCGAAAGTTCGAGCTGCCGACAGGCCGGGCATTCAAAGACTTCTCCCGGGGAATGAAAATGAAGCTGGCCATTGCCGTGGCGCTCTCCCATCACCCGAAACTGCTGATTCTGGACGAAGCCACCTCGGGGCTGGATCCCATCGTCCGGGATGATATTTTGGAAATTTTCGCCGAATTTACCCGGGATCCCGGCCACTCCATCCTGATTTCCTCCCATATCCTCAGCGACTTGGAAAAGCTGTGCGACTATGTGGCGTTTCTGCACAGGGGACGCCTGCTCTTCTGTGAGGAAAAGGATCGCCTGCTGGAAGAATACGGCGTGGCCTCCTGTACGCCCGAGCAGCTGCGTGCCCTTCCCGACGGGGCCTTTATCAGCGCGGAACGCTCCAAATACGGAGCCCGGGCGCTGGTAAAGCGCAGTGCGCTGCCCCCGGCAATTCAGGCGGAACACGCCTCTATCGAGGATATTATTCTCTTTATGGTGAAAGGGGAGAAAAACAGATGAAGGGCTTATTGATCAAGGATCTCAGTATCCTGACCCGGCAGATGCGCGTTTTTCTGGTGATGATCGTTTTCTTTGCCGTCCTGCCCGGCAGCAATATGGCAACCTTTGCCGTGATCTACGCCGCTATGATGCCCTATTCCACGCTGGCCTACGACGAGCGGAGCAAGTGGGATCAACTGGCCGGCATGATGCCCTATTCCAAAACGGAGATTGTTCTCTCCAAATATATACTGGGCTGGTGCTTTGTGGCCGGCACGGCACTGCTCTCCGTTATCGCCGGATTGGTGGAGAGCCGCCTTTTCAACAAAGTCAGCTCTCCGCAGGCGGCGGTGCTTGCCGCCTGTGCGGCCGTTATCATGATGGATATTACGCTTCCCCCCATGTTCCGGTTCGGCGTGGAACGGGGGCGGATGTTCTTTATCCTTATAATGGTCATTCTGGGCTGCGGCGGCGCCAGTTTGATAGGAGGTGCCGTGGGCAATGCTGCGGATGCCCGGACGCTGCTTTCTCTGTTGGAACTGGCGCTTCCCGCCGCAGCGGCGGTTCTGACCCTGATTTCCGTTCCCCTGTCCATCCGGCTCTACGCCAATCGGGATCGATAGAGCAATCGGATAGAGCAAAAAAGCCGGGAGCCGTTTGGCTCCCGGCTTTTGTCCGGACTCCGAAATTCCGCTCAGCCCCACATGGCGGACAGTGCCGGGATGATCTGCTTTTTCCGGGACATCACATGCGGCAGAAATACCTCGTGATTCTCCGTCTTATGATTAAACGCCTGCTGAATTGTCTGCTCATCCCCCAGAAACAGCAGCCGGGAACCTTCCTGTAAAACGTCCGTCAGCATCAGAATCATTACATCGTAATGTTTCTTATCCTTCATGGCGCGCATCACCTGCAAAAATTCCTCCCTGCGTTCCAGCAGGCGGGAAGAATCCACACAGGTGATCTGGGAAACGCCCAAATCATGCCCCGCAATATGAAACTCCTTAAAATCGGATCGCAGCAGTTCCTCGGCGGAACGGTTCTCGCTGCCGGCGGCGGAGAAAATTGTGTGCCCCAAATCGTCCAGTGAGATATTGGCAATCCGCGCCAGCCACTTGGCCATATTGCGATCCCGATCCGTGCAGGTGGGAGATTTGAACATCACGGTATCGGAGATTACGGCGGCGGCCATCAGCCCCGCCATCTTCTCGGAGGGCATCAGCCCCTTGTCCTGATACATCCCCGCCACAATGGTGGTGGTGCTGCCCACCGGCTCGTTGCGAAAATAGATGGGGTTTCCGGTCTGAATATCCGCCAGACGGTGATGGTCGATAATCTCCAGGATCTCCGCCTGATCCAACCCGCTGACCGACTGCGCCTTTTCATTATGATCCACCAGCACCACGCGCTTCCGGCGGGGACGCAGCAGATGAAAGCGGGACAGCGTTCCCACAACTTTTTCATTGTCATCCAGAATTGGGTAACAGCGGAAGCGGCTTTTCAGCACGGCCTCCCGCACATCGTCGATATAATCGTCCAGGTGGAAGCATACCAAATCCTCTTTCTTGCAGATCCGGGACGCGGGAAGCGAGTGGCAGATCAGCCGTACCGTGCGGTAGGCGTCAAACGGCGTGGTAATGAGGCAGGTCTCCGTCTCCAGATTCCGCAGCTCTTCGCTGACTTCCGACTGGCAGACAATCACGCATTTCACGCCCAGCTCCATGGCATAGCGAATCATGTCCGGCTGATCGCCGCAGACTACTATGCTGTCCTTATCGGAAAACAGCAGATTTTTCCGGGAGGTGGGCAGCGCAATGGTGACCTCGCCGGAAAGGGTGTCAACCTGATGGCCGCTTTCATTGCCCAGCTTCCCGTTAATCACGGACAGCAGGTTGTACAGCGGAATTTCGCTGATATAGGGATTGCGCACAGAGGACATGTCATAGGAGGCAATATCGCCGGCGGAAAGCATCCCGTACAGCGTGCCGTCCTCGTTGACCACCGGAAGCGAGGTCAAATGGACTTCCGCGTTATGGATCGTCTGCCACGCCCGGCTGATAGTAACGGCGGAATTCAAAGTCGGCGGGGTATCGTAATCCAAGTCCCGCACCTGTGTCCGTACATTTTCCAGCAGTTTGGGCGCTTTGAAGTGGAAGAGGTTCAGCACGGTCTGTGTCTCATCGCTGACGTGGCCCAAACAGCGCGGTTCATATTCCCGATCTCCCAGCGAATTCCGCAGCGCGGCATATGCCATGGCGGAAACAATGGAATCCGTGTCGGGATTGCGGTGTCCGGTCACATAGATGGTATCCAAAAAATCAGCCCCTCTCTCCTTAAACGTATCTTTCTGCTGTCATCATACGGCGAAAAGATCAATGATGTCAATTCATTCTGGCCGATTTCGCATTGTTTTTCACTTTTTACAAACCATCCGTGCTCGATTGCTGTTTTTTTGTGAATTTGTACGTCTGCGAAAGTCTTTTGTTCTCTCGCAACCAAAAGTGGCTGGTTCGCAATTTCCGTTTTGATACAGCCTGGCATTCCGTCACGGGACTGCCCTGCTCCGTCAGGGGGAATATCCTGCGAAATGCCCTGAAAGGCAGAAGTCCCGTGCTTTTGAAGGAGCAGCCGCTTTGTTTTCCCACAAATAGCGAGCAGTGCCATCATGCATCGGAATCCGTCGTTTCAAAAAAGACGCAAATAAATTTGGCGGTTTTCGGACGAGAAATCAGATTGATGCCGTTTTCTTATAGAAAAAGGCTCCGATGACGGGCCAAAATTATGCGGATAATGGTCAGGCCCCATATCCTTGCGGCGCCGCTTTTTCAGCCGATTTTTTATAATTGACCGCCAACGCCCGGTCCCGGTCGATTGTCAATTCCATCCGCATGGACGAATCAAGCGAACTGCCGGCACTTGCATAAATGGCAGTATTGCGGATTGCTGCCTCAGGCGGGGAAAAGTATTCGGCCTGATACGTATTGTTGACTTTTACTGCGCGCATATGCAAGCAGCCCGGTTTTGCCCCGTATCCGCTTTTCGTGATTGCGGAACAGGCAGTCCCGCCCCATGCAAGGGCCCGTACATCGAGTACAGCAACTCTCTGGTTTCCATGACGCATACCTCTTTTCTATTAAAATCAATTCAGTTTACAGCGATCGGCCCTCGTATCTGCAATTCCATTTTCGCACGGATCGCTCTCCCGTGATCGTTGTCCTGTCAAATAAATCTTCCAAGCCGCGGGATTCTAACGCGGTTCCGATATAGCATGGAAGAACAGCAAGTATTTTCCTTGCGCGGAAAAGGAGCGGCATGAAACTAGCATATCGCATCACACGCTCACGTTCCCTTCAGCGCCGGGAGCACGTTTCTCTCTCCGCGATGCGGAGCTTTTCCGCTCTGTGAGCAGATAGGGAGGGAGCGGG
>JBFLFX010000072.1:0-10478 GCA_041859815.1 Dysosmobacter sp. | reverse complement strand
GAATGGCACGGATAAAATAGTCATTCACCAGTAACCGGTTCAGAATGTACATGGCTGACCGGTCTTTCTGCAAATTTTTCAGACGGTCAACAGCGGATGGGGTAAGGTTCAATTCCTTTCCGATTCCCTGATACTCCCGCTTTCGGAAATCGGAAATACCCAGCAGATATTCCACCGACACATCGAAAACGTCGGCTAGCGCCACAAGCTGCTCGATCCGCATTTTTCGGGTGCGCTGGTATTTCGGATGAAACTGGTCGTCCACTTCAAAAGCCCACAATGTATTTCGGTCAATATGAGCGCCCCGTTCATACAGTTTTCGTTCCAACATTTCATACGACCATTTCCGTTCTTTGCGCAGATCCTGCAAACGCTCTTTGGTTTTGAGCATGGCTTCCTGTGTATAAAGCATTCCGATCCCTTCTTTTTTCATCATTCCGCGCGCGGCACAAAACCGGCAGCCGGGGCAAAATCGTATTTTTCAGCCAATATACGGGAAACAAGCGATTTTCCCGTTATACTGAATACACTTTTCTTGTTAATCCTCAGTATAAAACAAACCGGCTGGAAATGACAGCCTTTATGCGAAAGGAGAACCTATGCCGCAGCAATACGCTATTCTGCGCTTTGCCAAGCACAAGGGCGGCTCCGCCCATGCGCTGGAAGCACACCACGAGCGCCGCAAGCCGGAGTACAAAAGCAACCCGGATATCGACGTCACCCGCAGCAAGTACAATTTTCACATTATCCGCCCGCAGGGCAGCTACCGGCAGGAGATCAACGGACGGATCGAGGCAGCGGGATGCCGCACCCGGAAAGACAGCACCCGTCTGGTGGACACTCTCGTCACCGCAAGCCCGGAGTTTTTCAAAGGCATGAAGCGGGAAGAAATCCGGGCGTTCTTCAAACGTGCGGTTGCCCTTCTGGCCCATAACGTCGGGCGGGAAAATATCGTGTCCGCCGTGGTGCATATGGACGAAAAGACCCCGCACATGCATTTTGTCTTTGTGCCGCTGACAAAGGATAAGCGACTCTCCGCCAAAGATATCCTCGGCAACCGCGTGAAGCTGCGCCAGTGGCAGGATGTGTTTTATTCCTATATGGTAAAGGCGTACTCCAATCTGAGCCGGGGAGAATCCGCAAGGGAGACCGGGCGGGAACATATCCCGACGCAGGTATTCAAACAGGCCGCCGACCTTTCCCGGCAGGCCAAGTACATCCGCAATATTTTGCAGGAGGTCAACCCGCTGAACGCGAAAAAGAAAAATGCCGAGGCGATTTCCCTACTGAACAAATGGTTCCCCAATATGGGAAAGCTGGAATTCCTGCTGAAAAAATATGCATCGGCTATTTCTTCGCTGGAATGCGAAAACGCCCGGCTACGTCCAAAGGCAGAATTAGCGGACAAGGGCAGTCTGGCCAAAGAGTTGGAGTTTGCCAAGCTGCAAAGCGACGTGCGGGATCTGCGGGGATTTGTGAACAGCATTCCACCGGATATCCGGTCACAGATTCAGCATGTACAACAAAGCCATGAGCACAACCGGTAACGATAAGGAGCAATTGATGAATTTTAAAAATTATTCTGTACAACTGAAAACTCTTTTTTTCAGCGTTTTTGCCGTTTTCAAAGATAAAAGCGGCAGCATGGGATACCCGGTGAAACGGGTCAGACGGAAAACCACCTTTGTGGTCAAACGGATATTTTCAGGCAAACGGACAGCCTCACAGGCCTTTTTATCCTTGATTGAAGAGGATGCGGCGTTGCACTCCGAAACAAGCGGCGGTATAATGGAGCCAGTGAATCCGATTATGCCTGCTGCTTCCGACAAGGAGGTTGCAAATTGAAGCAGCAAAGCACAGAAACCAGGGCGGCAATCTATTGCCGCCTGTCCTCCGAGGACGGCTCGGGGGAAAGCAATTCGATCACAACGCAGAAAGTTCTTCTCAGCCAATACTGCCAGCAGCACAATTTTCCCATCGTGGGTATGTATGTGGATGACGGATGGAGTGGCACGAATTTCGACCGGCCGGATTTTCAGCGGATGCTGGGCGACATTGAGCAGGGCAAGGTCAATATGGTGCTGACAAAGGATTTGTCCCGCCTCGGGCGCGATTACCTGCGCACCGGCTACTATACCGAAATCTTCTTTCCCGACCGGCAGGTGCGGTATATCGCGGTCAACGACGGTGTAGACACGGCCAACGGGTTCAACGACATGACCCCCATAAAAAATCTGCTTAACGATTTTTATGCCCGCGATATTTCCCGCAAAATCCGTTCCAGCAGACAGGCCCGCGCCAAGGCGGGGCTGTATCTGTCCACTCTTCCGCCGTTCGGATACCTGAAAGACCCCGCCGACCACCACAAGTTGATTGTGGATGAGGACACCGCGCCGACCGTCCAGCTCATCTTCCGCTTAGCGGCGCAGGGGAAAGGCACCAATGGAATCGCACGGTATCTGGCCGCCCATCAAATCCCCTGTCCGGGCTGGTGGCTGCATCAGCGTGGACAGCTCCACTACGCAAAATATGAAGGAGAACACCCGGAAGTGCCGTATCACTGGCATTTTCCAACGATACGGGACATTCTGAACAGCGGGCAGTATCTCGGCAATCTGGTGGCGCTCAAAACGGAAACCATCTACAAAGTTCACCGGACTGTGGAACGTCCAAAGGAAGACTGGGTGGTGGTCAAAAACACATGGCCCGCGCTGATTGGTCAGCAGACATGGGACGCCGCCCACGAGAAGATACAGGCTCGGCACCGTCCGAAAAAGGACGGCACCATTTCGCTCTTTGCCGGTCTGGTTCGCTGCGCAGACTGTGGGCACATGCTGTCCGGTAAAGGCAGACAGCATGTGGGGCACCCCAACGACCGGTATTACCGCTGCGGCTATTACAATACTTACGGCACCGATTACTGTACGTCCCATAATATCTGGGAAAGCGAGCTGTACGACATCGTACTGGCGGATATCCGGGAATGCGCCGGGGCCGTTCTTGCTGACGAAAGCGCCGTGTTGACGGCACTGCTCCAGCAGGATACGGAATCCGGAAAAGTGTCCCACAGGAGCACTGAAAAGGAAATAAAGGCATCTGAGAAGCGCCTATGCGACCTCGACCGTATTTTCACCAAGCTGTATGAAGATCATGCTCTCAATGCCATCACGGAAAGTAACTACGAAAAGATGCTTTCCAAATGTCAGCAGGAACAGCAGCGGTTGCAGGAAAAAGTGGAGGCGCTGAAGTCACAGCGTGAACAGACGGCGGACAGCCGGAACAATGCGGTACAGTGGCTGAAACTGATTCGCAAGTACGCCGATCTGCGGGAGCTTACACCGGAAATTCTTAACGAGCTGATCAGCAAAATTCTGGTACATCAGCGCGAGATCACGCCGGACGGCGCGACGCAGGTCGTTGAAATCTATTACCGGTTCATCGGAAAGGCCGGTGACGGTATCGTCAGGTGCCTTTAAGAAAGCCTTACATCCATCTGCGAAACCGTTTCTCCGTACAGCGCCGCCCACGAATCAAAATGGCTGAGTCCCTGTTTCTCCAGCGTGTCATGCTGAAGGTAACGCATCATGGTAAATAATTCCGTCATGCTGTTGCTGATCGGTGTGCCCGTGGCGAACACCACGCCGCGCCCGCCTGTGATTTCGTCGAGATAGCGGCACTTCATATACAAATCGGTGCTTTTTTTGGCCTCGGTCTGCGAGACACCCGCCACGTTGCGCATTTTCGTGAAGAGCGCCAAATTCTTAAAATTGTCCGCCTCGTCGATAAACAGGCGGTCGACGCCGAGTTCTTCAAAGGTCACGACGTTATCCCGGCGCACGTCGTTCAGCTTTTGCAGACGGGTTTCCAGCGCCTTTTTGCTTTTTTCCATCTGCTTGACCGTAAAGCGTTCGCTTTTGTCGGCTTTGGCAAGCGCGATCTCCGTCGTGATCTCGTCGATCTGCTGCTCAATAACACGAGTCTGCCGTTCCGGCGAAACCGGGATTTTTTCAAGCTGCGAGTGCCCGATCACCACCGCGTCGTAATCGCCGGTCGCAATTCTCGCACAAAATTTCCGCCGGTTTTCCGGCTCAAAATCCTTTTTGGTGGCCACCAGCACGTTCGCGCCGGGGTAGAGACGCAGAAAATCCGCGCCCCACTGCTCGGTCAGGTGGTTCGGTACGACGTACAGGGATTTCTGGCATAACCCCAGCCGCTTGGCCTCCATCCCGGCGGCGATCATTTCAAAGGTTTTGCCCGCACCCACCCAGTGCGCGAGCAGTGTATTCTTGCCGTAAAGCTGGTGCGCGACGGCGTTGCGCTGATGTTTGCGCAGGGTGATTTCCGGGTTCATGCCGTCGAATTTCAGGTGGCTCCCGTCGTATTCGCGTGGGCGCGTGCTGTTGTAAAGGGTATTGTACTTCTTGCAAAGGATCTCCCGGCGCTCCGGGTCTTTCCAGATCCACTGCGTGAACGCCCGTTTTAAAGCCTCCTGCTTCTGCTGGGCGATGGCTGTTTCTTTTTCGTTGAGGACGCGCTTCTCCGAACCGTTTTCGTCAATAACGGTATCGTAAATGCGCGTGTCCTTGAGATTAAGGGAATCTTCAAGGATGTAATAGGCACTGCGGCGCTTGGTGCCGTAGGTAGCGTAAACGCGGCTGTTGTCCCGGCTGTCCAGCCCCTTGCCCTTGATATTCCAGACGCCGGTTACGTCCATATACCGCGTGGTCACATCGCCGAACTGCAAATGCCGGGGCGTTTGCAGCACTTCAAACATAAATTGGTCAATATATTTCGTGTCCACCCATGTCGCGCCCAGCCGCACGCTGATCTCGGCGGCGGAGAGATCTTTGGGTTGAACCTGCTCCAGCGCGGGCACATTCGGGACGAACAGCGGGTCGGCAGCGGCGGCTTCGCGGGCAATCCGCAGCTTTTCGCGCACGTTGCCGGACAGGTACTCGTCCGCCGTCACCCAATGCCGGTCGGTCAGCGGGATGGATTGCCCATCCACCGCCTGAAACGGCGGCACCGGCACGGGAAAAATGACGCCGCGCAGATCGCCCACGATAGCGGGGATTTTCTCCGAACCGCCCATGAGCGAACCCATAAAGCCGAGATCGACGCAGGCTTTCTCCGCAATGGAAACGGCAAGGGCCTCGGCGGCGGTATCCACGGAAGTCACCGGCTGCGCATGGCGGATCGTCCTTTTACTGAACATATCCGCTTTCCGGACAAGGTTGCCGTCCTCGTCCACCACTTCCAGAGAGTCAAGCAGACTGTACGAGGAATCCGTGCGGAACGCGTGGCAGTTGGACAACGCGGAAAGCAGGCCGTACTTCGCGGTATAGGCGTCGTACAGGCCGTTGAGGTTTTCCTGCTCCTGCTCGATGAAGCTGTCCGCCGCGTCGTCCATTTGCAGGCCGATGAGCGTTCGGGCGCTGTCCCGCAGGGCGATCATGCCCCGGATGCGCTGCGTTTCAGTGTCGGATTTATCCCGAACGAGATCCATCTTTGAGTTTTCGCGGAAATACAGGTGATCGTCCACTAGCGTGTAACTGAAATTGCGCACGTCCGGGTCGGCGGGCAGAGAGATGACCGCACCGTCCGCCGACTGTTCTTCGCCGTCCGGTTCAGTCACGTCCACGGCCTCCAGCGCCTCCCGGTTCGGCAGCTCCACCTGCGCAAGCGCCGCGCGAAGCTGTTCCCCAAAATCCGCGCCGGGGATGGGGTTGCAGGTGGTTTCCTTATCGTTGCCGTACATGCTCTTGTCAAAGGCCATCGTGCCGAGCAGCATGTCCGGGTGGTCAAGGAAATACTGATTGAAAGGCACGCCGTCCGCCGTTTTGGACACGTTTATCCAAGCGGGCTCGTCGTAGCTCATGCGGTCGCGGCGCTGCAAAAAAAGAATGTCGGTGGTGACTTCGGTGCCCGCGTTGGCCGAGAACGCCGTGTTCGGAAGCCGGACGGCCCCGAGCAGCTCCGCTCGCTGGGCAATGTATTTACGCACGTCGGAATTCTGCTTGTCGAGGGTGCCTTTCGATGTGATGAATGCGATCAGGCCGCCCGGGCGCACCTTATCCAGCGCCTTGGCGAAAAAATAATCATGGATTTGGAAATTAAACTTGTTGTAGCGCCGGTCGGCCAGCTTGAAACCGCCGAACGGCACGTTGCCGACCGCGAGGTCGAAAAAGGAATCCGGCTGATCGGTGTGTTCAAAGCCGTCGATGGTGATATTTGCGCTCGGATAGAGCTGCCGGGCGATCCGGCCCGTGATGCTGTCGATCTCGACGCCGTAGAGTTTTGATGCCGCCATGCTCTCGGGCAGCAGCCCGAAAAAGTTGCCGACGCCGCAGCCTGGCTCCAGAATGTTGCCGGTGCGGAAGCCCATGCGCGCGAGTGTTTCATACATGGCCTTGATGACCACCGGGGAGGTGTAATGCGCGTTGAGAGTGGAAGCGCGGGCGGCGGTGTATTCCTCGTCGGTGAGTAGATTTTTCAATTCTGTATATTCGTCAGTCCACTGCTCATTCTGTTCGTCGAACGCCTGTGGCACGCCGCCCCAGCCGACATAGCGGGACAGGGTTTCCTGTTCTTCCAGCGTCGCAAAGCGGTCCTCCGCCTCCAGCGTTTTGAGCAGCCGGATAGCGGCGATATTGTAGCCGTATTTCGCCTTTTTGCCGCCCGCGCCGAGGGCATCGTCCGTGATGCGGAAATTCGGGCGTTCGGGTGCAGCGTGGTCTTTGACCACAACGATCTCGCCGGGATACGAAACGCCGCTTTCATGGCGCGGCCTGCCGGACGGTTTTAAAGCGGAGCGCACGGATTCAGACCGCGTCTGTTTGGGTGGAGTCTGTTCAGGCTGTGCCTGTCCGGCCACTTTGCGCTCGGACACGGCATGGCGGAGCGCGCCCTCGATGGTTGCAAGCTGTTCCTGTGCCTCGATCTGCTCACGAACATAACCGATGTCTTCACGCCGGAATATCGGAAAACCGGTCGCGCCCGCGAAGGTATCGTCCCGCAGGCTCACGCTGCCGGTGTCCCAATTTACGGCATCCACCGTCAGTTCCCGCCCGTCGAGGGTGAGCTTTTGCCCGAGAGGAACGTATTCCGTCGCTTTGCGTTCCACGTCCGCCGTGCGGCGTTGGCCGGGTTCCGGCTGATGCAGCACGGTCACGTCAAAGGCACATTTCCAGAGCTGCCGGACGGGAAGCTGCCACTGCTCCGCACGGAAGCCGGTCGTTTTGGTGATACCCCGGCCCGGAATGTCCAGCTCCAGCAGCTTCATGCCGATGATCGGCGCGGCGATTTCCGCCTGCGCCCCGAACAGCAGACAGTATCCGCCCACCTGAAACGCCAGAAATTCGCCGGGCCGTTCGCTTTGCAGCGCGTCGTATTCCTCCATGTCGGCGGCAGTGGGAATGATGTCGCTGATCGTTTCCTCCGGCTTTTCTTCCGCATCGGCGTCAGGGGTTCCTGTTTTGGTAACAACTGAATCCGCATCCTCCTGTGCGGACAAATCGCCTGCCGCTGCGGATTCCGGGGTTTTCGGCGCGACGGCAATAGGTTCAGCCGTTACCAGATTGGTAACGGCTGAACCGCTCCCGGACAGGTCGGAAAATGAGATCTGTCCGTCGTCGGCCTGTTTCGGCGAGGGATGCAGCGGCGCGCGCGAACGCTCCGGTGTCTTGGCAAGCTCCGCCGTGCGTTCCTTTGACCACAGGGCATACGCCTTTTCTTCCTCCGGCGTCAGATACTGCCCGGCGTCGATCAGCGCGCGGAGTTGTTCCGCCGCCTGCTCCCATGTGAGAAAAACATCCGGCGCGTAAAGGGCGTCCGTGCCGTGGCGGCGGATGGAGATGCCCTGGGACGAGTGGGCCACGCCGCCCATCGTGCCGTCCGCAAAGGTAAAGGCCCCGCTGCCGGTGCCGTACTCTCTTTTCAGGAACGCGGCGGCGGCCTTTCGGTCCTGCCGGTGCCGAAACTGCTCATAAATATGAAATTTCCCTTTTTCATAGGGACTGCCGATGCGCAGCACGTCGGTTACGTCGGCCTGCGGCATGGAAAAAGCGGAGGATGAAGCATCCTCCGCCGCAATCTGCTCTATTTGGCTGTCCGCCGATGGAAACAGGCTTTCCTGCATGGGTTCCGGATTGGGCGAAATTGACGTCGCCTCTGGTTTCGGTTCAGTTGGCGCGGAAAAGGACGCTGCGGGCGGGATCTGCCGTGTCTCCGCCTGTTGAACAAACGCGCGATATTTCTCTTTCTCCGCATTGTCCAGATAGCGGTCGGCGGAAAGCAGCTCCCCGATGCGGCGCTGCACCTTGGCCCACGAAAGCAGCACCTGCGCGTCCGGCTTCGTCAGCCGACCGCGCGTGAGCGTGACGCCCTTGCCGTCGTGATCTTCGGAAACATTGCCCAGCGCCGGATACACGCCCCCGGTGCCGTACTCTTTTTTCAGAAAATCCGCCCGTTCCTTCGGGCTTTGGCTCTGCTCAAAAAAGCGGGCGATCCGGTATTTGCCGTCCTGTACACCGCTGCCGCGCCGAAGGATTTCGTCGATGGCGTCCTGCGGAATGGCTTTGCCCGGCGCTTCGGCGGGCAGCATGGAAAGCTGCCCCTCCGGCTCGTTGAGAAACTCGCCCAGCGCAATCTGATCGGCAAACTCCCGCGCGACGCCGCGCCACGGTACGAACGATTCCGCCGTGCGGGTGGCAAAGGCACCGGCCCACAGGTGCAGGGCGTTGGGGTGCGCCTCATAGCCGTACCGTTCGTCTTGTTCTCCGATGAGTAATTCCGTGGGTTCCGCATTGAACACACCCCGGATATATGCCGCGCGCTCCTCCGGGTCGATATGTTCCCGGAAAAACGCCGCGATCTCCGGCTTGGCCGCTTTCAGGTAGGGCGTCGTGCGGAACATTTCGTTTGTGACGGCGGGCGCAAAAAAAGGCGGGAGGCTTTTTTCGCCTTCCGCCTTTTCGGGGATAGTATCATTTACGCGTAAATCAGGTCTTGCATCACGATCTCCCGCGCCGACGCCTGAATGTTGTTCATCTCGCCCACCCAGCGCATCTGATCGTCCGCTTTCATCTGCTCGGTCACGCCGCGCTGCTTTTTCATCTGTTTCACCAGCCGGTCTTCCATCTCCCGCGCTTCCCGGTCGGTCTCCAGCAGGTGCGGCCAGAGCTTGATCGTCATGACCAGTTCCATGTAAAGGCCGCTGCGCTGCTCCTTGAGATACCGCAGCCGCGCCTTGCCGTACATCCCGATTTCGCCCTTCGGCTGCTCGTCCACCTGAAGGTTCGGAATCAGGTAATCCCCTTCCTGCCGATAAGTCAGTTCCATGCTCCCGTACCTCACTTTCACGATTTACAATGCTAAATTCTTTGTTGCCCTCAGTATACGCCGGTTCGGAAGATTTTGCAAGCTCGCCGCGCGCTTTTTTCTGTTCATATGCTTTCACGGCGCGCTCGATCTGCCGCAGCAGAGGAACGGAAATCTGTTGCGCGGCGTTGCCGACCGCCCACAGGGTTTTGGGCGTATTGAACCGGCTGATCCCTTGCAGGGAATCCGGAGGCAACATCGCTTTTGGGTCAAAGCCGCAGCGCGCAAGCGTCACATACTGGACGCTGGCCGTTACGGTTTGAAGAAACAGTTTGGCGGCCTCATAAGGCCTCATTCCCGCAAGGCGGCTGCCCTCGGCGGATTTCATCAGGTCGGGAAAATACACCCGGCAGTTATCCCGCGCCGCTTTTTCGGCGGCGTCCATCAGTCGGGCGGACAGCTCGCCGTTCGGCTTCACACCGAAGTTTACAGAAAGAACGCGTCCCACCGCGTCCCCATGTTCCGCGTCGAGCTGCCAAAGCCGCACGTCCTTTCCGCCGCGCCCGGCCCGCGTGTCCGATATGTTGAACACGTATTTCAGTCGCACGCGCCCGCCGTTCTTGTCCAGCAACGCGATCCCCTTGGTGCCGCGCTTGACCCAGCGTTTGAGCTTGTTCCAGACAGAGATCGCGGCGCAGGCCGTGGCGTCCGGGTATTGGGCGTGAATAAGAAGTTGATCGTCCACGCCGTATTTATACATTTGCGCGGCGGTGGATAGAAACGCCGCCCATTTTTCCGAATCTGCGGAAACATCCCGCGCCGTCTGTTCCAGCAGCGCGGATACCTGTTCCAGTTTGGTTTGCAACACCGACACCTACCTTTCCGGTTCGTTCTGTTTGCGGGACACGTAGGGCGGCGGAACCGCGCCGGTGTCCCGCAGATCACTCCGTTCTTCATTGATACGCTTCATATAGTCCCGCGACGCCAAAAGCAGTGAGGAAAAATAATGGCCCCAGAAATAATCCGTCCCGTTCCGGCACATCCATGTCACATAAGGAGCCGGTGCTTTTGAATTTTCCCCCAGCACAATTTCCAGACTGCCGATCTTTTCGGCTTGCAAGATCGTATATCCGGCATTCTGCCGGACGGATTCCGTGGTG
>JBFLFX010000071.1:0-10584 GCA_041859815.1 Dysosmobacter sp. | reverse complement strand
GTATACTAAAGGTTAACCTTTAAGGTAATACCTATATCAAACTAACCCTGTAAACTGAGGTGAGTAACCATGGGTGATCATCCCACACAATCCAAAACCATCCGCGCCCAGCTGCTCTCCGCGATGAAGGACGGGGAATACGCCGCCTGCGAGCGGCTCCCCCGGGAAAGCGTCCTTGCGGAAAAGATGGGCATCAGCCGCACGCAGCTCCGGGACATTCTGGCCTCTCTGGAGCGGGAGGGCTTTATCACCCGCCGGCACGGAGTCGGCACAATCATTAACCGCCATGTCCTGAACGTCCAGACCCGCATGGATATTGAGGTGGAGTTTATGGACATGATCCGCGAGAGCGGGCACACCCCCGCCGTGGCCTACGTCCGCGTAAGCGACGGATCCGCCGATGATCGAATCGCCGGACACCTGCACCTGCGATCAGGCGATCCCATTGTCCGCGTGGCCCGTCTGGTACTGGCCGACGGCACTCCCGCTATCTACTGCGAGGACGTGATTTCCCAGGAGCTGGTGCTGGTACACGGCCGCGCCACCATCCGGGACTATAAACTGCCGATTTTCCACTTTTTGCAGAAATTCTGCGGCGTGTCCGCCTATCTGGATCTGACGGATGTGCGTCCCACCGCGGCGGACGATCGGCTGGCGGAAATTTTTCAGGTTCCGCGGGGAACGCCCCTGCTGAATATGGACGAGGTGGACTATGACATCGACGGCAAGCCGGTGTTCTGCTCCGACGAATACTATGTGGACGGAATTATCCGCCACACGGTCATGCGTAAAAAACTGTGAGAGGAAATTGAGCAATGAACGAACTGGAACTGAAATACGGCTGCAACCCCAATCAGAAACCCGCCCGCATTTATATGAGGGACGGCGGCGAGCTGCCCGTCCGCGTACAAAACGGCAAGCCCGGCTTCATCAATTTTCTGGATGCCCTGAACGCCTGGCAATTGGTGCGGGAGCTGAAGGAAGCCACCGGCCTGCCCGCCGCCGCATCCTTTAAGCATGTCTCTCCCGCCGGCGCCGCCGTGGGGCTGCCTCTCAGTGAAACCGACCGGGAAATCTACTTCGTAGACAAAAACGCGGAACTTTCCCCCATTGCCTGCGCCTACATCCGCGCCAGAGGCACCGATCGCCTCAGCTCTTACGGGGACTGGGCCGCGCTGTCCGACGTGTGCGACCGTGCCGCCGCCGAATCTCTGCGCCGGGAAGTCTCCGACGGCATCATCGCCCCGGGCTACACCGACGAGGCGCTGGAAATTCTCCGCAAAAAGAAGAACGGCAGGTATAATATTGTGGAAATCGATCCGGAGTATGTTCCCGCCGCAAGGGAGTGCAAGGACGTGTTCGGCGTCACCTTTGAACAGGGCCACAATTTTTCAAAAATCGACGAGTCTCTGCTGACCAATGTGGTCACCCGGAGCAAGCGCCTGACCGCGCAGGCAAAGCGGGACATGATCCTCTCCCTCATCACCCTGAAATACACCCAGTCCAACTCCGTCTGCTACGTGAAAGACGGGCAGACCGTCGGCGTGGGCGCCGGCCAGCAGAGCCGCATTCACTGCACGCGTCTGGCGGGCGGCAAGGCGGACAAATGGTATCTGCGCCGGCATCCCAAGGTGCTGGGGCTGCGGTTTGTGGACGGCATCCGCCGCGCCGACCGGGACAACGCCATCGATCTCTACACCTCCGACGAATACGAGGATGTGCTGGCGGACGGCGTCTGGCAGACTGTTTTTAAAGAGAAGCCCGCCGCGCTGACCGCAGAGGAGCGCAGGGCGTGGATTGCCGGGCAGTCCGGCGTCACCGTCGGCTCCGACGCCTTCTTCCCCTTCGGCGACAACGTGGAGCGCGCCCGGAAATCCGGCGTGTCCTACATTGCCCAGCCCGGCGGTTCCATCCGGGACGACAATGTGATCGCTGCGGCGGACAAATACGGCATGACCATGTGCTTTACCGGGCTGCGCCCTGTTCCATCATTAAGGCGGCGCTGCCTGCGGGCGGGGAAAGTTTTCTCCGTCCGCCGCTTTTCATTCATACAGCTTTATGATATTCTGTGCAAAACAATGCACCGCGCATGCGCGGAAATTTTTAGAAAACGAGGTGGCCTCATGGCATACTATTTCAGCGAACCCTCCCATACCTTCAGCGAATACCTGCTGGTTCCCGGCTATACGCCCGAAAACTGCATCCCCGCCAACGTCTCTTTGAAAACCCCGGTGGTGCGTTACCGCAGGGGGGAAGAATGCCCGCTGACAATGAACGTCCCCATGGTTTCTGCCGTCATGCAGGCGGTTTCCGGCCCCGACATGGGCATCGCGCTGGCCCGGGAGGGCGGCATCGCCTTTATTTTTGTCTCCCAGCCCGTGGAACAGCAGGCCGAAATGATACGGCAGGTCAAAGCCTACAAGGCGGGCTTCGCCGGAAGCGACGCGAACCTCCGCCCGGAGGAAACGCTGGCGGACGTGCTGGCGCTGAAAGAGCGCACCGGCCACTCCACCATGGCCGTCACGGACGACGGCACCGCCACCGGCAGGCTGGAAGGCATTGTCACCAGCCGCGACTACCGGATCAGCCGCATGGATCCGTCCGCAAAAGTGCGGGAATTTATGACGCCCATTGAAAAAATTATCTCCGCCCCGGAAGGCACCACCCTGAAAGAAGCCAACAATATCATCTGGGATCACAAGCTGAATTCCCTGCCCATTCTGGACAGAGCGGGCCATTTGGTGTCCTTCGTCTTTCGCAAGGACTACGACACCCACAAATCCAATCCGCTGGAGCTTTTGGACAGCGAAAAGCGCTACGTCGTCGGCGCGGGCATCAACACCCGGGATTATGAGGAGCGCGTCCCCGCCCTGGTGGAAGCCGGCGCGGACGTGCTGGTCATGGACTCCTCCGAAGGCTATACCTGCTGGCAGAAAAAGACGCTGGACTGGATCCGATCCCGCTACGGCGACACCGTAAAGGTCGGCGCGGGCAACGTGGTGGACGGCGAGGGATTCCGCTTCCTGGCGGACGCCGGGGCGGATTTCGTTAAAGTCGGCATCGGCGGCGGCTCCATCTGCATCACCCGGGAGACGAAGGGCATCGGCCGCGGACAGGCCACGGCGGTCATCGACGCGGCCAGGGCCCGGGACGACTATTTCAAGACGAGCGGCGTCTATGTCCCCATTTGCGCAGACGGCGGCATCGTGCAGGATTATCACCTGACGCTGGCACTGGCCATGGGTGCGGATTTCTGCATGCTGGGCCGCTACTTCTCCCGCTTCGACGAAAGCCCCTCCGCCAAAGTGATGGTCGGCGGCAGCTATATGAAGGAATACTGGGGCGAGGGCAGCGCCCGCGCCCGGATCTGGCAACGCTACGATCTGGGCGGCGCCGGCAAGCTGTCCTTTGAAGAGGGTGTGGACTCCTACGTCCCCTATGCCGGTTCCCTCAGCGACGGCATGGCAACTTCCCTCGCCAAGGTGCGCTCCACCATGTGCAACTGCGGCGCGCTGACCATTCCGGAGCTGCGGGAAAAAGCCAAGCTGACGCTGGTTTCCTCCGTCTCCATCGTCGAGGGCGGCGCCCACGACGTGCTGCTGAAGGACACCACCAACTCCGACAAACGCAGGTAAGCGGAGTCCCTCCGCGAAATCTTTCTCTGCGCCCCGGGCCGTCCGCGGACGCATCCCCGCGGATCCGGCGCCTGGGCTTTCCCTGCCGGACGGATCTCCGGCAAATCCGATATACGCCGACTGCGTCCACGGCAAATCTGCGCCTGATCCGCGCGTTCCGCACCGTATCCGGGCGCGCCTGCCGCTTTCGGTCCGGTTTCCGCCGCTCTCCCCGGGCCGGAAGATCCGGAATAAAAGGGAACTTTCTGTTGGCTGGAACGCTCCCTGCGCAGAGGGTGCCCCGCTTTTTCAGGGAAACATGAGGGGGACTTGTATTTTTTCCGCAATTTCTTTATAATCAATATATTAAACGTTTACGTGATCTTGTTTGAAAAATTGAGGTGTCCCGATTTCCCGACGAAGTCTGTGTCGGACAGGGCAAATTTTTGAAGACATCTCCGGTTGATGGCGGGAAAGGGAACGCAGTGCGGCGCAGCCCCCGGCCAAAAGACGGGCGCAGCGATTTTTCAGGCAAGACCCGGCAAAGATGGAGGGATCCGTTTATGGCGGAAAAGCCGAAAATTCTGGTAGCGGGCAGCTTTGTGATGGATTTGATCGCGTCCACCCGGTGCGCGCCGCACGCCGGGCAAACCGTAAGGGGGGAATCCTTTCGGATGGCCCCCGGCGGCAAGGGCGCCAATCAAGCCGTGCAGTGCGCCCGCCTCGGCGCCGACGTAACCATGGCAGGCTGCGTGGGCGGCGACATTTTTGCCCAAAAGCTGCTGGATGCCACGCGGGAATCCGGCGTGGACATCAGCCGCGTGAAAATTGATCCCGCCGTCTGCTCCGGCGTCGGCCATGTGCTGCTGGAGGTCACGGAAACCTCCGCCCAGAACCGGATTACCGTGATTCCCGGCGCAAACCTCTCCCTGAAGGTTGAGGACGTGGCATGGCTGAAAGACGCCGTCGGCTCCTACGATATGGTGCTGCTCCAGATGGAAATTCCGCCGGACGTCAACCTGCAGATTGCACGCTGGGCACGGGATGCGGGCGTTCCGGTCATGCTGAACCCCGCCCCTGCCGCGCCGCTGTGTCCCGAGCTGGTCGCCTGCGCAGACTACCTGACGCCCAACGAGCAGGAGGCCGCCGCCGAAACCGGCTGCCCGCTGCATACAGACGGCGACAGCGTCCCGGAGGCGGAGCTTCTCTCCGCCGCAAGGGCTCTGCGCGACAAGGGCGCGCGAACCGTCATCATCACGCTGGGCCGCCACGGAGCCGCCGTGCCGGGGACGGATGCCGTCCGCTTTGTCCCGCCGGTGAAAATGCCCCGCGTCGCCGATCCCACCGCCGCCGGGGATTCTTTTGTGGCGGCTCTGGCTGTGGGGCTGTGCCGGGGGCTGACGGAAGAGCAGGCACTGACGTTCGCCAGCCACACCGCCGCCATCACCGTCTCCCGGATAGGTGCCATGCCCTCCCTGCCCACGCTGGAGGAGGTCCGGCTGCTTCTGCAGGAACGCGGCCGCGGCAGTCTGATCCTTTGATTTGTTCCCTTTTTAAAAGAAGAGCACGGCAGACGCTATTCTTGCGTTTGCCGTGCTCTTTCTCCTCCGGCTGCGGCTCAAAACTTCCCCGCCGCCTCCGGCAGCAGCTCCAAATCCCGGAAAATTCCGGCGGTCAGCGCCGCATACTCCGCCGGACTTGTCACCCGGCGCATCTTTTTTTCATACGTTCCGCTGTCCGCAAACAGGTGCAGCAGGTAAAACCAAGTCTCCTTCATCCGCTGCACGGCGGGGCCGATCTGCCCGAAATCCTCGCAGTAGCAGGAAAACAGTTCTTCCGTAAATCGCTCCAGCACGGATTTCTCCACAGCGCGCCCGCCCCGCAGCTTCGCTGCCAGCGCCGGATCGGCAATCAGCCCGCGTCCCAGCATCACGGCGTCCACCGCGGGAAATTCCGCGTGGAACGCCGCGCAGCCCGCCGGAGTAACCAGATCGCCGTTGTAACACACCGGCATCCGGCACTCCGGCAAATACCGGGCAAACGCCTCCCGCCGGGCGGGATGTTTATAAAAGTCCCTCTGCACCCGGGGATGAATCGTCAGCTCCGCAATGGGGTAGCGGTTGTAGATCTCCAGAATCCGGGAAAATTCCTCCGGATCCCGCAGCCCCAGCCGGGTTTTCACCGTGATCTTCACCTCCGGCGCGCGGGAGAAAATCGTATTGAAAAACGCGTCCAGCTCCTCCGGGTACGCCAAAAATCCGCTGCCCTTCTTCTTACAGATCACCGTGCCGGAGGGGCAGCCCAGATTCAGGTTGACCTCCCGGTAGCCCAGCCCCGCCAGCGCCCCCAGCGCCCAGAGGAAATCCGCGGCATTATGCGTCATCAGCTGCGGAACTGCCGGAACGCCCGCATTCCGGGCGGGATCAAGGTTTTTCCATTCCCGGGGGGTAATCAGATGCTCCCTGGTGGGGGAAAAGAAGGGCATGTAATACCGGTCCACGCCGGAAAAATATTGATGGTGCAGCCGCCGGAAATGGCAGGTGGTAATGCCCTGCATCGGCGCGCAGTAATATCGCATAAACGCCTCCGAAATTTTCTGGAAGATAGGGCAAACCGCCCCTCACGGATTTGATCTTACCACAGCCGGCGGCCCTGCGCCACTGCCTTCCGCCCGAAAATTTTGGCGATCTTCGCCTTGACATTTTGATTTCTCCCGCTATAATTGTTTGCAATCAAACAATTTGAAAGCAAACTATCCGGCAGGAGGCAGCGATGATACAACGTACGGAATCCGTCACCCGGGAACTGAAAATTCTGAACAACAAAATCAAGCGGGCGGCGGACGCATCCGTCCCCGCGGATCTGAAGCGGGAGGTCACCCCGATGCAGGGCAGAATCCTCAACTTTCTCAGCCGTCGGAAAGGGCGGGATATTTTTCAGCGGGATGTGGAGGCGGAGTTCTCCATCACCCGCGCCACGGCATCCAAAATTCTCACCTCCATGGAGCGCGGCGGCCTGATTACCCGCTCCGCCGTGGAGAGCGACGCCCGGCTGAAGAAGCTGGATCTGACGGAAAAGGCAAACATTATCTCCGGCAGAATGCGGCAGGGCATGATCCGATTTGAGGAAGCCCTGACGTGGAACCTGACGGCGGAGGAGCGAAAGGCCCTGCTTGCGCTGCTGCGGAAGCTGGAGCGGAACCTGGACGGAACGGAGGGCGGCCGTCTATGCTGAAAACTCTTGCGGCGCAGATCAAGCAGTATCAAAAAGCGGCGATTATCACGCCGCTCCTCTCCATCTGCGAGGGGATTTTGGAAACCCTGATTCCCTTCATTATGGCGGACATCATCGACAAGGGCATCAGCGCGGGGGATATGCGCGCCATCTGGAAATACGGCGCAATCATCGTCTGCGTGGCGCTGGCGTCTTTGACCTGCGGCGCCACGGCGGGATGGTTTTCCGCCCGGGCATCCACCGGATTTGCCTGCAATTTGCGGGACGCCATGTTTGAAAATATCCAGAACTACTCGTTTTCCAACATCGACAAATACAGTACGGCGGGCCTGGTCACCCGCCTGACCACCGACGTGACGAATGTGCAGAACGCCTTTCAGATGCTGATCAGAATGTGCATGCGCGCGCCGGTGTCCATGATTTTTGCCATGATTCTGGCGTTCGCCATCAGCCCGCGCCTTTCCGTGGTGTTTGTGATCGCCATTGCCTTTTTGGTAATCGTGCTGGCCATCATCATCATTCCCGCCTCCGGCATCTTCGACCGGGTATTTAAAAAATACGACGCGCTGAATGCCTCCGTGCAGGAAAATGTCTCCGGTATCCGGGTGGTAAAGAGCTTCGTCCGGGAGGACTATGAAAATCGGAAATACAGCAAGGCCGCAAACGACGTGTATCAGCTGTTTGTGAAAGCGGAGCGGCGGCTGGTGTTCAACAATCCCGCCATGATGCTGGCGGTTTACGGCTGCAACCTTGCCCTGAGCTGGCTGGGCGCGCACATGATCGTCCACTCTCAGCTCACCACCGGGCAGCTGGCCAGCCTTTTCAGCTACGTCATGAACATCCTCATGGGGCTGATGATGCTCTCCATGGTGTTTGTGATGCTGTCCATGAGCGCGGCATCCGCCCGCCGGATCTGCGAGGTCATCAACGAGCAGAGCGACCTGACCGACAGGCCGGACGCCCTCCGAGAAGTCGCCGACGGAAGCATTGACTTCGAGCATGTCTCCTTCTCCTACCACAAGGGATCCTGCAAGCCCGTGCTGCAGGAGATTGATCTGCACATCCGTTCCGGCGAGGTCATCGGCATCATCGGCGGCACCGGCAGCGCCAAATCCAGTCTCGTGCAGCTGATCCCCCGGCTGTACGACGTAACGGCGGGCAGCGTGAAAGTCGGCGGCGCGGACGTGCGGGACTACGCCATGGAAGCACTGCGGGATCAGGTTTCCATGGTGCTGCAAAAGAACGTCCTGTTCTCCGGCACGATTTACGACAACCTCCGCTGGGGCAGCGAACGCGCCACGGACGAGGAGTGCCGCCGCGCCTGCCGCCTGGCCTGCGCGGACGAATTTATCGACCGCCTCCCTGCCGGCTACGATACTTACATCGAGCAGGGCGGCAGCAATATCTCCGGCGGGCAGAAGCAGCGGCTCTGCATTGCCCGGGCGCTGCTGAAAAGGCCGAAAATCCTGATTCTGGACGACTCCACCTCCGCCGTGGACACCGCCACGGACGCAAAAATCCGCCGGGCGTTCCGGGAGGAGATTCCCGGCACTACGAAGCTGATCATTACCCAGCGGATTTCTTCCGTGCAGGGCGCCGACCGTATCGTGGTGCTGGATGACGGCCGCATCAACGGCGTCGGTACGCACGAAGAGCTTCTGGCAGACAATGAAATCTATCGGGAAGTCTACCGCAGCCAGACACAGGGCAACGGTGATTTTGACAGGCAGGGAGGCGAGGCATAATGGCGGGAGAACGCGTGCGCGTGGTGCGCGGCCCCGGCGGCGGAAGAAACCGCGGCCCCCGGCCCAAACTGAAAGATCCGAAAAAAATCACGAAGCGGCTGATGGGCGAGATTCTGAAAAACTACACGCCCCACTGTATTCTGGTGCTTATCGGCATTTTTCTCAGCGCGTTTGCCAGCGTGCAGGCCAGCCTGTTTCTGAAGAAGCTGATCGACGGCTATATCACGCCGCTGCTGACGCAGAAGGTGCCGGATTACGCGCCTCTGCTGGGTGCGCTGATGAAAATCGCGGTGATTTACGCCATCGGGGTATTCTGCACCTGGGGCTATAACCGCATTATGGTCAATGTGTCCCAGGGCACGCTGCGCTCCCTGCGCATCCGGCTGTTTTCCCACATGGAGAGCCTGCCCATCCGCTATTTCGACACCCATTCCCACGGCGACATCATGTCCGTCTATACCAACGACGTGGATACCCTGCGCCAGATGATCTCCCAGGCGCTTCCCCAGCTGGCCGGCAGCGCCGTGTCGGTGGCGGCGGTATTCATCAGCATGTGCATCCTCAGCCTTCCGCTGACGGCGCTGACGCTGGGGATGGTGGGCGTGATCGTGTTTACCTCGAAAAAGCTGTCCGGGCTGTCCGGCAAATACTTTGTGAAACAGCAGGAGGATCTGGGCGCGGTAAACGGCTATATTGAGGAGATGATGGACGGCCAGAAGGTCGTCAAGGTCTTTACCCACGAGGCGAAGTCTCTGGCGGAATTCCGCCGCCTGAACGATCGGCTGCGCCAGAGCGCCGACACCGCCAACAAATACGCAAACATCATGATGCCCGTCAACGCGCAGCTGGGTAATTTCAGCTACGCCCTGTGCGCCGTGCTGGGCGCGCTGATGGCGGCGGGCGGCGTGGGCGGCGTCACGGTTGGGACACTGGTGTCCTTTCTGGCACTGAACAAGAGTTTTACCATGCCCATCAACCAGATCTCCATGCAGCTGAACAACATCGTCATGGCGCTGGCGGGCGCGGAGCGCATCTTCGCTCTGCTGGACGAGGAGCCGGAGGATGACAGCGGCACAATCACGCTGGTAAACGCCGCCCGCGGCCGCGACGGCGTTCTCCGGGAGAGCGCGGAGCGCACCAACGTCTGGGCGTGGAAACGCACGGCGGCGGACGGCGCCGTTTCCCTGACCGAAGTCCGGGGCGACATCGTATTCGACGGGGTCAACTTCGGCTACACGCCGGAAAAACCCGTACTGCACGACATCAATCTCTTTGGCCGCCCGGGACAGAAGATCGCCTTTGTCGGCTCCACCGGCGCGGGCAAAACCACCATCACAAATCTGATTAACCGCTTTTACGATATTCAGGACGGCCAGATCCACTATGACGGCATCGACATCCGGGAGATCCGCAAGCCGGATCTCCGCGCGTCTCTGGGCATTGTCTTGCAGGACACCCACCTCTTCACCGGGACGGTGATGGACAACATCCGCTACGGCCGTCTGGACGCCACGGACGAGGAGTGCGTGGCGGCGGCGCAGCTGGCCAATGCGGACGGCTTTATCACCCGTCTGCCGGAGGGCTACAATACCCTGCTCACCGGCGACGGTGCCAGCCTCTCCCAGGGGCAGCGGCAGCTGATTGCCATTGCCCGGGCAGCGGTGGCCGATCCGCCGGTACTGATTCTGGACGAGGCAACCTCCTCCATCGACACCCGGACGGAAACGCTGGTGCAGCGGGGGATGGACGGCCTGATGTACGGGCGCACCACCTTCGTTATCGCCCACCGGCTTTCCACCGTCCGCAATGCGGACTGCATCATGGTGTTGGAACAGGGCCGCATCATCGAGCGCGGCACCCACGAGGAGCTGCTGGCACAGGGGGGCCGCTACTACCAGCTCTCCACCGGCGGTACTCCGGCGGAATCCGCATAGACACGCAATCATTTGCGGCGGCAGACGAATCTTCGTCTGCCGCCCGGTTTTTCATAT
>JBFLFX010000070.1:0-10923 GCA_041859815.1 Dysosmobacter sp. | reverse complement strand
GGACAACTCCCTGCTTCCGGAGCTGAAGAGCGGCTTTGCAGAGCTGGAAACGAAAATCGAGGAGACCAGGCTGTCTACCCTGCTCACGGGAGAATACGACGGCAACAATGCCATTTTGACCATCCATCCCGGCGCGGGCGGTACGGAGGCGCAGGACTGGGCTTCCATGCTCTACCGGATGTATACGCGCTGGGCGGAACGCCATGCGTTCAAATACACGATCCTGAACTATGAGGACAGCGAGGAGGCCGGCATTAAATCCGCGTCGATTGCCATTGAAGGTGAGAATGCCTATGGTTTTTTGAGAAGTGAGAACGGCGTGCACCGTCTGGTGCGGGTTTCCCCTTATGACGCCAACGCCCGCCGGCAGACTTCCTTCGCGGCGGTGGAGGTCATGCCTGAGATGCCGGATGATATGGAAGTGGATATCCGGCCGGAGGAGCTGGAATTGCAGGCATGCCGATCTTCCGGCGCAGGCGGCCAGCACATCAATAAAACGTCCTCCGCCGTGCGGATTAAGCACATCCCCACCGGAATTGTGGTATTCTGCCAGACGGAGCGCAGCCAGTTCCAGAACCGCGACAACGCGATGAAAATGCTGCGCGCCAAGCTGATGGAGCTGAAAGCCCAGCAGCATGCCGATAAGATTTCCGACATCAAAGGCGTGCAGATGAAGATTGAATGGGGCAGCCAGATTCGCTCCTACGTCTTTATGCCCTATACGCTGGTCAAGGACACACGCACCGGTTATGAAATGGGCAACATCGACGCTGTGATGGACGGCGACATCGACGGCTTTATCAACGCTTACCTGACGGCGCAGGCTACCGGCGAACTGAAGAAATAGCGGACAATCAAAGGGACGCGGCAGCGTTGCCGCGTCCCTTTCCATTTTCAGCCAGAGGCTGAATGGGAGGAGGAAATGCAGTCCAATGAATGAAACTTCCCGCGCGGGGAACGCGCCGCAGGAAAACAAAATGGGCGTCATGCCTGTCAACCGGCTGATTTTGAATATGTCTCTGCCGATGATGATTTCCATGCTGGTGCAGGCGCTTTATAATGTGGTGGACAGCGTGTTTGTCTCCCGGATTTCCGAGAATGCGCTGACGGCCGTGTCTCTGGCATTTCCGGTGCAGAACCTGATGATCGCCGTAGCGGCGGGCACCGGCGTGGGGATCAACGCCCTGCTCTCCCGCTCCCTGGGCGAAAAAAACTTTACCCGCGCCAGAGAGACCGCTGAGAACGGTATTTTTCTGGCGGTTCTCAGCTGCGCGGCGTTTATTTTGGCCGGCGCGACGCTGGTGCCGCTGTTTTACCGCTCCCAAACCTCTGTGAAAGAGATTCTGGACTATGGCAATCAGTATTTGATAATCATCTGCTGCGTTTCGCCGGGCATTTTTCTGGAGATTACCTTTGAACGGATTCTCCAGTCCACCGGGCGGACGTTTTATACGATGATCACCCAGTCCCTCGGCGCGATTATCAATATTATCTTTGATCCAATTTTAATTTTCGGGCTGCTGGGCGCGCCGAAGCTGGGCGTGGCCGGCGCGGCTGTCGCCACGGTGATCGGCCAGATCTGCTCGATGCTGCTGGCGCTGTGGTTCTGTCTCAAACGCAATCCGGAGGTGCCGCTTTCCCTGCGGCATTTCCGTCCGGACGGCGAGGTGATCCGCGGCATCTACGCGGTTGGCGTGCCGTCCATCATTATGCAGTCCATTTCCTCTCTGATGACGTACGGGCTGAACCGGATTCTGATTGCGTTTACCACCACTGCCACCGCCGTGTTCGGCGTTTATTTTAAACTGCAGAGTTTTGTATTTATGCCGGTGTTCGGCCTGAATAACGGCCTTGTGCCCGTCATCGCGTTCAATTACGGAGCCCGAAAGCGGAAACGGATTGAAAAAACCTTCCGTACCGGTTTGAAATACGCGCTGTATATTATGGCGGCCGGCCTGCTGGTTTTCCAGCTTTTTCCCGAATTTCTGCTGCGGATGTTTGATGCATCCAAGACGATGGAGGCAATTGGAATCCCGGCGCTGCGGATTATCAGCGTCTGTTTCCTGCCCGCGGCGTTCGGTATCGTCTGCTCCTCCGCGTTTCAGGCGCTGGGAAACGGCGTGATGAGCATGGTGGTATCCATCACCCGCCAGCTGGCGGTGCTGCTGCCCGCGGCGTGGCTGCTGAGCCTGACGGGACGTTTGGAGCTGGTCTGGTGGGCGTTTCCCATTGCGGAAATCGCGTCGATGGTACTGTCCGCTTTGTTCCTGCGGCGGATTTACCGGCAGCGTGTGCGTCCGCTGGACGATCCGGCGTGAGCGTGCCACACTTCCCGTGCGGAACGGAATGCCGGCGGAGATGCGGCGGGGCCGCGCTGGCCTGCCCCGTACCGAGTGAAAGACAGAAACCAAAAGGTCCTGACGCCTCTTGCGTCAGGACCTTTTGGTTTCACTGTGGAGATAGAGCATCATGTCGTCCAGCCGATCCAGCATCATCCGGCGGCCGTCCTGATAGAGCTCTTCCAGTTTGGAGACGTCCCGCTCCAGACGCTTCACCACCACCGGCCGGTCGGGGCGGAGAACGAAAATACGGCCCTGCCGCTCCAGCTGTTCAATTTCTTCATAAGCGCGGTTATGGGAGCGGGGCATTTCACGCAGCGCGTCCAGAAATGCCGGATAGCGCCCGTACAGCTGATGGAAGGCGCGGTTTACGGCGGAGCTGTTTTCTGGCTTGTTCCGGTAGCCGTACGGTCGGGTCAGCACCACGACGATGCGGTCGTAGCCCAGATCCATGGCGCGGCGGTACGCCACACTGCAGGAACATCCCCCGTCCAGATACGGCACATCCCGCAGCCGCACGATATCGGAAAGCCCCGGCATGCTGGAGGATGCCCGGCAGGCGGTGAGAAATTCTTCGGGCGTATAATCGGACTTTTCAAAATAAGCGGGCAGCCCCGTCAGGCAGTCCGTGGCCACTACCTCGAACTTTTGCCGGGAGGCGTTGAAGGTTTTTCGGTCCAGCGGGTTCAGCGCGTCGCAGACCTCGCCGAAGAGAAAGTCAAAGTTGAACACGCCGCCGCTGCGGAAGAGATTTTTCAATCCCAGAAACCGCTTGTCGTCGCAGAACGTCTCGTTGATGTCCCGGGAGCGGCCGGCCTGAAGCGAAATATAATCGTATCCGCAGAGCGCGCCCGCGGATACGCCGTTGACGTATTCAAACAGGACGCCGCCCTCGGTCAGAATGTCCAGAACACCGGATGTAAACATGGCGCGAAGGGAGCCGCCCTCCAGAATCAGTGCGCCTTTTTGCATGGAAAACAATCCCCCTGATCACAAGATTTATTTTCAGTATAGCATTGAATGCATCCGGGCGCAATCGGAAAATGCATCCGACGGCGGGCGGAAAGCCGGAAATGGAATTCCAAGCCCCCGCCCGCCGCCGGACGCGCATTATTGATTTAAAAAAGTTTCGGGGTTGACGGGTGTTCCGTTCTTTCGCACAGAGAAATGCAGGTGCGGCCCTTCGGAGCTTTCCGCAATGGATGTGGAACCGACGGCGCCCAGAATCTGCCCGGCGCTGACGGAATCCCCCTCCTTGACGGTGGGACGGGCCTCCAGATTGGCGTAGATCGTCTGATAGCCGCCGGTGTGTTCCAGTGTTACCGTGGTGCCCAGCAGCGGATCGTTTTCCACGGATTTTACCGTTCCGGCGCAGGCGGCCTGCACTTTTGTCCCGGCGGCGGCGGAGATGTCCATGCCGTCATGGGTACGCCAGTCGTTCAGCGTTTTGTCATAGGTGAGATGATCCATGGAAAACGCAGCAAGAACAGAACCTTTTACCGGAGCTACCACCAGTGACGGGGAAGAAGCCGAGACGGCGGGCTTTGCAGGAGTGATCTGCTGAGAGACGCTCTGCGCGGGGACGCCGGGAATTTTCGGTTTCTGAGGCGTTACGGCAGCATCCTGGTTGTCTGCGGCAATGGAGGCGGAGGCGTTTGCCTGCGCAGATTTTGCGGGCGCGGCGGTCTGCGCGGAGGAGTCCGGCTTTGCCGCGGAAGCGGCCGGCCTGTCCCGGAACAGCCAGAACCAGGAGGCGACGCCCACCGCAATCAAACACGCGGCCAAGACTACGTAAAAGCCCGCTCCGCCAAGGATATTTGTTGGTTTATGCTTCATAAAATTCCTCCTTTTCCATCAGTATGGACGGAAAAAGAAGGATTTATACCGCGGGGAAAAACCTCCGCTGCCGGTTCATTTTGCCGGAATTGCCGGGGACGGGGCTCCGCCCCCCCCGGCTTTTGCCCGCATGGGGACGGGGGGTTCCGCCGGGGAGACATGGGGCGCTGCCCTCCCGGCTTTCAAGCGGGAAAAAGCGGCGCTCCCCGGGACAATCCGGACGGAAGCGCCGCTAAAGAAATCTGCTACTTGACAATCAGGGTTTTCCCGGTCATTTCCTGGGGCTGTTCCAGTCCCAATACGTCCAGAATCGTGGGCGCGATGTCCGCCAGCCGTCCGCCGCTCCGCAGCTCGGAGCCAGCGCCGCAGAGAATGAAGGGGACAGGATTGGTAGTGTGCGCGGTCATGGGACTGCCGTCCGGCTCCATCATCACCTCGGCGTTGCCGTGATCCGCCGTCACCATGGCGATGCCGCCCATTTTCATGGTGGCTTCCACCACGCGGCCGACGCACCCGTCCACAGTTTCCACCGCCTTGACGGCGGCGTCGAACACACCGGTGTGCCCCACCATGTCGCAGTTGGCAAAATTCAGGATGATCACGTCGTAAGCGCCGGATTCAATCCGCTCCACGCATTTATCGCAGACCTCCGGCGCGCTCATCTCCGGCTGCAAGTCATAGGTTGCAACTTTCGGGGAAGCTACCAGAACCCGATCCTCGCCGGGGAATACCGTCTCGCTGCCGCCGTTAAAAAAGAAGGTTACGTGGGCATACTTTTCCGTCTCGGCAATCCGCAGCTGGGTCAGGCCCATCCGGCTCAGGTACTCGCCCAGTCCGTTCCGCACGGTTATCCGGGGAAAGGCGACTTCCACGTTGGGCATGGAAGCGTCGTATTCCGTGGTGCAGATGTAGGTCAGGGGGAAATACTGGTGGGTGAAGCCCTTGAACTCCGGATCCACCAGCGCACGGGTGATTTCCCGGGCGCGATCGGGCCGGAAATTGAAGAAAATCACGCTGTCGTTGTCGGAAATGCAGCCGTCCCGGTTGCAGACCACCGGCTCCACAAATTCGTCGGTGATGCCGTTTTCATAAGAGAGCTTCACTGCCTCCACGGGGTCGGACTTGCTGGAAGCGCCTTCGCCGTAGACCATGGCGTCGTACGCCTGCTCCACGCGATCCCAGCGCTTGTCGCGATCCATGGCGTAATAACGCCCGCTGACGGTGGCAATCTTGCCCACGCCGATTTCCTCACACTTGGCGACCGCCTCGGCGACAAAGTCCGCGCCGGAGGTGGGAGATACGTCGCGGCCGTCCAGAAACGCATGAATATAAACCTTTTTCAACCCCTGCTGCTTTGCCATTTTCAGCAGAGCCCACAGGTGCGTGTTGTGGGAGTGGACGCCGCCGTTGCTCAAAAGGCCCAGCAGGTGCAGGGAGGTGTCCTTTTCCCGGCAGGCCCGCATGGCGTGCAGATAGGCGGGATTTTCAAAGAAACTGCCGTCCTCAATGGATTTGGTGATGCGGGGCAGATCCTGAAATACCACCCGGCCGCCGCCGATATTGGTGTGGCCGACTTCGCTGTTGCCCATCTGCCCGGCGGGAAGCCCCACATCCAGTCCGGAGGCTTTCAGCTCGGTATGGGCGTATTCGGAGAGCAGACGGTCCAGATTCGGCGTCTGGGCGGCGGCAACGGCATTGCCGTACGTTTCATTGCGCAGGCCGAAGCCGTCCATGATAATCAGGGTTGTAGGTGTTTTATTCATTTTGCAAAATCCTCATTTCAACAGGAACTCAGTCCTGATTTGCCGCGTTGACAATTTCCACAAACTGCTCCGGCTTCAGGGAGGCGCCGCCGATCAGCCCCCCGTCGATGTCGGGCTGCGCCAAAAGCTCGGCGGCGTTTCTGGCATTCATGGATCCGCCGTACTGAATGGAGACACTGCGCGCCACCCGGGCGCCGTAAAGTCCCCGGACAGTGGCGCGGATGTGGCCGCAGACCTCTCCCGCCTGCTGGGCGGTGGCGGTTTTGCCGGTGCCGATGGCCCAAATGGGTTCATAGGCGATGATGCAGTGACGGACTTTCTCGGCGGGAACGCCGTGCAGCGCGCCTTTGACCTGCAGCGCCACCCAGTCCTCGGTCAGGCCGGCCTCCCGCTGCGCCAGAGATTCGCCCACACAGACGATGGGATTCATTCCGGCACCCAAAACGGCCAGAACTTTTCGGTTGACGATCTGATCGGTTTCCCCAAAGTCCCGGCGGCGCTCGGAGTGACCGCAGATGACGTACTTTACGCCCAGATCACGAAGCATGCTGGCGGAAACTTCACCCGTATATGCGCCGCTCTCTTCCGGATGCACGTTCTGGGCGCCGACGGCGATCCGCAGATCCTTGAAGGCGCGGGCCGCCGCCGAAATATTGCAGGAGGGAACGCAGATCAGTGTTTCGCACCACTTGGCGCGGGGCATAATCTTCTTCAGTTCCTCCGCAAATTTTTTCGTTTCCGACGCAGTCATGTTCATCTTCCAGTTGCCGGCGATTACGGTTTTACGATATCTGCAGTTCATGTTGTCCTTCTCCTTCTATTATCTATCATCCCGGTTTACAAATATGCGGGCTTTTCATGAAAAACGATCATTTATCCAGCAGGCAGGCGACGCCGGGAAGCTCCCTGCCCTCCAGAAATTCCAGAGAAGCACCGCCGCCGGTGGAGATGTGGGTCATTTTGTCCGCGAAACCAAGCTGTTCCACGGCTGCCGCACTGTCGCCGCCGCCCACGATGGTGACCGCGCCGGATTCCGCCAGGGCTTTCGCCATGGCCCGGGTTCCACCTGCGAAGGCGGGGAATTCAAACACGCCCATGGGACCGTTCCAGACCACGGTGCCGGCGCCACGGACGGCGGAGCAGAAGGTTTCGATGGTTTTAGGGCCGATATCCATGCCCATCAGGTTCTCGTCAATATTGCCGGCGGGAACGGTGACGGGGTTGGCGCTGGCGGAAAACTCCGCCGCCGCCAGAGTGTCCACGGGAAGCAGGAAGCGGACGTTTTTCGCCTTGGCCTTTTCGATCATCTCATTGGCGAAGTCCAGCTTGTCCTCCTCACACAGGCTCTTGCCGATTTTGCCGCCCTGCGCGCGAATGAAAGTGTAGGCCATGCCGCCGCCGATAATAATGGTATCGGCCTTTTCCAGTAGGTTGCTGATGACGCCGATTTTATCGGAGACCTTGGCGCCGCCCAGCACGGCGACAAAGGGGTGCTTCGGGTTGTCCAGCGCGCGGCCCATTGCCTGCAGCTCCCGGGCCACCAACAGACCGGAGACGGCGGGGAGATAATCGGCGACGCCGACGGTGGAGGCGTGGGCGCGGTGAACGGAACCGAATGCATCGGAGACAAAGAGGTCCGCCATGGAAGCAAGCTTTCTGGAAAGCGCGGGATCGTTTTTCGTTTCGCCGGGCTCAAAGCGGGTGTTTTCCAGCAGCATAATCTGACCCGGCTTCAGGCTCTTCGCCTTGGCAAAGGCGTCCTCGCCCACCACGTCTTTGGCAAAGATGACGTCCTGATTCAGCAGCTCGCTCAGGCGCTTGGCCACGGGAGCCAGAGACAGTTTCCTGTCCCACTTGCCTCCCGGCTTGCCCAGATGGGAGCAGGCGATGACGGACGCGTCGTTTTTCAGCAGGTACTGAATGGTGGGCAGAGCGGCCACAATCCGCTTGTCACTGGTAATCGCGCCGGTTTCCTTGTCCTGCGGCACATTGAAGTCGCAGCGAAGAAGAATTTTTTTGTTTCGGACGTCGATGTCCAGGACTGTTTTCTTGTTGTAGTTCATAAAAGCCTCCTGTTTCATGAATCAGACTTTGATCAATCAAAAGGAACCGGCTCAGGAACCGGATCCGGAAAAGTCCCGCGCCATCCGCCCGATCTCCCGCAGGCCGGGAAAGCCGTTCTGGCGAAGGGCTTCGTAAACGCAGACGGCCACCGCGTTGGAGAGGTTCAGGCTTCTGGCTTCGGATACCATGGGAAGGCGAATGCAGCGGTCGCGGTGCGCCTGCCGGAACGATTCCGAAAGGCCGGTGGATTCCCTGCCGAAAAACAGCCAGCTGTCCGGTGTAAAGGACGCGGAAAAACAGGAGCGCGGCGCCTTGGCGGTAGTGAGCCAGAGATCCTCCAGCGCCTCCGGACGCTTTTCAAAAAAGGCGTCCAAATTTGCGTAATCGAATATTTCCACCAGATGCCAGTAATCCAGCCCCGCCCGGCGCACGGCCCTTTCGGAGATGTCAAATCCCAGCGGGCGAATTAAATGGAGCCGGCTTCCCGTCGCGGCGCAGGTGCGTGCAATATTTCCGCAGTTCTGTGGAATTTCCGGTGTTACCAGCACCACGTTCAACATAAAAATCAGTTCCCCTCAAACTTTAAAGAACGAACCTCATTGTAATTCATTGGAGGGGTAAATTCAACTGTAAAATGTTAAGAATGACGCAGTTTCGGGAGGAATCCCTGCAAATAGGGCGGTAATTCTGCAGAATGCCCGGAATTTGGCCGAAAAATTTCAGTTCTCTACCGGAATGTAGTCAAAGAGACGAAAATTACGGTCAATCTGCCAAAAAGAACGTAAAAAATTCTCTGAATCATTTCCCTGCGCGCACTGGATTTTTTTCAGAGTCTTGTTATAATGAAAACAGAACTATGTAAAGGAGGGGATACCAATGGATCAGATGCGTGCCGTAATCCTGCTGGACGAGAACATCTCCTCCGACGAAAACGCGAAGCCGCTGATGCTGGAAGCCGTTCTTTTCTGCCCGGTGCTTGCATGGGTAGGTAAAAAACTGAAGGCCGATGGTGTGAGGCGGTTTTTTGTTGTCTGCGGCTCGAAAAATGCCGACAGCGCGCGGGCGTGTTTTCCCCAGGCGGATGATGTGACCGTATCTACCAGCCGCAGTGAACTGCTGGCTTTTCTAAAAGAGAGCGGGCCTGTGACGGTGGTTCCCGGCGCGGTGATTCCGCTTTCGGCGGAAGGCGGCAACCCGGTTTATACCGCCGATGCGGAGGCGTTGCTGAAGAGCTGGAAAAACAATTCCGAAGAGGGCGTCCAGGGCGCAAGGCCGCTGCCCGGCTTTACCGCCGTTCACAATTTTATGCAGATGCAAGAGCTGCAGCTTGCCTGCCGGGATGAAATCGTACGCGGACACATGAAAAACGGTGTGACGGTACTGGATCCCACGGCGGTTTATATTGACCCCAGAGTGACCATCGGCGCGGGGACGGTACTGCTGCCGGGAACCATCCTGCGGGGGAATACCCGGATTGGAACAGACTGCGAAATCGGCCCGTACGCCATGATTCGGGACTGTGTCGTCGGCAGCAGCACTACGGTCAACGCCTCCCAGCTGAATGAGAGCACGGTGGGGGATCGGACAAACGTGGGCCCGTACGCCTATGTACGGCCCAATTCCCATATCGGAAACGACATCAAGGCGGGGGATTTTGTGGAAATTAAAAATTCCACCGTCGGCAACGGAACGAAAATCTCTCATCTGACCTACGTGGGGGACAGTGATGTGGGCGAAAACGTGAATTTCGGCTGCGGAACCGTTACCACCAACTACGACGGCTTTCAAAAATACCGCTGTACCATCGGCGATCATGTGTTTATCGGCTGCAACACCAATCTGGTAGCGCCGGTCAGGCTGGGCGACGGGTGCTATACCGCCGCCGGCAGTACCATTACGAAGGATGTGCCCGCTGACGCGCTGGCCATCGCCCGGGAGCGGGAAACCGTGAAAGACGGCTGGGCCGCGAGACGGCGGAAGCTGCACGGCAAAGAATAAAAAAATCAATCCGCAAACCAACCCTGCCGTATCCAAAATAACACACAAGAAAGAGGGTACCCACATATGATTTCTCACGGTAAGGACATCAAAATCTTCAGCGGCAATTCCAATACCAAACTGGCAGAATCCATCTGCAAACTGATGGGCACAAAGCTCGGTGAGGCGGAGGTCGGCACCTTCTCTGACGGCGAGATTTTCGTCTCTCTGTATGAGACCGTCCGCGGCTCCGACGTGTTCGTCATTCAGTCCACCTGCAACCCCGTGAACAACAATCTGATGGAGCTGCTGATTATGATCGACGCGCTCAAGCGTGCCTCCGCAGGCCGCATCACCGCCGTCATGCCGTATTACGGTTATGCCCGCCAGGATCGCAAGGCCAAGGCCCGGGATCCCATCACCGCCAAGCTTGTGGCCAATATGCTCACCGCCGCCGGCGCCGACCGCGTGCTGACCATGGATCTGCACGCCTCCCAGATTCAGGGATTTTTTGACATCCCGGTGGACAATCTGGCCGGCAACCCCATTTTTGTGGATTATTACGCCAAGAAGTTCGGCAATCAGTGCGAGAACATGATGGTGGTCTCCCCCGACGTGGGCTCCGTGTCCCGTGCCCGTGCTTTCGCGCAGAAGCTGCACATGAATCTGGCCATCGTGGATAAGCGCCGTCAGAAGGCCAACTCCTGCGAGGTCATGAACGTCATCGGCGACGTGGAGGGGATGGACTGCATCCTGTTCGACGACATGGTGGATACCGGCGGTTCCCTGTGCAACGCCGCCAAGGCGCTGATGGACATCGGACATGCCAAGTCCGTTCACGCCTGCGCTTCTCACGGCGTGCTGTCCGGCCCCGCCATCGAGCGGATCAACGACAGCTGCATCACGGAGCTGGCGCTGCTGGACACCGTTCCCCCCATCGGCGA
>JBFLFX010000069.1:0-11138 GCA_041859815.1 Dysosmobacter sp. | reverse complement strand
GAAAATTCTCCTGCTGGACGAGCCGTTTTCCGCGCTGGATTCCAAGACGGAGACTGCGGTCTGCAAAAAATTGATGCGGATGCGGGATCGGACGGTGATTCTGATTACCCACAACGAACAGCCGGAGTATTTAAAATTGTTCGATGAGGTCCTTACGATGTGAGAGATTCCCGTCAATGAAAGTAAAGCGTGCTTTGGATACGGCGCCGGCATTCTCCCAATTCACTTTTCCATAAAAAAACGGCGCGGACGTTCTTTCCGAAGCCGCGGGGGCGGCGCAGCCGATCCCGCCGATGCGTAAAGGCGCGCCGCGAGAGGGAGGCTCTCTTGCGCGGCGGCCGCGGCTGCCGGGCCCCGAAAGGGGATGCGGGGGGGCCGAGCAGATGTCGGGCGGCTGTTCAAAAGGGCTTTCCCGCGGAACCGCGCCTGCATCTTTCCCCGCCGATCCGGCGCGAACGGCTCTGCGGCTTTAAAAGATGACCCCCGAGGCGCGGGAATCAATTTTCGGCCCGCCGCCGGCGATAGCGGGCCTGTCAAGTTCCCCCGGGCGCCGCGCGGCCACACGGCTGCAAATGACGCCCGCCGCGCTTTTCAATCGGCGAACGGTTGATCCCTGTCACAGTTCTTCCCGGCGAGAATCGGGCTGTCCCGCAAAACAAACGGTTCCGGCGGAGTCCCGCAAGGCCGAAAGCTCCGCGGTTTCCGCCGGAAGAGAGGAACCCGCAGGGGGATTCCGAAGCTGCCGGCCACGGCAGGGATCCGGCCGGCCGCCCCGGCTTCGGCCGGTTTCCCCCCGGCGGAGCTTTTTTTAAACCGCCGCCGCGCACCCGCCCCGCCGCCCGGCATGGGCGCGGGTTTATCCGCCGGGTTACAGACAGGACCCGGGCCCTGTCTGCAAAATCGCCGCGCTCATCTGATCGTCTGATCGCCGAATTTTGTGTCGGGCCTCGTTGAATTTCCCTGCCGTCAACCAAGGATGCCTGCGGAAATGCGCCTTGCCCGACGCAAAATACGGCAGATCAGCCAAATACGTCCAAACACGTCGATTTTTTAAACAGAGCCTAGTAGGCCGGATAAACGTACGCGGCCTCGGGCTTGGGAGCGGGTATGACGCTCGGACGGACGATCAAAGGCACCTTGGCGCCCTGATAAGTGGATACGGCCAGCGTTCCGGTCACCTTTACCCAGCAGTTCTCTTTCAGCTCCGATGTCCGGTCGTACCGGCACAGAATCCCAATGAGCTGGATGTCGGCCGCACAGCACCACATCATGTCGCGGCCGGGGACAAATTCGTCGCTTTTAAAGCCGCTGCCCGATTTAAACACAGATCCCGTATATTCGATTTTCTTGCCGGCATACCGCGCGGGATGCGTGTTCAGCTCGTTCACCCAGGAGACGATGTTCTGATCGTCCATGACGATGGTATTGTTCGTGATGATTAAAGTGATTTGCGTGCCGTACGGCGACGTGGCCGTTACCGCGGTTTGATTCGGCCCCAGCTTCACAGCCGCTTTCGCCGAGCCCGGCGCCGGAGAAGCCGCCGCCTTCCTGAAATTCTGCCCGGCCCCGCTCAGCGGCGCCTGGCGGCTTGCGGGGATTCCCATAATCTTTGCGTTGGAAAAGGTCAGAGACGAGCCGGTTACAGCCTTCCCGGGGACGGCGCACGCCAGAACCAGCGGAAGCGCAAATATGAAAACCGGCATGACGGAAACCCTGCGCTCGCGCTTTTTGAGGGTTTTAAACAGCGGGATCGTCATCAACAGAAAGGCGACGGCGGCGAACAGCACGAAGGGGATCATTCTGGGATGAAGGTAATTTGTGATCTCGCCGGTTTTGAGCATGTACAGGAAAAGCGCTGAAAAGCCGACGAGAACGGCGATTTGAATGGCCGCTCTTAAATTGATTTTGCAAAACGAGGGAGTCCTCATCAAGACCACCACCCAAACAGGAATCTCGTAAAAGTAATCAATACGACAAAAGCTATCGGCAAGAGAATCAAAAGGAACCGGAGGACAAATCCCTTCCTGAAATTGGCGAGAAGCAGCATCAGGTTTTTCAAATCAAGCATCGGCCCCAGAACCATAAACCCCATCACCGAGCCGATGGGAATCACGTTTGCGAAGGTTCTGGCGATAAAAGCGTCCGACGTGGAGCAAATCGACAGGATGAAAGCGGCGAACATCATGGATAAAACGGAGAGGATTCGATTGCCGCCCAGACCTGTCATCACGCTTTTCGGCAGATACACCTGCAGAATGCTGGAAATCATTGCCCCGATGATCAGATAAATTCCGACGTTGAAAAACTCGCCGGACGCATGCCCCAGAACCGCCTCCGCCTTCCCCCAAAAGCCGCTTTTCCGAAGGCCGGCGCCTGTGCGCAGGCCGCAGTCACAGGCGCCGACTTCCATCGCGGCGGTGACCTTCCTCTTATTCTCCGGCAGAAGCGAGAAAGCGGCGCCCGCCAGCAGCGCGATCAGTAAGCCCGTGGCGGCTCTGCACACCGCGATGAACGGATACCCGGGAAACGCGTAAAGCGTTGACAAGATGACAATCGGATTGACAAGGGGCGCGGAGAGCAGGAAGGTGATCGCTATGGGAACGGGCACGCCCTTTTTAATAAGCCGGGCCGCCACCGGAACCGTCGCGCAGTCGCAGACGGGAAAGACGATGCCCGCGAACATCGCCGCGAAAAAGCCGAGGGCTTTCCTTTTCAGGAAGATTCTTTCTATCAGCCGGGCCGGAAGGAGCACCTGTATGACGGAGGAGACAAAAACGCCGATCAGGACGAAGGGAAACGCTTCAAACAGAATGCTCAGAAAGACGGCGTTCAGGGTTTGCAGCCCGGGAACGCGGATGCCGGAGGGGAGAAGCGCCCTGAATATTTCAAAGGCGAGGTACACCAAAACAAGCAGGAGGAAAAACAGCGCTTTGCCCGAAAAAAAGCCCCCCGTTTCGGCGGCGATGGAGAACTCCCGTTCAAGCAGGCCGCAAAAGGCCCTTTCTGAACGGATGTCGTAAATCTTCAAATAGGGGTTGACGGAGGACAATACCGCGTCAATCGACGACAAATCGTCTTTGCCGCTTCCGGATGAATTTGTTTTCACGGCAACGTCGCACTGAGAAATCAGCTCGTTGAGAAGGGCGCTGTAATTCCGGTATTGAAGCGGGAAGGAGCGGCAGTCCGCGATGAAAAAGACTCTGCGGATTTTGCAGATTTTTCTCAGCTCCGCGCTCTCCAGCGCCTCCAGCAGATCGGCTGTGGGCAGCATCCCGTTGCTCTCGATGATGAATCGATCCGGGGAGTATTTCACAAGAAGCCGCCGCAGATACGCCGGATCGGGCCTGAAAGCCTCCGTGTTCCGGACAATTTGCACGGTTTCGTTCACTTGCAGTTCGGTTTGGCCGAATTCCAGCTGCAGCAGGACGGTATGCTTTGAATCCGCCGCCTCGGCGCGCAGGGCCCGGTTGATAAACCGGGTCTTGCCGGCGCCCAAAAAGCCTGTGACAATGTCTACCTGTGTTTTCACGGACATCCCCCATCGCATTCGCGGATTTTTTCATGCGAATGATTAGCATTTGCGTGTATTATACCCCGTTTCTCCGGGCAATGCAATCGGGTTTTCCGTTTTTTTCCGATGAGCCGGGGGCGCCGCGTATGGAAAGGGCGGCCGCGCTGCCGGAGCGGCCGCCCTTTCCGGTTTCCCTCCCCGGCAGGCGCGGGCCGGCGGGGAGGGCGCGCCCGGCTTTTCAGGCGGAACTCAGGCCCTGTTTAAAAAAGCCCCGCGCGCATCTGATCGCCGAATTCTGTATCGGGCTGCGCTGAATTTCCCTGCCATGAAACGATTATGCCTGCGGCAATTTGCCCTGTCCCCGGCGCAAAATTCGTCAGATCGTCCGAACACGTCGATTTTTCAAGCGGGGCCTAATCGGCGGAGTCTTTAGACAGCCCCTTGATATAGGAGTCCCATAATTCAGGGCTGAATTCCAGGATCTTTGTGGAGCCGGACGCGGTTTCATCCGCAAAGATATTCCCGATGAAATCCGACTCAAAGCAGTGGATTTTCTCGGATCCGTATTTTGGGGTATTTAAATAGATCAGGCTCAGCCCCTTTAAACAGAGCGCCGCCATTCTTGGCATCTCCCGGTAGAGGATCCGCACTTTATTCGGACGGTTCCCCCGGACAAATTTATTGAACCGCTGAAGATACGGGACGCGGTCGTCCCGGGCGATGTCAACGGTGGAGACCAGCGGCACGATGACTTTCCCGGAAGAATAAAATTCCGACATTGCGTCCAGCGTCACAAAAAAGGTGGTGTCCCGCGTAAGGATGCTGTTAAAAAGCTTCAAAATGCCCCGCTTTACGGTTTCGGGGGCCGCCGCGCCCGCCAGCTCCTCCGCCTGGACGAGATAGCCGATGTACGTGAAATTATATGCCGTATCGATGCGGCGATTGATTAAATCGGCGATAAAAGAGGGATTTGCCAGCAGAAACTCCGTGGCCTCGTTCCGGTTATAGCTGATTTTTTTCGCGCCCTTTTTCATCAGGGCATCAAAGAACACCGACAGGTAGCTCCTGTGCGCGATCAGCGTCATGAGAGGCGTCCCGTCCATCTGGATGCTGAAAATCAGCAGGTACTGTCCCCGCAGGAGCAGAAAAGAGGAGCCGATCGCCCCGGAGATCCTCCACAGATTTAAATCCACATGCTGCTCCGCTTCCGTAATCGTTGTGAAGATATCCGTATTGCAGTTGTCAAACGAGGTTTCCCAGGCGGACATATCGAAAAAGTGATGGAACGCGGGCCTGCCGCGCTGCGCGGTTCCCACGACTTTAATCCGGCGGAATATGTCGGAATACAGGTGGCTGAACAGCGGCAGCGTGCTGTAAAACTCGCCGGGGGCACGGCTGTTCACGGCGCTGTCGGAGAGAATCACGCAGAACATGTTTAAGATCTTTTTCCGCCCCAGAAAGCTTTTTTCAGCGTCGGGATAATCTGTATTTTTCTCCCTTTCCGCGTCGAAATCCTGATCCCATGCGTATTCAATCGCATGCACCAGAAACATCTGCAGCTCGGATTCCGAGTTGAAATTATAAATAACCGGAAACAGATCGGCCAGTTTGAGATAGCACCCCTGAGAGTAAACGGCCTCGGCGAACAGACGCGACGCCTGCTTGCTGAACAGCTTTTTTTCCTTGAGCGAGGGCAGCCTCTTCCCGGTCAGAATTTTGCTCAGCCCGCTGGGGGTCATATTCATGCCGATCGAAAAATCCGTTTTGGGGATTTGTGCGATAGCGATCAGTTTTTCCAATAATCTTCCAAACTTCATTCTGTTCCTCCAACAAAGCTGCTGTAAACGGCGGATTTACGTTCTGAACCCGATTATACACGGTTTTTTTCCGCGCCGCTTGCCTCCTGAAGAAAAAGAAAAGATAATTTTTTCTTTTCCTGTCCAGCGGAGAGAAAAGTCTTGTCCACATTGTCAAGCAGGATTTTCTCTTATCCGATACAATAAGGGCAAATTTTAATAAGGAGAGCAGAAAGGCTATGATAAAAAATAAGAGACGGCTGCTGATGAGCTGGGCAATGGCGCTGGTGATGCTCTTAGACGTGGTTTTTCCATGCGGCATCGCATACGCCGACACCGCGGGGCCGGCGGCGGACAAGACCTCCGTGCTGACAAATGTCAGCGCGGAGGTCAGCCAGAACGGGACACCGATCACAGGCACCACGCTGCCAAGCGCGGACAACCTGTCCGTTGCGGTCAGCTTCGGGGTGCCCGTGGCGGGGGATTACCCGGATGAAAATCCGGTTACCAGCCCCGTCGTCCAACAGGGCGATACCGCGGATATTCCGCTTGGAAAGGGATTTACTCTCTCCGCCGCCAGCGGGGGGCTGCCCATTGCGCTGACGGCCGCAGACCAAACCGTGATTGGGCATGTTACGGCGTTCCAGACGGATTCCGAAACCAAAAACGTGACGGCCCACGTGATCTTTGACGGGGCTGCCATGAGCGAGGCGGACATATCCGGCATTCGCGCCGGATTTCATGCGGACCTGCAGGTCAACAGCGACGGCGGACAGGACGGAAGCGGCCACACCCTCTTCACGATTCTGGATAAAACCTACACCATCGTGCCGCCGGCCGCTCCGACAACCTACACCGTCCAAAAAACGGGCACGGCGGATTTGGCGAACAAGTGCATCAACTGGACCGTTGCCGTCACCGCGGCGCAGGGAAGTACGAATCTGGACTTGGACGGCTGCACGTTCTCCGATGACCTGACGAACGTGGGAGACTATGTTGACGGGACGTTCAAGGTCGGCCCGAGTTCCGGGGAACTGACCCAGCAGACGCCGACCCAGACAGGCTCGGTGCTGAGCTATGCCTTCCCGGCAGACTCGACCAGTCCGCAGAAGATTACGTTCTCCACGACAATTCCCGATGCGAAGTATTATGCCGGGACTCAGCAGACCCTTTCAAACACGGCGCGGCTGCTGGACGGCACCACCGAACTGGCGGAGGGCTCGGGCAGCGTCTCCTTCACGCCGACCTGGATTACAAAGGAGGGGAAGGTAAACTACAGCGGATCGCTCGGCGTTTATAGCCCCACGGATCGCACCGTCACCTGGACCATCACGGCCAACCAGATGGGGGCGACGCTGCCGGACGCCTACATCACCGACCTGCTGCCGGCGGGACTGACCCTTGTCTCGGCAAAGGCGCAGATCGAGAGCGGATCGGACTGGATTGACATGAATCCGGCAAGGGAATGGTCGTCGGCGCCTGCCGACGGGAACTACCAGTTGGGAACCATCAGCGCCCCAATTCTGCTCACCATCGTGACAAGCGTGCCGGACGCCGCTTATGCGGCGGGAATTACCCACTATCAGAACTCCGCCAAAATCGGCTGGACCGGCGGCCCGGTCAACGGCATCGGCAGCACCCCCGCTGACGTCGGCGTCGGCTACAACGCCATCCGCAAGACCGGCGTTCTCGATTCCAAGACCGGCATCGTCACATGGACGGTCACGGTGGACACGGGAAGCGAGACGATTCCCAATCTGGCGGTATATGACCTGCTGGCCTACGGAGAGAACAGCGCGGCGCTGACCGGCGCTGCGGGAATCCCGGACGGTGTTACGGCCCAGTACAACCAGAAATATATTGACAACAGTTTTCACGTGACCAGCCAGTCTGACGGCTCCGCCCTGACCATTGCAAAGACGCCGATTCAAAACGGCGGCACGGCGGCGGCCGATCTGCTGGAAATCACGGGATTTGCGGATAACGCTCCCAACAAGGCTGCATTTACGTTTCAGACCCAGGTGGTGAATCCGGAGATCTACGCCGGAAACGGGACGAACACCGTGTACAATACCGCAACATTGTTCAGTGCCAACGCAAAGCTGAACGAGGCGACGGCGCCCGTCTCCTATCCCAGCCACATGCTGGCCAAGGAGCTGCTTCAGCGGGGAGCGGATCCGACAAAAGCGGAGGAGGTAAACGGCAAAAAGACGACGGACGCGGCCGAGGGCTTCGACTACGTCGATAAGTCCGTGATCTTCCGCCTGAGCGTCAACGCCGACGGCATGGACCTGACCAATCTGCCCGCTGACGCGCAGGGGACGAAACTGGGAGGCGTCACCGTCACGGACACCCTGCCGGCGGGCTGGGTATTCGACAAGATTGACGGCAGCAAAGACTTCCTGATTTATGCCGGCAGCGTCGGAGAGGACAAATCCGTCACGGCAACGGGCGGCGCGCTGACAGATACCGGGTTTGTGACCTCCGACTTCACCGGAACAACGAACGGCGGCACACAGAACACCGCGACCTTTACCTTCGTCGATTTAAAGGCCCCCTACGTGATTCTGGTGAAGGCAAGGCCCACCGCCGAAACCGCCGCCGGGTACTTCGACAAAAATCAGTCGGCGACGGTGACAAACGGCCTGAATTTAAAGGCCGAAAACTGGACGCCGGGCGTGACCGCCACGCAGAACGTCAAAATCGACAGCACCGTCCTGAGCAAGAACCTGGACGCTTCCCAGGCCGCCTCCCAGGCTTACCTGACCTGGACGGTGGACTACAAGCCGTATGAACTGAACGGAAAGGGCACGCGGATTGTCGATACGCTGCCGGAGGGCATCGACCTGCGCACGGACTCCGGCGGCAATCTGGCGCTTGCGGACAAGGACGGCAACGCCAATCTTGCCATCAGCGAGCTGACCCTCCAGACAGACGGAAGCTATACGGTCGGCGCCCCCGTTGCGCCTGTGGTTGGAACCAACGTGAGCTATGACAGCGCCGGCCGCGCCCTGACCTTCCGGATTCCGGACCCGGCGAAGGCGTACCGCTTTACTTACGTCACCGACATCACCGGAAATTCCGGGAGCATCACCAATCAGGTGAAACTGTACGGGAGCGACGCCGGGGAGATTGACACCGGCAAATCCTATACCATCGTCGAGCAGAGCGGCTGGGCCACGCTGCAAAGAGGCGGATCCCTGACCATCACCAAGACGGATCAGGCCGGCGGGGCGCTCTCCGGCGCGGAGTTCACACTCTACGCGCTCTCCGGCGCCGCCGTCATCCGCCGGGGGACGACGGATTCCAACGGCACGCTGAAGATGCGCGCCATTCCGGTGGGATCGTACCTCCTCCGGGAGACGAAAATCCCTGCCGGCTATCTCTCCGAGAACGTGAGCGCCGTGCCGGCGGATCATGCCGTATCGGTTACCATGAACGGCTCCGCCGTCACCACCTCCGTTGACGGGAAGTCCGGGACGGGCTCCAACGTCCTCGCGGTCAGGAACTATCGCTCCGGCACGGCCGGCAATCTCACCATCAGCAAGACGGTGGCCGGGAACGCCGGCGATCAGAAAAAAGCCTTTACGTTTACCCTGACCCTGACCGGCGCGCCTGATACCTATTCTTATACGGGGAACGGCGTCCCCAACGGGACGATTCAAAGCGGCGGCACCGTCTCCCTGGCCAGCGGCCAGAGCGTCACCGTGATCGGACTGCCCAAGGGCGCGTCCTACACCGTGACCGAGACGGACTACTCCGCCGACGGGTATTCCACGGTCAGCACCGTGACCGCCGCAGAGACCGTGGGGGCGAACAGCACGGCGGCCGGCGCGGCTGCGGCCGGCACGGTCGTTGCCGACGACACCCAGATTGCGGCCTTTACCAACACGAAAAACGTGTACGCGCCCGCCGCGGGGAACCTGACCATCAGCAAAACGGTGGCGGGAGCCGGCGCGGATACCGCGAAGGCGTTCCTGTTTACGGTTACGTTCACCGGCGCGCCCGGCGCCTATCCCTACACGGGGAACGGCGTCCCCGACGGGACGGTTCAAAGCGGCGGCACCGTCTCCCTGGCCAACGGCCAGAGCGTCACCATCACCGGCCTGCCCGCCGGCGCGGGCTATCGGGTGAGCGAGGATGCCGCCTCGGCGCAGGGGTATGCCGTAAAGAGCGTCGGAAGCTCCGGCTCCATTGCCGCCGGCGAAAGCCGGACGGCGGCGTTCACCAATACGAAAATTTCCAATCCCGGCAGCCTGACCATCCGCAAGACCGTGACCGGCAGGGGCGCAAGCCTCACCCGGAAGTTTCAGTTTACCGTGACCCTGACCGGCGCGCCGGACGCTTATCCGTATACCGGATCCGCCTCCGGCACCCTGCGCAGCGGCGGCACGGTAACCCTTTCCAGCGGGCAGCACATCACGATTACCGGCCTGCCCGCCGGCGCGGGCTACACCGTGACGGAGGCCGACTACACGGGCGTCGGGTACACCGCTTCCAGCACGGGTTCCGCCGGCACGATCCCGGACGGCGGAACCCGGACCGCCGCGTTTACCAACAGATGGAGCCCGCTTCCCAACAAGCCGGGGAAGCCCGCCAATCCCACTACGGACATCGGCGATGAGGGGATTCCCACGGGAACCGTGGACGGCGGCGGAAACGGAGCCGGAAACGGCGGCGGCAGCGGAGCCGGCGGCAGCGTCATGCCGAAGACAGGGGACAGCCGGACGGGAGACCTTGCAAAGCTCGGACTGCTCTTTTCCTCCGCGGCTCTTGCAGCGCTCTCCACGGTTGACTTTGCCCTGCGCAGAAAGAGACGCTCCGGAAAGAGAACGCGCAAATAACGCAGAGAAGAGCCGGCAGCGGGAAGCCTCACACCCCCTGCCGGCTCTTCCAATCGAAGGAGATCGGGATGAAACCCAAAAAATCAAGATTGCGCCGGATTTTGCAGATTCTGACGGCGCTGTGCGCGGCGGGCGTTTTGTGCTCTGCTTTCGTCCTGATTTCCGACAGCCGGGAGTATGCCGAGGGCAACGCCGCCTACCGGCAGGTTCGCCGGATTCGGGAGTCGCGGGAGTCCGCCGCGGGCCGGGCAGGCGGGGGGCTGACGGAAAAAAAGCCGCGGGCGCAGAGCGAACGCGTCAACTTTCCTGCGCTGAAAAAAATCAACCCGGAGGCGGTGGCGTGGCTGACCGCCAAAGGCACGAAAATCGATTACCCCGTGGTGCTGGGCGAGAATAACAGCTACTATCTGCGGCACCTGTTTACCGGCAGGCGCAATAAGCTTGGCGCCATCTTTATGGACTGCCGGAACCACGGGGACTTTTCAGATAAAAATACGGTCCTGTACGGCCATAACATGAAAGACGGATCGATGTTTGCCTCCTTGACAAAGTATCGCAGGCAGAGCTATTACGACCGCTTTCCCGCCATGGAGCTTGACACCCCCGGCGGTGACTTTCAGATTGTGCTGTTTGCCGGAATCGTTGTCGATGGGAGCCGGGAGTCCGTCCGGTTCAGTTTTCAGGATGCGCGGGACTTTCAAAGGTACATTGATTCCCTTAAAAAGGCGTCCTCTTTCAAATCCCATACGGCGGTGGCCGCCGGCGACCGAATCATTACCCTGTGTACCTGCTCCTATGAATTCAAGAATGCGCGCTATGCGCTGTTCGGCAAATTGACGCCTGCAACAAAATAGCGCCCGCGCAGCGCGTGGGACGGCAGGCTCCGGCTTTTATGAGGCGGGGCCTGCGGCAGTTCCGCGGGGAAGTGCGAAAACGGGCGGCGGGCGCCCCGACACCGGCGCAAATACAGCGTATCAACAGGCGTTC
>JBFLFX010000068.1:0-11466 GCA_041859815.1 Dysosmobacter sp. | reverse complement strand
CTGCCGCCCCTCCACCTCTGCGCCCACCGTGTCCACCATCATCGACCGGGAATATGTGGTGAAGGAGGGCAAATACCTGAAAATCACCAATCTGGGCCGGGTGGTGACGGAGCTGATGAAGGAGCGCTTTTCCGACATCGCGGATTTGCAGTTCACCGCCCACATGGAGCGGAAGCTGGACTCCGTGGAGGAGGGGAAGACCCCCTGGAAGGGCGTTTTGCGGGAGTTTTACGGCGACTTTGAAAAGAACCTGAAGGATGCGGAGACCGCTCTGGAGGGAACCCGCATCAAGGTTCCCGACGAGGTGAGCGAGGAGGTCTGCCCGGAGTGCGGGCGGAACCTGGTGGTGAAGTCCGGCCGGTTCGGGCGGTTTCTGGCCTGTCCGGGCTATCCGGAGTGCAGCTTCACCATGCCGCTGGTGGAGGTGATGCCGGGCCGCTGCCCCAAGTGCGGCGGGCGGATCATGAAGCGCACCGGCGTGAGCAAGAAGACCGGCAAGCAGTATAATTACTACTGCTGCGAGCGCCGCAGCGCAAAGGACGAGGCCGCCAAATGCGACTTCATGACCTGGGACGTGCCGGTGAAGGACGACTGCCCCGCGTGCGGCAGATGCCGGGCCGCTGCCCCAAGTGCGGCGGGCGCCTGATGAAGCGCACCGGCACCAGCAAAAAAACCGGCAAGCAGTACACATACTATTGCTGCGAACACAGCACGGAGAAAGACGAGTCCGCCCGGTGTGATTTTATGACGTGGGATGTCCCGGTAAAGGACAACTGCCCCGTTTGCGGCCAGACCATGTTTAAAAAAGCGGGTAAGGGCTTTAAAAAGCCGTTCTGCATCAACCCCGCCTGTGCGAACTTCCTGCCGGAGGATCAGCGCGGCTATCCCAAGCGCAGAGCGAAATCCGAGAATGCGGAAAAGGCGGAAGAGACACCGGCGGATGTAAAAAAGTCCACCACAGAAAAAACTTCTTCCCCGGCGGCGAAGAAGTCCGCGGCGAAGAAACCGGCGGCAAAAAAATCCGCGGCGAAGAAACCGGCGGCGAAGAAGTCCGCCGCAAAGAAAGCGGCGGCAAAAAAGACAACGGCAGGAAAATCCACCGCAAAAAAGGCAAAACCGGAATGAACGGCGCGGAGGACAAGGAGACGGTATGCGTGTGAGTGTGATCGGCGCGGGACTGGCAGGCAGTGAAGCCGCCTGGCAGCTCGCCCAGCGGGGGATTGACGTGACTTTGTGCGAGATGAAGCCGGAGAAACGGACGCCAGCCCATGTGACCAACAATTTTGCGGAGTTGTGCTGTTCCAATTCCCTGCGCTCCGATCAGCTGGAAAACGCAGCGGGGCTTTTGAAAGAGGAGCTGCGCCGGATGGATTCCCTGATTCTGGCCTGCGCCGACGCTACCCGCGTGGAGGCCGGAGGCGCGCTGGCGGTGGATCGCCACGGTTTTTCCCGGCTGGTAACGGAAAAAATCCGATCCCATCCCCGCATTGCGGTGCGGGAGGGGGAAGTGATCGAACTTCCCCCGGAGGGGGAGGTGATTGTAGCTTCCGGCCCTCTGACTTCCGACGCGCTGGCGGAGCGGCTGCGGACGCTGCTGGGGACGGACGCGGCGCTGCATTTCTACGATGCAGCGGCGCCCCTGGTCAGCGCCGAGAGCGTGGACATGAGGGCGGCATGGCTGGGTTCCCGCTATGACAGGGGAACGGCGGACTATGTGAATTGTCCCCTGAACGAGGAAGAATACGACGCTTTCTGGAGAGAATTGGCCGAGGCCGATCAGGCGGAAGTGCATGGTTTTGAAGATTCCCGGGTTTTTGAAGGCTGCATGCCGGTGGAGGTCATGGCGCGGCGCGGGCATGACACGCTCTGCTACGGCCCGCTGAAACCCCGGGGGCTGCGCGACCCGCGTACGGGCAGGGAACCCTATGCGGTGGTGCAGCTGCGCCGGGACAATCGGGACGGCAGCGTTTACAATCTGGTGGGGTTCCAGACGCATCTGAAATTTCCGGAACAGCGGCGGGTATTTTCCATGATTCCCGCCCTGCATAACGCGGACTTTCTGCGCTACGGCGTGATGCACCGCAATACGTTTCTGGATTCGCCCCGGCTGCTGAACCGGTATTATCAGCTGAAAAGCGATCCGCGGATTTCCTTCGCGGGCCAGATGACCGGCGTGGAGGGCTATGTGGAGTCTGCCGCCTCCGGATTTCTGGTGGGCGTGGAAACCGCCCGGCGGCTGCAGGGCAGGCCGCCGGTGAATTTTCCGCAGGAGACGGCGGTGGGCGCGCTGGCGCTGTATATCAGCAACCCGTCCGTCACGGTTTTTCAGCCGATGAATGTGAATTTTGGAATTATTCCGCCGCTGGATCACCGGGTAAAGGGGAAGCGCAACAAGAATGCCGAACTTGCCCGGCGGTCGCTGGCGGTGATTCATCAAATCAGACCGGAGGTGTGCGAAAAATGAGAATGATCGTGGACGCCATGGGCGGCGACAACGCGCCGGGAGAAATTGTACGCGGCGCACTGCAGGCCAACCGGGAGCTGGGAGTGGAAGTCCTCCTGGTGGGGCGCACCGGAGAGATTTTAAAGGTTTTTGAGGAATGCGGGCAGAAAGAACTGCCGGGCGGCATTGAGATCCGGAATGCCACGCAGGTGGTGGAGATGGACGATGATCCGGCGTTTGCCTTCCGGGAAAAGGGGGATTCCTCTTTGACCGTGGGGCTGAACCTGTTGAAGGACGGCGCGGGAGACGCGTTTGTCTCCGCCGGATCCACCGGGGCGCTGCTGTCCGGCGCCACGCTGATTGTGAAGCGGATCCGCGGCATCCGCCGGGCGGCCATGGCGCCCCAGGTGCCCTGTTACGGCGGACGGATGATTTTGTGCGACTGCGGCGCCAATGCCGAGTGTACGCCGGAATATTTGATTCAGTTCGCGTACTTGGGCAGTTATTACTCCAAGCGCGTGATGAAGGTGGCGAATCCCCGCGTGGGCCTGCTGAACATCGGCGCGGAGGCGGAAAAGGGCGATACGCTCCGCCGCACGGTTTACGCCGCGCTGAAAAAAGCGGGAGAGATCGGACGCATTCACTTTATCGGCAACATCGAATCCACCGACGCCATGATGGGCAAGGCGGACGTGGTTGTGGCGGACGGCTTTGCCGGAAACGTCATGCTGAAAACGGCGGAGGGCTCCGGGAAGATGCTGAATCAGTGCCTGAAGGAATTGTTTTTGTCCAATGGAAAGACGAAACTGGCCGCGCTGATGCTGAAAAGGGAGTTCGGGGAGTTCAAAAAACTGCTGGATCCCAACGAGGTGGGCGGCACGCCGTTCCTCGGAATCGGCAAGCCGGTTATTAAGGCCCACGGAGCATCCAACGCCCGGGCAATTTACAACGCGATCCGCCAGGCGAGGGACTTCGCCGAGAGCGGTTTTATTACGGATGTGGAGCAGAATATTGAAATTATGAAAATTTCCGACCCGGCGCAAAAAGATTAATTTTCTATTGACAGACAAACAACACTGCCGTATGATTACCCCAGCAATGAACCAACAATTTCCGTGAGGAGTGACAAGCAATGTCGAACGAAGAGATTTTCAAAAAAATGCAGGCTCTGGTGGCCGAAGAATTTGCTATGGAACCTGATGAAATTACGACAGAGACGTCTTTTGAGGAGGATCTCGGAGCTGATTCCGTTGATTTGGTGGAGCTGGTGATGGCCATGGAGGAGGAATTCGATGTCGGCGAAACGCAGGAGAAGGAACTTTCCGGCCTGAAAACCGTCGGAGACGCGGTACAGTTTGTGGCCGGAAAGCTCAACGGCTGAGGAATGCGGTAATACCAAAAGACAGAACAGCCCCGCCGAAGGCGGGGTTTCTCTTTAGGGAGGATGAGAAAATCAATGGAAGAACTGGAACAGAAACTGCAATATCGGTTTCGCAATCCGGCACTGCTCAGCGAGGCGCTGAACCACAGCTCCTATGCCAACGAGCACCGCGGGCGACACCTTAACAGCAACGAGCGCTTGGAATTTCTGGGCGATGCGGTTCTGGGGTTTGTGACGGCCGAGTTTTTGTTTTTACAGCACCCGGATTTGCCTGAGGGCGATCTGACGCGGATTCGTGCCGCACTGGTCTGCGAGCAGAGTCTGCATGAGGTGGCGCAGAAGCTGGAACTGGGCCGTTACCTGAAGCTGGGACGCGGCGAGGAAACCGGCGGGGGCAGGACCCGCACTTCGATTCTGGCGGACGCGACGGAAGCCGTCATCGCGGCGGTTTATCTGGACGGCGGAATGGAGGAAGCTTCTGCGCTGATCCACCGGTTTCTGCTGGATGCGGAGGAAGAGGAGGTCGTGGAGGAACGCCGCCGCGATTTTAAAACCGAGCTGCAGGAGCTTGTTCAGCGGCAGGCCGGGCAGGAACTGACCTACCGCATGGCGGGCGAGCGCGGCCCCGATCATGCCAAAACTTTTTTGGCGGAGGTGCTTCTCAACGGAACCGCCGTCGGTGCGGGAGAGGGCCGCAGTAAAAAGGAAGCGGAACAGGCCGCTGCGGCGGACGCTTTAGCCCGTCAGAATCCCAAACAGTAATTTCCAGCAAACCCGCCGCCTTCCGCGGCGGGTTTGCTGATTCAAATCGGCGGAATCCGCACGCCCGCGCAGGAAATATGACTGGAATTCTGTTCCCTGCCGTGTTATACTGTTTCTACTAAATTTATTAGGAGTGTATAAGGCCCATGTCATTGCTGTCATCGTTTCTTCTGGGGCTGATTCAGGGCATTTCTGAATTCTTGCCGATTTCCAGTTCCGGACATCTTTCCATTGCTCAGAATCTGCTGGGGCTGTCCGCTGTCGGCGGCAAACACATGTTTTTTGACGTGCTGCTGCACCTGGGTACGCTGCTGGCGGTTTTCATCGCTTACTGGCAGGACATAGTGGGAATGATTCTGGAATTTTTCCGCGCCATCGGCGACCTGATTCACCATCGCTCCACCTCGCCGACGCCGCCGGCGCGCCGGCTCATGCTGATGGTGATTATCGGCACGCTGCCGCTGTTTCTCATTCTGCCGTTTAAGGACGCCATTGAGTCTTTGTACTACAACACGGTGTTTATCGGCTGTGCGCTGATTTTTACGGGACTGCTGCTGTTTTTCAGCGACCGGGTGCGCAGAGGACATAAGAACGAAAAGACCGCCACAGTGCGGGATACGCTGCTGGTGGGCGCTGCGCAGGCGATTGCAACCTGCCCGGGGGTTTCCCGCTCCGGCATGACCATCTGTGCCGGTACGTTTCTGGGCTTCCGGCGGGAATACGCCGTCCGCTATTCGTTTCTGCTGTCCATCCCGGCTGTCATCGGCGCGAATCTGCTGGATTTCGCCGACGCCGCCAAGGCGGGAATCGATATGAGCCAGATGCCGGTGTATCTGGTCGGCATTGTCACGGCCGCGGTTTCCGGGTATTTCAGCATCCGTCTGATTCGGATGATTGCGGAACGCGGCAAGTTCGGCTGGTTTGCCTATTACTGCTGGGCGGCAGGCATTCTGACGCTGATATTGACGATTCTGCATTGAAAGAACAGCCAGCCTGACACCCGGTGTCAGGCTGCTCCGTCGTAATCCTAAGGAGGTATTTACATCGTGGCAACGTCTGCAAGCAGGACAACCACAAAAAAGAAAAAAACCGCGGGAAAGCGCAGCGCGCCCTCTTCCGCCAAACCGGTTCGCCGGGAAGTATGGGGCGTGGTGCTGCTGCTGCTGACGCTGTGCGTCCTTGTCAGCTATTTCGGTGTGCGCGCCATTTTTATCGACTGGCTCTCCAAATTTATCAAGGGCATGGTGGGCTATGGCTACTGGCTGGCTGCGCCGTCGTTCCTGCTGGCCTCCCTGATTCTGCTGTTTCACCACGGGCGGCCTGTCCGCGCGCGCGTCTCCTGCTCGCTGCTGCTGCCGCTGCTGTTCGGATCCCTGTGCCATATGGTTTTCGCTCCGCTGAAATATGCGGCATCTCTCAAAATTTTTCCGTCCCTCTGGAAATCCGGCGTGGATCTGACCTCCGGCGGCGTGGTTGCCGGCATCCTGGCGGTGGTTTCTGTCCGGATGCTCTCCAAGATTGCATCCATTATTATCTTCACGGCGCTGTTTGTGGTGGTGCTTATGATGGCGATGCGCCTGACACTGAGCGCGGTGGTTGAAAAGCACCGCAGCCGTCCGCTGTACGAAGAGGAGCCGGAAGCGAAAAGGAAGGATCCGGGAATCCGTGTGGTCCCCCTTGAGGAGCCGCACAGGGGCGGAAATGCCTCCCGGCCCAAACCGGTCATTGACATTCCGCTGGACGGCGTACCGGCGATTCCGGCTCAGGCGCCGTCCGCCGAACCCGTGCTCAGAAAGCCCGGCCTGCTGCACGGATTTTTCCGTCCGCGCTCCGCTCAGCAGAAAACGCCGGATCAACTGCTGAACGAGGGACGGGAGGGAACGGCGCAGGGGTTCGAGGAAAAAAAGAAACCTGAGGCGGAACCCGCGGGGGAGACGGCGCCCATGCGGCAGACGGCGCCCGAGCCGAGGCCGCAGCCTGTTTCCGAAGAGATTCCGGACGGGTCGGAGGAGGAACCGACATATCCGGCCGCTTCCGCGCCCCAACCGGCACCTGCCGCAGCGGCGAAAAAGGGCGCGGGAGACATTGCGGCGGCGGCCGCAGCGGTGACCGCGGAAATCGCGCAGAACCGTACGGCGGAAGATGCGTACCAGTTCCCGCCCGTGGATTTGCTGAATCAAAACCATGTCTCGAATTTCTCGGAGGCCGGCGCGGAGCTGCGCAGCAACTCCCGCCGGCTGGCGGAAACGCTGGCCAGTTTCGGTGTGGACGCCAAGGCCGGCGACGTCGTTCACGGCCCCGCCGTCACGCGCTATGAATTTACGCTGGATCAGGGCGTGAAGCTCTCTAAAATCACCAATTTGTCCGATGACATCGCACTGGCGCTGGGCGCTTCCGGCGTCCGTATTGCCCCGATTCCCGATAAGATTTCCGTGGTCGGCATTGAGGTTCCCAACAAGAACGTCTCCTCCGTCCTGATCCGCGATGTGCTGGAATCCCGCGAGTTCATGCATGATAAATCCCATGTGGCGTTTGCGCTGGGCAAGGACATTGCGGGCAACAATATCGTCAGCAACATTGCGAAGCTGCCCCATGTCCTGATTGCCGGCACCACCGGTTCCGGCAAGTCCGTCTGCACCAACTCCCTGATTGTCAGCCTGCTCTACAAGTCTTCGCCGGAGGATGTGCGGTTTATCATGGTAGACCCCAAAATGGTGGAACTGGCGCCGTACAACGGCATTCCGCACCTGCTGATTCCAGTGGTCACCGATCCGAAAAAAGCCGCCGGCGCGCTGCAGTGGGCGGTGTATGAGATGATGAAGCGGTATAAGATTTTTTCCGAACACAACGTCAAAAACCTGACGGGGTACAATGCGCTGGCAAAGACCACGGACGAGCTGGAGCACATGCCTTCCGTGGTGGTGGTTATCGACGAGCTGGCGGATTTGATGCTGGTGGCGGCGAAGGAAGTGGAAGAATCCATCTGCCGTGTGGCGCAGATGGGGCGCGCCGCCGGTATGCATTTGGTTATCGCCACGCAGCGTCCGTCCGCCGACGTGATCACGGGGCTGATGAAGGCGAATATCCCGTCCCGGATTGCGTTTGCCGTGGCGTCCTCGCTGGAATCCCGCATTATTCTGGACACCACCGGCGCGGAAAAGCTGGTGGGGAAGGGCGATATGCTGTACTCGCCCCTGGGCGTGGGAAAACCGCTGCGCGTACAGGGCTGCTTTATTTCTCCGGAGGAGATTGAACGAGTGGTGGAGTTCGTCAAGAAATCTTCCGGCGAGGCGCAGTACTCCGACGAGGTCATGCAGAAAATTGAGGAGTCCGTGCAGGAGAAATCCGGCAGAGGAGGCGTCGCCGCCGCGGCGGAGAGCGGATCTGCGGATGAAGCGGACGAATTGCTCCCTGCGGCCGTGGAGGTCATTCTGGAAACGGGACAGGCCTCTGTCTCCATGCTCCAGCGCCGATTAAAACTGGGGTATTCCCGCGCCGCCCGTCTGGTGGATCAGATGGAGGAACGCGGAATTGTGGGGCCGTTTGAGGGATCCAAGCCCCGCCAGGTATTGATTAGCAAGGAGAAATGGCAGGAGATGCAGATGAGCGGCACGACCACGGTGACGGCTGACAGCGCACCTGTGGATGCCGGAGCTTCCGATGGGGAAAGCGAAGAATAATTTTGCCAAGCGGGCATTAAAAAAACGGTTTTGGCTTTATCAGGCGCCAAAACCGTTTTTTATCCAATTATAACGAGATCTTTCATTGACAGCCAACGCCCGTGTGTTAAAATAAATATGGTAATTTTAACAACATTAGGAGGCAGCAAGATGAAATTCTCAAGCAAGATTGAAAAATGCGGGCTTTCCCCCATGCGGAAATTCCACCCTCTCGCGGTGGCTGCGCAGCAGAAGGGCCGGAAACTTTACCATCTGAATATTGGCCAGCCCGATATTGAAACGCCGAAGGCGTTTTTTGACGCTGTTCGCAATTTCAAGCAGCCCGTGCTGGAATATGCCCCGACGCCGGGCATTCCCGCGTATATCAAGTCTGTGAAAGATTACTATGCCAGATTGGGCGTCCGCCTGGAGGAGGGCGACATCCTTGCCACTACCGGCGGCAGCGAGGCTTTGGAAATCGTGCTGTCCACCATTCTGGAAACCGGCGACAACATCCTGATTCCGGAGCCGTTCTACCCCAACTACAATACGTTTGTCCGGATCACCGGCGCTTCCATCAAGCCGATCCCCACCTCTCCGGAGGAGGGCTATCACTATGCGGAGCGCGGAAAGATTGAATCTTTGATTGACGATCATACCCGCGCCATCATGGTGACCAATCCCGGCAACCCCACCGGCGCCGTGCTGACATCCGATGAGATGCGCCTGATGGCCGACATTGCCAAGGAGCACGGCCTGTTCCTCATCGGCGACGAGGTGTACCGTGAGTTCGTTTACGGCGGCGAGGAGCTGGAGACTTTCGCAAAGTTTGAAGATGCCGCCGAAAACGTGATCGTCGTTGACTCCGTATCCAAGCGTTTTTCCGCCTGCGGAGCGCGGGTCGGCGTGCTGATTTCCCGCAACAGGGAGCTGATGGCGCAGGCAATGAAGATCTGCCAGGGCCGCCTTTGCTCCGCGACGCTGGATCAGATTGGCGCCGCCGCGCTGTACGCGATTGATCCCAACTATTTCACCGCCGTCCGCGATGAATACAGGAAGCGCCGGGATACGATTATGGCGAAGCTGAAAGAAATCCCCGGCGTTATCTGCGAATGCCCCAAGGGCGCGTTTTACGTGATGGCGGCCCTGCCCGTGGATGACACGGAGAAGTTCCAGAATTGGCTGCTGGAGGAGTTTGAGGATCACGGTGAGACAGTGATGTTTGCTCCCGGCGAGGGCTTTTACGCCACGCCCGGCAAGGGCAGGAATGAGGTACGCCTGGCGTATGTGCTGAACCAGAAGGATCTGGAGCGCGCCATGGATTTGCTGGCGTTGGGCATCAAGGCCTATAACGCCCGCTGAGCGGTACGATCCTCCGGATTATCCCCGGCAGTTTTGCTCCGGAAGGAAAAAGCGGCCCCCGGTTCCCGGCGGACTGTGCGCCGTGCCGGGCGTATTGGCGGCTTCTGAAACCGGAGGCCGCGGTGAACACCGGCGGGGGATGATGGTGTCGTTTGATTTTCGGAGCTTGAAGGCAAATCCGCGTGGAGAGGCTGTCAAGACGCTCCGCGGCGCAGAGCGTTTCCGCGCTGTGTCGGCGCATGGGGGAAAGACGGTCCGCTCCGGAGGATGCGTTTTGAAAATTGAATTGCAACAGGAGAAGAGGGCGTGCCGCAAAATTGCGGCGCGCCCTCTTTACAGATTATGTGGAAATACCGGCGGTTTTTCGTGAAAATTGCCGGTATTCGCCTCGTTCTCTACGGTGCCGACCGTGCAATACCCTTTCAGAGCGATGCCAGGGCCACGCGCGAAACGCGCGGCCCTGACGGCCGATCCTGCTTAAGCCAGCGTCAGGTCGCCGTCTTTTACCCAGCCTGCCTTCCGGCAGAAATGGTTGATCAGCGGACAGAGGACCGCAGGCATCACAAAGGAAATCAGGAGAAGTCCCATCCAATCTCCGGCGGTGATGGCCGCTTTGGCACCGGTGCCGATGTCATGCACCCAGCCGGTATAAACGCCGATTTGCCCCACCAGGCCGCAGGTGCCCATTCCGGAAGACACTGCCGCACCGTTCATTTTCAAATGGAACACGCAGGTGGCGATGGGACCGGTGACGGCGGAGGTGGCAATGGGCGCGATCCAAATGCGGGGATTGCGCACAATATTGCCCATTTGCAGCATGGAGGTGCCGATTCCCTGGGAGATCAGGCCGCCCCAGCGATTTTCCCGGAAGGACATGACGGCGAAACCGACCATTTGGGCGCAGCAGCCGGCGACCGCCGCCCCGCCGGCCAGGCCGGTGAGCCCCAGCGCCGCACAGATAGCGGCGGAGGAGATTGGCAGCGTCAGCGCAATTCCCACCAGCACGGAGACGAGAATGCCCATCAGGAACGGCTGAAGCTCCGTCGCCCACATGACGAGATCGCCGACATGCATGGCCGCTTTGCCCAGCGCGGGCGCCCACCAGGCCGAGAGCCCCACGCCCACCGCAACCGTGACCAGCGGAGTGACCAGAATATCCACCTTGGTTTCCTTGGACACCGCCTTGCCGACTTCGGCGGCAAGAATGGCCACAAACAGGACGGCCAGAGGGCCGCCCGCGCCGCCCAGCGCATTGGATGCGAAGCCGACGGCGATGAGCGAGAACAACACCAGCGGAGGGCAGTGGAGCGCATATCCGATGGCCACCGCCATGGCGGGGCCGCTCATGGCGGACGCCAGACCGCCCACCGTATAGGGCGTCCCCGCGACGGTCGCCACCGTCGCGGTCAGAAAGCCGATGTGGAACTGTGTCCCCAACGTGTTGATGATGGTGCCGATGAGCAGGGAGCAGAACAGGCCCTGCGCCATAGCGCCCAGCGCGTCAATGCCATAGCGCTTCGCGGAAATTTCAATATCCTTCCGCTTGAGAAAAGCCCTGAATTTTTCCATAGAAAACACCTGCTTATTAAAAATAATGTTTACATATGTCAAGACATATGTAAACATTATAATACAGGTATTTTCGATGCTTGTCAACCGCTATTTTGGCAGAAGAATATGAAGCTTTTTCAAAGACTGATGGACGCGGAGAAGCGCGTCTTCGCTTGGACAGGAGAGCGTATGCACATGGATTCCCTCGGTCAGCGCGGACAGCGGCTGCGCATCCGACTGGGCACAGCGCTCCATGAACAAGTCCACTTCGTACCGGCTGGAAATCTGAAGCACACCGGTAAGCTGGC
>JBFLFX010000067.1:0-11368 GCA_041859815.1 Dysosmobacter sp. | reverse complement strand
CAATGCGGTGTTCACCTACCTGGACGCATTCTGCAGGCCGGAGCATTTTGCACGGTACCTGCCGGAATATGGCAATCTGGACGAGCTGAAAGCCCATTATCGGCGCGGGGGACTTGGGGACGTAAAAGTAAAAAAATTCCTGAACAAAATTGTTCAGGAGGAGCTGGAGCCCATTCGTGCCCGGAGGAAGAACTATGAAAAGGAGATTGCCGCCGTGTATGATATCCTGCGTTCAGGCAGCGAATCCGCCCGCAAAACGGCGTCGCAAACTCTGGATGAAGTCAAAAACGCCATGAAAATCAATTATTTTGACGATCAGGAGCTGCTCTGCTCGCAGGTCGCAAAGTACGGCAAGGGAGGAGCGGAATAAGCATCCGTGCGCCGGAACGCGCCCCGTACCCTGCCTTTTGACAGCCGGATTCCCATTTTGCGGCTTTTGCGGCGCCGCAGAATACGCCCCTGGGTGCCCGCAAGCTCCGTGCCGGCGGTGCCGGCACGGAGCTGTTTTCGCAGGGCGCGGCCGTCCGTGCGGAAAAATCAGTTGCCTTCGGTTGTCCGAAGGCGCCGGTCATTTTCCGCATTCATCGGCATACTGATGCTCATGGCAGACAGAACCCGTGGATTTCAGGTTGCCCTGAAGATACTTGTTGACGGCTTCTTCCGCGTCCCCCGATGCCCCGGTAATCACTTCAATTCCCTTTTCGTTGAAAATGTCAACGGCGCCGCCGCCCATGCCGCCTGAAATAATTACGTTGACGCCTTTCTCATAGAGAAAGACGGGGAGAAAGCCGGGCTTATGTCCCGGATTGGGGATCAGCTGTTTGTTGACAATCTGCTTGTTCTGCGCCTCAAAAATGGCAAACGCCTCACAGTGTCCAAAATGCTCCGTTACGTTTTTTCCCTCACATGCAACTGCGATTTTCATAAATTTTTTCTCCTTTTGAATCAGTGTTTTTTGGAAAGCAAATCCTCTGAAAGAATCTTCCAGATTGACCCGACCGCCCTGCCGGCCGGACTCTCCGGATACGCGGCGATGGTCCGGCCGCGGTTTACCGCCTCCACGACGGTCTTATCATAGGGGATCCTGCCGATGACCGGCACGGACAAGCCGCTGCAGTCGTTCTCGATTTCATCGGCGGCATCGGCATTGACGTCATACTTGTTGATGCACACGGCGCAATCGACGCCAAAATGTCTCGCGGTTTCGATAATACGTTTCATATCGTGGATCCCCGAGACGGTCGGTTCAGCGACAATCAGGACAAAATCCACCCCGCTGATTGAGGCGATGACGGGGCATCCGATTCCGGGCGACCCGTCTATGATTGCGATTTCGGCGTCGGGGGCCTCCCGCAAAAGCTGCTGCTTAACCGCCGTGACAAGCTTGCCGGAAGCGCCGCTTCCCATTTTAAGCCGCGCTGTCGAAAGCGTTCCCCCGTCGTTTTGATAAAGCATCAGCCGACCGGACACATGCTCCCGCATGGTGATCGCATGGGCCGGGCAAATTTCCGCGCAGACGCCGCACCCCTCGCATGCAAATTCTCCCACGGAATAATTTTTGATTGCCCCGAAGGCGCAATTCTCCTCGCACAGCCCGCACCGGATACACGCCTCCGGATTAATTACCGCTTTTTCAAGCCCGTAATAATCTGCCGTTTCCGGCTCGGAGCGCTGCGCTACCACCAGATGAAGGTTGGGCGCGTCCACATCGCAGTCGGCAAAGGCCCTGCCCCGGCTCAGCTCTATAAACGCACCGGCCACGGTGGTTTTCCCCGTACCGCCCTTCCCGCTTAAAATCAAAAGCTGTCTCATTGCTGCGCCCCCTCTGTCACCTTCCGCAGGAGGTCTTGAAAGAACGTACGATATGCTCCGCTTTCGCGTACGGCAACGCGCCCCTCCGAATTCAGTCTGCCCAGCGCCTCGTCATAGGGGATTTTCGCAAGAACGCGAATCTTATTTTTCCTGCAAAACTCCTCGGACGGGTTTTCTTCCGGCAGGCATTTGTTGAGAACAACGCCGAACGGCTTGCCAAAGCGTTTTACAAGCTCATAGACCATTTCCAGATTATGGGCGCCGAACAGGGTCGGCTCGGCAACCAGCACGCAGAAATCCGCCTCCCGGATGCTCTCCATCACGATGCAGGCGCTGCCGGGCGGGCAGTCGATGACAGCCGTGCCCTCTTCCGGCAATTCTCTCATAAGCTCTTTGATGATCGGCACACCGGATACCTCGCCGGTGTGCAGGCAGCCGGTCAAAACGGTTACCCGATCTGACTTTCCCCTCTCAATCATGCCGATCTCCCTCTGCTTTCCGCCCAGCGCTTTTTCCGGGCAGAGGAGAATACAGCCGCCGCAGGAATGGCAGATCTCATAAAAAATCATCAGTCTGTCCCGAATCAGCGCCAGCGCGTTGTACCTGCAAAAATCCACGCATTTCCGGCAGCCGGTGCATTTGCTCCCATCCGCTTCCGGCACCGTAACGGTGACGGCGTGCTTTTCCGTAATCTCCGGTTTTAAAAACAGGTGGCCGTTGGGTTCCTCCACATCACAGTCCGCATATACCGCCCTTTCAGCGGCACAGGCGAGATTGACCGATACGAAAGTCTTGCCTGTTCCGCCTTTGCCGCTGAGCACGGCGATTTTCATCCCTTTTCACCCCCGTGGTGCTGAAGCCCGGGATGAATTTCGGACAGAGGCGTCAGCCTGCCGCTTTTGAATTTTCCAATATTTTCGGAGACAGTTCCATCCTGTGCCTTATAAAGTCCGATTTTCGCGGCACTCAGCACCTGCGCGGCATTTTCTCCGCAGCGGCAGGTGACAACCGCTCCGACCCCGTGATCGACAAGCATCTGCGCCGCTCTAATCCCCGCTCCGCCCTGACTTGCCGCGGCGGAGTTGTCCAGATATTCATATTTTCCGGTTTCCGCATCATACAGCGCGTAAAACGGCGTGCGCCCGAAAGAAGGGCAGACGGGGACGTCCAGGGACTTGCTTTCAACCGGTATTGCCAATTTCATAATCACTTCTCCATTTCATCTATTGTTTGCTCTTCTCTTTTCACGAACCTGCGCTCGATTTCCTGTGCCGCCTCCGCCAGATACTCATTTTGGAAGCGCTCAAACTCCCCCTGGTCGGCGAGGCTCGCCATCGCCGGATCAATCGGGATTCTTCCGAGGACATTCACCCCAAGTTCCCTCGCGGTTTCCGACAGTCTGCTCTCCCCGAAAATCTTTATCTCTTTGCCGCAGTCCGGACATGTTACATAGCTCATGTTTTCAACGACTCCCAAAACGGGAATGTTCATCTGATGGGCCATGTGATACGCTTTTTTCACAATCATGGACACAAGCTCCTGGGGAGAAGTGACAATCACGACTCCGTCCAGGGGGATCGACTGGAATACGGTAAGCGGCACATCCCCGGTTCCGGGCGGCAGATCGATCAGCAGAAAATCAAGGTCGCCCCACAGGACATCCTTCCAGAACTGCTTGACCGTATTCGCCAGCAGCGGGCCTCTCCAGATGACTGGCGCATCATCCTGGGGCAGCAGAAGGTTGATGGACATAATACGGATGCCGCCGCGCGTTTTTTCAGGGAGAATTCCCGATTCGTCTCCCTGCGCCCTCTGCGTGAGACCAAACATTTTGGGGATAGACGGCCCCGTGATGTCGGCGTCCAAAATTCCCGTATGATAGCCCTTCCTGCTGAGCAGGACAGAGAGCATCGCCGTGACGAGGGATTTCCCGACGCCGCCTTTGCCGCTGACCACCCCGATCACTCTTTTTATCGTATTCCGCTCGTTGGTCGCTTCCCAAAAGCGCTTCGGGTTCCTGTCACAGCCCTCACAGGATTCCCGGCTGCAACTGCTGTCCGTACAAGCTTTTTCCGACACTTTTCCGACCTCCTCTGTCTTTTATACACGTACAAGCACCTGTTTAACGGCGGGCTTCATCGACATGGTGCCGCCCCCCTGACTGACAATCCGCAGAACCTGTTCGGGTTCTTTGACCACGCTTCCCGCCAGCATTGTGACGGAATATCGGCGGAACACCTCGGGACAGAGCGTGGTTGACGGGCCTACGATGCAGACCTGCCTTGCGTGGGCGCAGTACGGAATTATCTGATCAAAGGTATGGTTAATGACGCTGGTGGCGGTCAGCACAACCACGCTGCACTTCGGCAGATACTGCGGTATGGTTTCGCTTGGGTAAAGCCCGCTGCCTTCCGCCGCTCCCAATTCAAAGACGTAATTGGCCCGCGTCTTGCCCTTCACTTTATTCAATATGGGTTTAAATTCCCCCACCATTCCCAGCGTGTCGTCCGGGCCGGCCTCCAGGGCGCTGGTGACGTTTCCGGTTTCCCAGTTCTCCTGCATCCTGTTTATGACGGCGTTGATGGAGGCAATGCCAATCGCGGCTTTCAGCAGATTGCCGTCTCTTGCCCACAGCACTGTTTCGTCGACGCCGCGGCCAATAAGCCCTCCCGCGTCGGCGATGATTCCGCAGCAGCGGCCCAGCTGATTCCGGAAGGTATACGCCAGGCCGCAGGATCCGTCGTCCAGCATCACGCAGGTATACCCCAAACCCGCGCGGACGTCTTTTAACTTTCTGTTCCGCGCGCCGGAACGCGCAGCCTCAATCAATTCCTCAGCAACCATTCTTATCCTCTCATATTATTGCAAAATTATAAAAAATTGATTCTGGAAAAATCAATTTTCCCCGCGGCATCCGTAATTTTTGCGTCGGCATGCACATACTCGACTTTCCCGATAAACATCTCGTGCGACCCCGTGACAATGGAATCCACAATCGTACATTCGATGTTGACCGGGCAGTCCGAAAGGATCGGGGCATTTACCTTTTTGCCGTCCTGAAGCTTCACATTCATCGCGGCCAGCTTGTCCCCGTCCCGCTTGCTGTGGCTCCCCAGATAATCAAACGTTTTCTGATAGCTTTTGTCCACAAGGTTTACGACAAAGCAGCCGGATTCCTTGATCAGCCTGTAGGAGTATCTGGAGGGGACGATCCCGACCATCACCATGGGCGGATCATAGCTGCAGTTGCCGCAATAGGCCACTGCCAGCGCATTGTTTTCACCGTTCAGCCCCCGGCAGGAAACAAGAACCTTGGGAGCAGGCTGAAGGCAGGATTCCATTTTTGCTTCTCTCTTTTCCGTAACCGCATCTGTTGTGTTCATAAAAACCTCCTAATAATTTGACTTTCGTCTTTGATGGTATTTCACGCCGGCAAAACTTCCGTAAAGCGGGAAGAATCACCGGCGGCTTTTCAAGGAGATCCTCAGCTTCCCTTTCGGGGGCGCTTTCTTTTGATTTATGGTCCTATGCTCACAATAATATTATAAGATTATTACGGGCATATGTCAATAATTAATTGTCAAAAGGTCCGAAAAAAGCCGGAGCTGAAGAATGCTCCGGCCCTTGGAATTCTGCCGCCGATCGGCGCAGGTCACCGATCACGCCTGCCGTGCCTCCAGCAGTTTCCGCGCCCGAATTTGCCCCTGCAGGAATGATTGCATACAATATTTTTTGATCCGCAGTTTGGGCATCCATAGCTGCCGTCCTGAATGGAATTCAGCTTTTCAAAGCTCTCCATCCACTCCTTACCGCAGTCGAGGCATTTGACCGGGCATATATTCTGCGTAAAATTACCGCCTTCAATATGGATCGTTTTCCCGTTTACCAGGCTGTCGGCAATTTTTTCCCGGGCGGATAACAGGATGCGTTGAAAGGTTGGACGGGAGATCTCCATTCTGTCCGCGCACTCACCCTGCTCAAGGCCCTCCAGATCTTTCAGGCGGACGGCTTCCAGTTCCTCCAGCTTTAACCTGTTCTCCGGGAGCTCCGCAATCTCCCGATCCGACGGGACGAAATAAGCGATCGCGGGAACATTTTCAATCTTTCTCCATTTGGTGGGTCTGGCCATGGTATCACCTCCGTTCCGGGATTCTCCCCGCCTGCGCTTCCCCGCGCCTTCCGCTGTGCGGCCGTGTTTCCGGCGCGATGCACAAGGGTATCTTTTATCTTATGCTTGCGCTCTGCGGCAGCAATCATAACAAATCGCTTCTAAAAGCCGTCCGCGCAAGATACCCTTTTAAAATACCCCGCGGCAGCGAGCACGCCCGTGCATCCGCGCACGATCACCCCCCGCGCCGCTGACAGACGCAGAAACCGGAACGGGATCCCGGCGGAAGATTGTCTAGGCCGCCTTGCCCCGGCCGCCCGGACGGAACGGGCGTATCCGCGGTCACGCGGGAGGATCGTTCGGTTTCAACTCATTCTGGTTGAGAAGAGAGCCCGGCATAACCTTGTCGATGAACAAGAGACCGTCCAGATGATCGATCTCATGGCAAAAAGCGCTGGCCAAAAGGCCCGTACCCTCCCAATCCACCGGACAGCCGTATTCATTCCACGCGTGAACAACCACCCGTTTGGGCCGTCTGACTCTTCCGCAGATTCCCGGAATGCTGAGGCAGCCCTCAAATTCCTGCTGTTCGCCGGAGATCTCGGCAATCACGGGATTCACCAGCTTCAGCAAACCCGTTCCGCCGTCCACCACAACAGCCCGCCTCAAAACGCCCACCTGCACGGCGGCCAAGCCGGCTCCATTTGCAGCATACATTGTTTCCGCCATATCTTCAAGTAAGATCCGCGTTCTCTCGTCAATTTTCTCTATTTTCCCTGATTTTTTTCTCAGTATTCCATCATCCGGATAACGCACGATATTTCGCAGAGCCATCGTTACCTCCCGATTGAATGAAGGGGAAAAGGCGCGCGCCTTTTCCCCTTGGAACCCTGTTTGAAAAATCGCTGCACCCGTTTTTTCACCGAATTCCGTGCCGTGCCGCGTTCAATTTTTTTGCCGTCAGCCAATGATGCCTGCGGAAATTTTCCTTGCCCGACACAACATTCGTCAGAAAATCCAAGCGCCCCGATTTTTCAAACAGAGTCTGGCGCAGAGGGCGCCAAAGGCTATTCGGCTTCTCCGCTTATACTGGAAAGCCGTTTTTTTATTTGCTGAAGCCGGCTTTCCAGCAGCTCCGCCTGATCTTTTAAAAGCGCCCCTTCTTTAAATGCGGCCGTGCCTGTCTCCGTGCCTGCGACATCTCCGCAGCGTGCCCGTCCGGACAGTCCGTCTGCGTAGAACCTCCTGCGAAATCCGCGGCCGAAACCGCCGCCAAATCCTCCCGCAAACCGGATCGGATTTGTACAGCCCGGCGCCGCAAAGCCGTTACAGTATCCCGCTCCGCGGCCCGTCTTGGAACCCATTCCCATCGGTCCAGTTCTGTCTCCTCTTGGCATAAACCATGCTCCTTTCCCGCCTCATCGGCGGACAGCCTGCCCTTTGTTTTCCAACCGCTCCATCGCATTTCCGGCAGCGGCTTCGGCAACTCTCCGCACGCAGGCTACGCCGCCCGGCGCGCACTTTCCCGCCGCAAAATGTCCGCCGCCTCTTTTGCTCCGCCGGTTCCGGCTTTTCTTGTTTTCCCCGGGCAGGTAGATCCATTTTCCACGTATCGGCCATAAGCCCATTTTCCAATTTCCGAACCGGCTGCGGTTTATTATTGGCATATGACCATAATCATCATAATCCGGTTATGGGCATATGTCAATAACTATTTTTGTGAAGAGCGGGAAATCCGGCGGAACCGGCTGTCTGGATTGTGGAATTCCGGTACGGTTATTTTCCCGGCGCCGCATGTCCCGCAGCGGATGCATCCGCACGGCAGGCGGTGTCCCCGGCAAGCAGTACAAAAAATTTAAAATCCGCAGGAGCGGGATGTGCACCGCCGGCTGTCCATCAAAGTCCGTACCGCAGACAGCGGTAAAGGCGGCGCCGCGCCCGCATCAGCGTCCGTGACACCGTGGAGCGGTTCACCCCCAGCACTTCCGCAATTTCCACCATGTTCTGCCCGTCGTCAAAGTACATCCGCAGCATCTGCTGCTGACGCGGCGTCAGTTCCTGTTCCCGCGCCCGGCGGAGATTCCGGCGGAGCCTCCCAAGCTGTTCGGAATTATCTCCGCCCTGTTCCCGCAGCCATGTGGAAAAGTCCCCGGGAGTTTCACTGCAGCGTGATTTATATGGTATATTTGCCATTGCGCGCAACCCTCCTGTCATAATAACGCGCGGTGTGCCGCGCAAGCTCCCGCATTTCCCGGAGCATGGGCGTCAGCGCAGCTTCCCGCAGGCGCAGCGCCCGTGCCCTGTCCGGATCGGGCTCCGCCCGCGCGGCCGTTTCAAGTTCCCTGATGCGCTGCCGGATCGCGCGCTCGCTGTCCCGGTATCCGGTTGAAAGTTCCTGTAAAGTCAAACCTGTCCGCCCTCCTCTCCGCGAACCTGCCGGCAGGCCAGATAGTCCTGCCGTGCAAATTCCGGAAGGCAGGCTGTACAAATTACGCTGCCGTTCACATCCCAATAGGTCTCTCCCCATCCAATCTCCCTGCCGCAGAAAGAACAGCAAAGCCGCGGACACTGCCGCGCAACCGGTTTTTTCATAATATCCCTCCTAAAAAGATGGAAAAGCTTATTGACAAAACACACTCTTTCTGCTAAGATAATTTTTGCTGCCGGTCACCGGTCTGCTGGTGTAGCTCAGCTGGTAGAGCAGCTGATTTGTAATCAGCAGGTCGGGGGTTCGAATCCGTCCACCAGCTCCAAAATTTGATATGGGGGAATTCCAGAGCGGTCAAATGGGGCAGACTGTAAATCTGTTGCCTACGGCTTCGATGGTTCGAATCCATCTTCCCCCACCACGTCGTCGCATACCGAAAGGTTTGCGACGGCTCTTTTATATCAGCCGAAATAAGCGCTCGCCGTTTTTTACTTTTCCCGCGTACCCAAATCAAAAAAATCTGGAGAAAGGCGGAGATGAAGACAGCGCTTTACCGATTGCCGATGCTTGCCGCCGCGTCCCCCCCGGTGCGGCGCGGTGAAAGTCCGGGCAGCAGTCCTCTGTTTTGTCAATCCCCCTTCTCTCAGCATTTTTCGCGCTTGTCCTGTGTTAGAATTAACAAGAATCTTGGTACTGAAAAAAGAATATCACAGTAATCTTGTTATGTCAAGCAGATATTAACAAGTTTCTTGTTTTTTTGAATTGACAAAACAATGATTATGGGCTAGCATATTGTCGAAAGAAATCGAATTTGAAGGGGAGGGTCTCATTGAGCTTTGGAGAGCGACTGCGGGCGCGGCGGGAAGAATTGAATATCTCCCGCGCGGATTTGGCAGAATCCCTGGGGGTGTCCCGATCCGCAATCGGAAACTATGAAACCGGCATCAGCTTCCCAAAGGAGGATGTCATGCTCCGCCTGTTTGACTGTCTGCAGGTAGATCCCAATTATCTTTACCGGGACAGCTATCACGGCTCGGATCAAATCCTGACGCATCAGGAAAAGCGCCTGTTGGAACAGTACCGCGGGCTGCCGGCCGCCGGACGGGAAACCGCGCGATCCGTAATTGATGCGCTTTGCAGCTACCGGGACGCAATGGAGCAGGAGCCGCCGGAAAAAGAGGAGCGCCTGATTCCGCTCTACCATTCGCCCGCGGCGGCGGGATACGCCGCGCCGGTCATGGAGGAGGATTACGATCTGATCCCCGCAAAGGGCGCGGTGCCGCCCGGCGCGGAGTTTGCCGTGCGGATTCAGGGAGACTCCATGGAGCCATGGATTCGGGACGGTTCCGTGGTATATGTCAACCGCGATCCGCTCGCGGACGGAGACTCGGGAATTTTTTGCGTGGATGGCGCGATGCTCTGCAAACAGTATTACCGCGATCCGGCGGGAAACGTTTATTTGTTTTCGCTGAACCGCAAACGGGCGGACGCCGACATCTTCCTGAGCACCGGAAGCGGGCGCTCCCTCGTCTGCTTCGGGCGGGTAATGCTCCGCCGTCTGCCGGTTCCCGGAAAGATATAAAAAGGCCGGCTGCCTAAGCAGCCGGCCTCCGTCTGTCAAAAAATTCTTTCGCCCCGCCGGGCAAGCTTTGAAAATTCGTAAAAAGTTTTCAAAGCTTATGATTTAAAGCGAGAAAGGCTCTTTCTCGGTCCCTTTTGTAACAATCTTTCTCCCTGTTTCACCGGACTTTCCCTTTTGGTACGCGGTTCCAGGCCGGCTGCCTAGGCAGCCGGCCTTTTGGAGTCGGTCAGCCCGTAAAGCCGCCGTCGGCGGTGAGTACCTGTCCGGTAATAAAGGATGCGTCCCCGGAGGCGAAAAATGCCACGGCGCGGGCAATCTCCTCAGGAGTTCCCAGCCGTCCCAGCGGCGTCTCCTCCTCCAGCATTTTCCGCGTTTCGACCCCCAGTGCGCGGGTCATATCCGTATCGATACAGCCCGGTGCCACACAGTTGACCCGGATGTGGGAGGGGGCAAGCTCCATAGCCAGCGAGCGGGTCAGGCCGATGACGGCAGCCTTGGTACAGGCATAGGGAACCTCGCAGGACGCGCCCCGCAGCCCCCAGATAGAGGAGATATTCACAATGCAGCCGGACTTTTCATGAAGCATATGCGGCAGAACCGCACGGACAGCGTTCCGCGGGCCGGTGATGTTCACCGCCAGATAGCGGTTCCAGAGAGCGTCGTCCACGTCCTGAAAGAGACCCTGCCGGGAAATCCCCGCGTTATTCACCAGCAGCGCAACCGGCCCAAGCGCATCCTCAATCCGCCGTACCATTTGATTGACGGCGGCAGAATCGGAAACGTCCGCTTGTACGGCAATCGCACGGCCTCCGCGCTGACGCAGCGTTTCCGCCAATTCCTCGGCTTCCGTGCGGCTGCGGCGATAGTTGACGCACACATCCCAGCCCCGGTGAGAAAGCTCCGCGGCGATGGCGCGGCCAATCCCTCTGGATGCGCCTGTGACAAGAGCAACCTGATTCATGGACTCTCCTCCTTTGCTTTGCAAAGTATAGCAAGAAAAACGAAAAAGCGCAAGAAAACTGTTGACAAACCAGGGCTTTTTGTGTATCCTATTTATGTTCGTTTTGGACGGTTAGCTCAGCTGGCTAGAGCACCTGCTTGACGTGCAGGGGGTCACAGGTTCGAGTCCTGTACCGTCTACCATTTTAAGAGGGATCTCAGGCAAAGATGCGTTAGACGTGCCTTTGCCTTGGATTCATACATAATAGGATCAGCGAAGAAACCGCCATATTGATGGCGCATAGGACTGCGTACCCGCGCAGCCTCCCTGGCAAGTCCATGCAGGGCCGTGAGGAAGTATCATTATCAGACAGCGTTTCATGGCAACTTCTTGATCCAACCCGGCTTCCATCCTGATGGATGATCATGGCACAGGCGAATGCAGGGGAACCGTGCCGCGTCGCTCGGCGGTGGTTTTCCCAGTGCTGGCCTTCTAATG
>JBFLFX010000066.1:0-11450 GCA_041859815.1 Dysosmobacter sp. | reverse complement strand
ATTGCTCGCCGTCAGGATATTTTTTTCCACATCCGTCAGAACGGGAATCTTACTGGATCCATATGTAATATACTGCGTTGTCCCGGGATCCGTCGGAGCGGGAGCGGTGATCTGCTTTACCTCCGCCCCGCCCAGATTGCGGATGCTTCCGTTCAGCGTTACGTCCTGCAGTGTTACCGTTCCGGAGACACCCGGCCCGATCACCAGATCGCCCGTAATGGTGCAGCCTTTCAGCGTCACGCCGGAGGTGTTGATCAGCAGAGTTCCGCTGACACCGCTGGAATAGGTACCGGGCTGCTGAATCAGGGAGTTTACCATGTTGTTCAGGATATTGACCACTTCCGCGCGGGTAATCGGTTCAGCCGGGCGGAAATTCCCGCCGGCGGGCGTATCGCTGAGATATCCCTTTTCCGACATGGCGGCGACGTACCCTCTGGCATAGGGCATCACAGAGGAGGCGTCCGCATAATTCAGATCCGCCGTGGATTCTGTAATGCCAAAGGCGCGGCCAATCATCGCCACCGCCTGCTGGCGGGAGATCTTCGACAGAATATTGGCTCGTCCGCTGTCGCCCAGATAAACCCCCGCCGCGTTCAGCTTCAGCACTTCCGTCTCGCACCAGGAACCCGGCGTGTCCGAAAACGTCCCGGCCGGCGAAGCGGTCTGATATTGCATCAGACGGACCAAAATCGCCGCAAATGCGCCGCGCGTAATGGTTCTGTCCGGACGGAATGTTCCGTCTGAATACCCCTGTATGATACCGTACTGCCCGCTCCATTTTTCGATGGCGCCTTCCGCCCAGTTCCCGGAAGTATCCGAAAACGCAGCCAGTGCCGTACCGGACAGCAGCAAAGCTGTTCCCAGCAGCAGGCATGCAATCCTCGTCGTCAGTCGCTTTTTTCTCATGTCGGATTCCTCTCTCCTTTGTAGTGCTTATTTAAAAAAGCCCCGCAGGCCCAAAAAGCCTGCGGGGCCTGCTCACCCGCTCAAATCAGATATCAGCCCCCGCGCATTTTCATTATATCCGACTCTTTTCACGCGGTCAACAGGTTTTCCTGGAAACCGCGATCCGTTTATTTACTCCACCGTTACGGACTTTGCCAGATTCCGGGGCTTATCAATATCGCAGCCGCGCTGCAGTGCCACATAGTAGGCAAAAAGCTGCAGCGGCACCACACCCAGGGACGGCTGCAAAATCGTATGCGTAGAGGGAACCGAGATCACCGCGTCGGCGATCTTTTCCATTCTTGCCCGAAACTCTTTGGTGGTCAGTGCCAGCACGCTGGCGCCGCGGGCTTTGACCTCCACTACGTTGCTCATGGCCTTGTCAAACAGCGGCGCGTAAGTCCCCAGTGCAACCACCAGCGTTCCGGGCTCGATGAGGGAAATCGTGCCATGCTTCAGTTCGCCGGACGCATAGGCCTCCGAATGGACATAGCTGATTTCCTTGAGCTTCAAAGAGCCCTCCAGTCCCATCGCATAATCCAGATTCCGTCCGATAAAGAACACGGAATCATGGTTGAAACACCGGGACGCAAGATACTGAATGTCGCTGGTGTGATCCAGAACCTCCTGCATCTTGCCGGGCAGCTGCGCCATTTCCCGCAGGACGCCGTCGTATTCCTCCCGCGGAACGGTATGCAGAATATCACCCAGATACAGTCCGATGAGATCCATCAGTACCAGCTGGGTGGAATACGCCTTGGTGGTCGCCACGGCGATCTCCGGGCCGGCCCAGGTGTACAGCACATCGTCGGCCTCCCGGGCAATGGAGGATCCCACCACGTTGACCACCGCCAGCGTGCGTCCGCCCAGGCGCTTCGCCTCGCGCATGGCGGCCATGGTGTCCAGTGTCTCTCCGGACTGGCTGATCACCACCACCAGGGAATGCTCATCCACCAGCGGATCACAGTAACGGAATTCGGAGGCCAGCACCACTTCCACCGGACGGCGCAGCAGCCGTTCCCAGTTGTACTTACTGACCATGCCCACATGATAGGAAGATCCGCAGGCAATGATAAAAATGCGGGAGATATTTCGGACATATTCCGGTGTCAGGCAGACGTCGTCCAACACCACCCGCCCGTTTTTAATGCGGGGAGAGACAGTTTTGCGGATGGCCTCCGGCGATGGCCTCCGGCTGTTCCATGATTTCCTTGAGCATGAAGTGGGGATAGCCGCCCTTTTCCGCAGAGGTGACGTCCCAGTCCACCGTATGGCGCTCTTTGCGAACCGGCTCCATCTCGCTGGTATAGACGCTGATCTGATCGGCGGTAACCACGGCGATTTCACCGTCGTCCATATAGCTGACCTCCCGGGTGTGCTTGAGAATCGCCGTCACATCGGAGGCGATAAAGTTCTCGCCCTTGCCGTAGCCCAGCAGCAGCGGCGCATCCTTCCGCGCGGCGATCAGCGCGTTGGGATAATCCGCGCAGATAATGCCGAACGCATAGGAGCCCTCAATGCGCCGCAAGACGCGGCCCACGGCCTCCAGAATGTCGTGGCATTCGTTGTAATGGAACTCCAGAAGCTGCGCCACCACCTCGGAATCCGTGTCGGAGGTGAACTTCACGCCCTTTTGCAGCAGGTGCTCCTTGATTTCCATATAATTTTCAATGATACCGTTGTGTACCAGCGCAATCCGCCCGTTTTCACTGACATGGGGGTGTGCGTTGACGTCGCTGGGCTCCCCGTGGGTCGCCCAGCGGGTATGTCCAATCCCCAGCGTGCCCTCTAAGTCCGCGCCGCCGTGGATCATATCGGAAAGCACCTTCAGCCGGCCCTTCGTCTTTTTTACCTGAAGTCCCAGCGTTTCGGAGCGCACCGCCACACCGGCGGAATCATAGCCGCGGTATTCCATGCGTTTCAGTCCGTCCAGCAGGATGGGAGCCGCCTGTTCGCGGCCGACATAACCAATAATTCCACACATAAATCAAAATCCTCCTGATCTGTCCATTCAATTTTCAGTCAAGGGGACAAATTTGCAGCCATTTGTCACTCTTCTCACGGTTACGGTTCTCTGTTCTGCGGTCGCCCGCATATTTGTCGGCCGTATATCGCGTCCGTGGACGCGGAAGGGCATCCGCCGAATGTTTCGATACTCCCTTCCCCTCGTTACCCCGGGTGTTGAAAAGCCGGGGGCCTGGCGCTTCTGATGGAATCGCTTCCATATCCTCCTCTCACCGCTGCAGCTTGTGCGGCCCTAGCCGCATCTTTATATAGGACGCGCAGCCGCCGGATAAAGTTCCCCGTCCCGGTAAATAATCTTTTGGGGGAGGGATTTTATGGCAACCGCGTTTTTACGCACTGTAATTCTCTATTTTCTGATTGTGTTCGGCCTGCGCTTCCTGGGCAAGCGCCAGATCGGCGATCTGGAGCCTGCCGAGCTGGCGCTGACCATGATGATTTCCGACCTTGCCACTGTACCCATGCAGGACTTCGGCATTCCGCTTCTCTCGGGCATCATTCCAATTCTCACGCTTTTGGCGCTGTCCATGTTAATCAGCCAGCTGTCTCTGAAAAATCTCCGTTTCCGCTCCGCCGTCTGCGGAACGCCCGCCGTGCTCATTGACCGGGGACGTATCTGTCAGGGCACCATGCGGGAAAACCGCTTCACCATCGACGAATTGCTGGAAGAACTGCGCGGGCAGGGATACTGCGGCATTGCGCCGGTAAAATACGCCATCCTGGAAGGCTCCGGCCAGTTGTCCATCCTCCCCTGGCCCCAGGAGCAACCCGCCACAATCCACCAACTGCATCAAATTGTTCAGGACGATACGGTGCTGCCCTGCGTCTTGATTAATGACGGGCGCGTTTTGTCGAAAGCGCTCCGTCAATGCGGAAAAAGTACCGACTGGCTGAACGGCATTCTGGCCGACCGCGGCATCGCCGCGCCGCAGGATGTTTTTCTTCTGACGCTGGCAGGTGAAGATGAAATTCTGTGCATCAAAAAGGAGGTGCCAAAATGAAAGCCTTCCTGCCATCCGTCCTGATCCTCGCCGCCATTCTGGCGGCCGCCGTTCTGAACTGCGGCGTCATCGCCCGGCGGGCAGACTGTTGGTCGGGGGAAATCCAGCAAGCGGAAGCCCTTGCCCGGGAGGGAGACTGGCAGGGCGCCCGGAGCGCGCTGAAACGCGCCCGCCGGAGCTGGAACGTCTCCCGCACCTATCTGCGCATTACCATCCGCCATGAAGAGCTGGATAATGCCGAGGCGATATACTGCCGCGCCGCCGTATCCGCCGACGCGGAAGAGCTTTCCGATTTTCTCTCCGAAACCGCGGAGCTGCGGAACCAGCTTCACCTGCTGTCGGAAACGGAACAGTTCACAATCGGAAATGTCTTTTAGGGCCTGTCTGAAAATCAGAGAGCCGGCCTATTTGTCCGCCAGCAGCTTGTTCAGCTCTTTCATAAACGTATCAATGTCCTTGAACTGCCGATAGACAGACGCGAAACGGACATACGCCACCTCGTCGATTTTTTTCAGGCGCTCCATGACCATCTCGCCCACTTTCTGGGTGCTGACCTCCCGCTCCATGGAGTTTTGAACCTCCTGCTCGATCTCCTCGGAAACCCGCTCCAGCTCTGCCACCGGAACAGGGCGCTTTTCGCAGGCGCGAATCATCCCGCCGAGAATTTTCCGACGGTCAAAGCTCTGCCGGCTTCCGTCTTTTTTCACGACCACCATGGGCAGGCTCTCCACCGTCTCATAGGTGGTAAAGCGTTTCCGGCAGGACAGGCACTCCCTGCGGCGCCGAATGCTGCTGCCTTCGTCGGCAGGGCGGGAATCTATTACCTTGCTCTCTGCAAATCCGCAATAAGGGCACTTCATTGCAATCCCTCCAAAATCCGGCACGGGCCGGTTTGTTTTGAACTTCCTGAATTTTTGTAAATCGATACAGTTAGATTTATTATACCACGCGGATAGCAAATAGGGTATCTTTATTTGCAACTTCTCTCTTTTTGTCACCGGATAACAGGATTTTCCCGCGCATCAAACGCGTAGACTGCGCAGCAGGTGCCGCAGACGCATTGGATCCGTGCAAAACAGAACAGCGCCGGAAGCGGAAAAGGCTTCCCGCGCTCAAACGGCAGCGCCAGGCAAAATCCGCCGGTCTCCCTGCGTACTCTCACATTCTGCGCGCCGCACAGCCTGCGGCGCAAAAACGGATCGCGGAACAGCTCCTCCGGATTCCGCACCGCTTCCCAGTTCTCCGCTTCCTCCCTGCAGGGACGCAGCTCCGCTCTGCGCAGGACACCCGCCGCAGCGGTCTCCCGCGCGGCAATCCGGCGGCACAGTGCAAATCCGTTTCCCGACGGCACCGGAACGCCCAGCCGCAATTCTCCGCATTCTCCCACGGCGAACGCCCGCCAGACGCCGTTTCCCTCCGGACGGCAGAACAGGGAGAAGCAGTCATACAGCCCGTCCCGCGAAACCGTCAGCTCGCCCATTGTCCTGCCGTTCTGTACCACCGGAAACCTGTCCATACCGCCCCTCCTCGCATAAAAATTCCGTCTGAGCAACTCTATGCCCAGACGGAATCCGTTATGTATGGAATCAGGCAATCGTATAGGTCCCCCGAACCAGCAGTACCGCTGCGGCAGCCGCCTTCACGCCGCGCTCACCGGACGTCATCAGGTAAAGATGGTTTGCACTGAGCGCCGCCCCGCCGTTGACGGTTCCGCCGGTGGTCTCATCCACCAGCCCCGGCAGATGCGCGGAAACGCAGGACGCTCTTCCGGTACGCAGCAGAATTTCGCAGCCCTCCGATCCGGTCAGCGTTTTTCCCGCGGCAAGCGAAACCGTTTTGAAGCTGGCCGGGGACTGGGAGAGCTTGTCCGTCATTTCCTGATTCCGAACCGCAATTTTGGCGTCCACCTTTCCCAAGATGGTATTCAGGTAAGTGGTGTTCAGGTAGCTGAGCGTCACCAGCGGATCGCCGGAAGATCCCACATCGGCGGCCATGGCAAACGTGACGTTCAGCGCCGCCGCCAGCAGCAGCAAAACCAGCAGGCGGACCGCCCATCTGTTCTTCTTCATTTGTAAAGCCCTCCTCGCAATTTCGGGTCTCGGTCCGCCGCGGGAAGGAAACGCTTTCCCGCGGCGGAAAAGTTTAAACCAACTGATCGTGATGCAGGCCGAAGCTGACTGCGATCGCCAGATCAATTTTTTCCATAATCTGGTCATCCACACGGCCCATTTTTTCCCGCAGCCGCCGCTTATCCAGCGTACGAACCTGCTCCAACAGCACAACAGAATTTTTGCTCAAGCCGCAGTCCTGCGTCACAGGAAGGTCAATGTGCGTCGGCAGGCGCGCTTTCCCCGTCTGAGAGGTGATGGCAGCCGCAATCACCGTGGGGCTGTATCGGTTTCCGGTATCGTTCTGCACTATCAGCACCGGGCGAATCCCGCCCTGCTCACTTCCCACCACCGGAGAAAGGTCGGCATAATAGATTTCACCGCGTTTGACACTCGTATCCACAAAGTTCACACTCCGCCGAAAGAAGTACCCGTGGCCGCCGGCGTTCCGGCAGTCAGGCCACTCTCATTCTCCCACGCAGCCGCGGAATTTATACTTTGCAGCGCAAAGCCTTCCGGCAGATTTCCGCCCCGCTGTATCCTATGCGGCGGAAGCGGGCAAAGTGTTTGCCCTTACAGCATCATTTGCAGGTGGCGATCCACCACTTCTCCATCCTCCAGATAAACCCGGGGAACCCGCTTGCTGACGGCGCAGACCAGTTCATAGGGGATTGTGTCCAAAATTTTCGCCAGCGCGTTCACGCTCTGCCGCCGTCCGAAAATTTCCACCGTGTCGCCCACATGGATGTCCGGCAGGTCCGTCAAATCCACCATGGTCATATCCATGCAAATCCGGCCGCGCACCGGAGCGGGACCCTGCGCGGTCATCACCGCCACGCGGTTGGAGAGCCCGCGGAAAAATCCGTCGGCATAGCCGATGGGCAACACGCCCATCCGGGTTTTGCCGTCGGTGCGGAAGGTGCGCCCGTAACTGACACAGGTGTCCCTGTCAAAAACCTTGATGGTGGAAATGCAGGATTTCAGCGACATGACCGGCTCCAGCCCCAGCCGCTCCGCGTCCCCGCCCACGCCGTACAGCGCGACACCGGGGCGCACCATATCCAGATACATCTCCGGATAGCGGGCCAGCGCGCCGCTGTTGGCACAGTGCCGGATGGCAAACGTGCGGCCTCCGGCGGCCAGAGCGTCCAACACGCGGGTAAACACGCCGAACTGTTCCCTTGTATAAGCCTCGCTGCCTTCGTCGTCCTCGTCGGCGGCGGCAAAGTGGGTAAAAATTCCCTCCGCCTCCAGATGCGGCAGGTCACAGGAACGGGCGATGGCGTCCACGCCGCCGCTGAAATGCCGGCCCCGCACCAGAAAGCCCAGCCGGGACATCCCTGTGTCCACCTTGATGTGAACCCGAAGCGTTCCGCCGCACTTTTCCGCCTGGGCATTGTATTCCTCGGCCTTGGACTGTGCGGAAACCGTCTGTGTGATATTGTATTTGATCAGCTGCGGCACCATGGCCGGCGGCGTATGGCCCAAAATCAGAATCGGCGCCCGAACGCCGCCTAGGCGCAGTTCCCGCGCCTCGTCCAGACTGGACACGGCCAGATAGTCGGCGCCCAGCGCCTCCAGCTTGTGAGAAATCTGCACCGCGCCGTGGCCATAGGCATCCGCTTTCACCACGCCCAGATATTTCACCTTCGCCCCGATGAGGTTCCGGGCCTGCCGATAATTATGTGTCAAGGCGTCCAAATCGATTTCCGCCCAAGTTCGTTTCAGCGTACTTTCCATCATTTTATAATCACTGTCCTAAGTATCAAAATCCCACCGGAAAAGTTTCCGCTTTCGGCAGTCTCTCCGCGCAGGCGGAGCGCTTATGTTGAAAGTATATCACCAAACTGAAATTCCGTAAACTCCGCCCGCAGAATTATTTTTCCCTCCACGGCAATCTCCCCGCAGACCGGAAGGCCGTCCTTCTGCTGCAGCCAGACGGTGGAAACGATCTTGCCGCCCTTCTTCCCCGTCTCGTCCAGCGACAGCCGCATGCAGGGAACCTTTCCGTATTTCTCCGGATTCTGCTCCAGCAGCCAGCCGTCCCGCAGCGTATCCATCAACAGCGGCAGACACGCCGCCGGGGAGATCTTCTCACGGCTCAGCGTCCCCGCATTCAGGCACTTCCCGTCATAGACCAAGGCCAGCGTTTTGCCGTCCACCTCCGCGCGGACGCCGGAAATTTCCTTGGGCGCCAGCACCTCTACGGTGCTTTTCTTCTTAGGGACGTAGGTACAGCGCAGCGTAAATGCCTGCGCGTCCCCGCTGCCCACGCCGCAGGTCACCACCGCTTTCATCTCGCAGCCGGTCATCTTCTGATAGGGACGGCGGAGCGCTTTCGCCTGACTCGCCGTCTTTGCGCCGCAGCCTGACAAAAGCAGGCAGAGCAGTATCATTGGTACGCAGACCCGTCCGCGCACCCGAAATTCCCCCCTTATTACAAAGTCGTATCCGCCAGAACCGTCTGAAACGCCCGGGGCAGCATCCGGATTATATCCGGCGGCGTGACGCAGTATTCCGTCAGCTCCGCCGCCGCGAAATCCCCCGCCCGTCCGTGCAGCCAGACGCCGCAGGCCGCGGCCTGCGCGGGCGTCGCCCCCTGGCAGAGCAGGGACGCGATCATCCCGGTCAGCACATCGCCGCTGCCGCCCCTGGCCAAGCCGGAGTTTCCGGTGTTGTTCACCAGCACGTTGCCCTGCGGGGTCGCCGTAACGGTATGGTGTCCCTTGAGCACCAGAACGCAGCCGTGCGCCATGGCAAATTCCCGGGCGGTTTTTACCCGGTCGCCGCCGGAGAGATTGCCGCCCAGCCGGGCAAATTCCCCGTCGTGGGGCGTCAAAATGGTGACGCGCCCCCGCCGCGCATCCAGACAATCTATATGCCCGGAAAGCGCGTTTATGCCATCCGCGTCCAGAACCACCGGCTTTTCCGTCCGACGCAGCAGCGTCAGCGCCAGCCCGTCGGACTGCGCGCTTCTCCCCAGCCCCGGCCCCAGCGCCAGCACGTCGCAGCCTTTCAGCCTTCTCTCAATCTCCGGCAGCGCCTTTGCGGTGAGAACGGCGGTGTGTTTGTCAGCAGGAAGCGCAAACGGCATGGGGCCGGCGCACTTTGCCGCCTCCACCGCCCAGATTCCCCGCGGAACCCCTAAAAATACCAGTCCACAGCCGGTGCGCTGCGCGGCCTCCGCCGCCAGGTACGGCGCGCCGGTATACGCGCCGCTGCCGCCCACAATCAGCAGTTTGCCGAACGTGCCCTTGTGCCCCTCCGGCTTCCGCCGGGGCAGTGATGCACGGATAAATTCCGGCTCTGTCGTCTGCGCCGCGCAGACCAGTCCCTCCGCCAGATTTCTGGGGATTCCAATATCCCGTACCCGCACTTCACCGGAGGCCGCCGCGCCGTCCCCGGCGTAGTGGCCGATTTTCGGCAGCGTAAAGGTCACGGTGACATCCGCCCGTACCGCGCGGCCCAGCACGTTTCCGCTGTCCGCTGCCACACCGCTGGCAATGTCCGCCGCCACGACTTTTCCAGGCGCGGCGTTGATCCGATCCACCGCCGCCGCGCTAAGCGTTCCCGGCGCAATTTCCCGGCTGAGGCCGGTGCCGAACAGCGCGTCCACCAGCAGATCGCAGCGCATCGTCCAGTCCCTTTGATCCGCGCTGTCCGGGTCAAAGGGCTCCAGCTCGATCCCGCAATCACTGAGCCGCCGGGTCATTTCCAGCGCGTCCGGCGTCAGCTTTTCATAGCTGCCCGCCAAAAACACGCGGGTTCGCACGCCGGACAAAAACAGCAGCCGCGCGGCGGCAATGCCATCGCCGCCGTTGTTGCCGCTGCCGCAGAAAACGGCGGCGCGGCATTTCCCGGCGCGTTCCGGCAGGAGTTCCAGCGCCGCCGCGCAAATTCCCTCCGCCGCGCGCTCCATCAGATTCACCGACGGAATCCGGGCCTGCTCGATTGCCCGCCGATCCAATTCCCGCATCTGCTCCGCAGTTGCCAGTTTCATTGTTTTTCAGCCTGCCTTTCCATCTTTTTGCGCTTGCGCATCTCTTTTTTTGTAATCACCTCGCAGGGCTTGCACTGCCGCCGGTTCCACATGCCAACGGAGTAAAAAACCAGGTTGCCCACAATCACCGCCGCCAGCGCCGGAATCACGCCGCCGGATTTCTCCCCGCGCATCGCCTGCAGGAAATAGATGCTCACCGCAACGGAGTACCACGCCATCAGGGGAATCATTACCCAGCAGGCAATCACGCCCAGCTCGGAAATTTTATCCGGCGCAGGGTTGACCTCATAGCGGTTAAAAAAGGCCGGGATGTCCGTACGGAAATATTCGTTGAATCCTGCGTACTTAGGCACTGCCAGCCGGGCAAGGCGTGAATTTTTTATCTCCCGGTATGTTTTGATTTTGTCCTTGGGCGACCAGCGGGAAACCATCCAGATGGCGTTCAGACCCACGGAATCGAAAACATAGAGAGCCAGCAGCCAGATCAGCGCGTAAAGGCCCCAGGCCCCTGTGGAAATGATACTGTTCATGTCGTTGCACTCCTCCGCATTTTGTCGTTGTTCCCTATTATATCTAAAAATTTCTTGCATTTCAATTTTCTTTATGTTATAAGTAAAATATTATCAGCGATGAACGGGAAAATAGCGGGTTTCCGCCGTTAAGAGAGGGTCAGCCACCGGCTGTAAGCCGACCTGCGGCAGTTTCGCTTGGTTCGCCCGGGAGCCGCCATGGAAACATGGCCGGATCGCCCTCCGTTATCATGGGCTGCGAGTGCGTATGCCATGCATACGAATTTGGGTGGTACCGCGGAAGAGAAACCTTTCGTCCCAGGACTGGGACGGAAGGTGTTTTTTTATCCGTCCGCCCCTGACAAGCAGTTTTTATATATTAAATGAGAGAAGGAGCATGAAGCATGAAGGAACAACTGGAGGCAATCCGGAAAAACGCTCTGAACTCCATCCGCGCAACGGAGGCAGGCTCCGAACTGGAGGCACTCCGCGTCAAATATCTGGGCAAGAAGGGCGAGCTGACCGCCGTTTTAAAGCAGATGGGTTCTCTGTCTCAGGAAATGCGCCCGGTGATGGGGCAGAAAGCCAACGACGTCCGCGCCGCGCTGGAGGAGGCTATTCGGCAGCAGTCCGAGGTTCTGGAAAAGCGCGCCATGGAGGCGCGGCTGAAGCGGGAGGAGCTGGATGTCACGATTCCGGGCAAAAAACCGGAAATCGGGCATAAGCACCCCATGTACACCGTTCTGGACGAAATCAAGGACATCTTCATCGGCCTTGGCTTTGAAATTCTGGACGGTCCGGAGGTGGAGCTGTCCGAATACAATTTCACCAAGCTGAACACCCCGGAGGATCATCCCGCCAGGGA
>JBFLFX010000065.1:0-11574 GCA_041859815.1 Dysosmobacter sp. | reverse complement strand
GGTTTTTACATGTTTAAATCCAAAAAGATGATTGCGATGCTGCTGGCGATGACTTTTATGGTTGCCTGTGCGGGACCTACTTTGCAGACGGCCCGCGCGTACGATGGAGGCGTGACGGTTCAGGGTGCTGAACCCATTATTCCCGGTACGGCAAATATCATCGCGCAGGATGAAGTAAAAAGGGAGAATATCCAACAACTTACAAATTACGGTGCTGTGACAAAAATTGTAGGAGCCCTTTTAGGAATGAGCGGTGCCGCACAATTTACGGACAATGCAGCAGTATCGTATTTTACGGGAGGCGCGGTCGACTTTATCATCGATTGCATAGCTCCCACACACAAAACGGTAACTATTATATTTGACAGATACATTCTCCAGGGCGCGGACGGCAAGAGGTATTATAAGGTGTATGCAAAGTATTACCAGCCTGACGGAAAATTTATTAGTGCACGTTTGGCACAATGTGGAATAGATGAATGATGCTCAAGAAGGGGTGCCGCTTATCATTGCCGATCGCTTTCACGTACGGCGGAGGTGCTGGCGACAGGTATCCGGCGAAGTGAGAATCGGAGCGGCTACTGTTTTTTAAAACGAAACGGAGAGATGATGTCTGTGAGTCAAAGGCAAAAGGATTTTTGGGGAGTCATTGCGGCAATTTTTGTGGAAATCATCATTGTGGTGAGTTCGGTTTTTTATTTTCTCCATCAGGATTATTACGGGGCGTTTTTTCTAAATGGGATCTGGTTTGTGGGAATCGGCCGAAGAATTCCTGAACGGATCAGGTGCTATCGGGAAGAAGCCCCCGATGCGCCCATGCGGGAGATGATGGCCAATCAGGCCGATATTGTTTTTAATGTTGTTTGTATGGTTATCTGCGTTTTGGGCGTAATAAAAATCAGAGATCCGGTTTGGCTGCCGATAGCCTGCGGAATGTTGGCAGTTTGGCTTGTGATTCAATTTCCCAAGCTGCTCCGGGGCTACAAACGGTACCGCAGATATCAGGAATTTGGTCAATGAGATTTGCATGATCAGCACTTTCAGTTAAAACCGGCCGCGGGAGAAACTTCTCCCGCGGCCGATTGACATGTGATATGTGTAATATGATTTACTGAATTTTCAGATGCCGGGTGGACTCTGCCGCGGCATTCCGCCCGGGTACCTCCAGCGTCAGCACGCCGGCAGCCGCGTCTGTGTTTTTTCCGGCTGAAATGAACGGAGGATTCCGGATATGCCTCTGCGTAAGAGGGCTCCTCCCGCCGGCCCAAATTTTTTGCGGGAACGGAATCCCGCCCTGCTGAAATTTTCTTAATCAGAAGGAGCAGATTGTTTTTTTGTCTAACGTCTGCAGCAATGCCACGGAAAGCTCCACAGAAGACTGGTAGTCCTCATAAGAAGTCATGCAGTTGGCAGAATGAATATACCGCACCGGGACCCCCATTACAATGGACGGCGCGTCGGAAAAAAGCTGTACCGCAGCGGCGTTGTTCCCGCCGCCTTCCCGGACGGAAGCCTGTACGGGAATGCCGCGCTTTTTTGCCAAATCCAGGGAAAAGCGCTGAAAACGCGGGCTGCAGATTACGGAGGTGTCCATAAACCGCAGCATTGGCCCTTTGCGGAGCGCTGTCTGCACGGCATATGGTTCGGTAAACGTGTCGTCGGCGGGACAGCCCTCAAAGCAGATGGCTGTGTCGGGCTTTACTCTGCTGACGGCCACCCTGCAGCCCCGCTCTCCGACTTCTTCCTGAGAAGACAGAACCCCAATCACATCCACATTGAGATCCATGTTTGCCACGCGCCGCATTGTCTCAATCAGGGTGGCGCAGCCAATGCGGCAGTCAAATCCCTTGCCGAACATGATATCCCGCTTTTCGTCATAGGAAAAGCGTACGTCCGGCACAGCGGGTTCCCCGCTCCGAATCCGAAACCGGGAGACGGCGTCATCCGCCGAGGTAGCGCCCACATCGATCACAAGATCCTGCACTTCCGGGATCTGGTTTTCCTTCCGCTCCGCCGGCGTCAGAAAGTGGGGCGGCTTAGCCGCGATAATACCGGAAATCCAATCGCCGTCTGCATTCCTCACTTTTACCCTGGTGCCCGGAAGAGTATTTTTACTCCAGCCGCCAAGCTCCACAAACCGGAGAGTTCCCGCCGGTTTGATGGAATGAATCATCAGTCCGACTTCATCGCTGTGCGCGTCCAGCATTACCACCGGCAGTTTGCCTGAATTGTGCCGCCGGTAAATATACAGGTTGCGGAGGTGATCCTCCTCAAGATCGCAGAGATCTTCCAAGCTACGGCGGGCAACGGCGATGGTTTCCTCTTCAAAGCCGCTGGGGGCCTTTGCATTGGAAAGGTCCTGAATGCGCTTCAGTGCAATGGCATCTGTTTTCATATTTTTTCCTCCTTCATGGTACGGTTTTGCCGCGAAGGCGAAACCATTTTAAAAGCGTTTGCGAAATTTTTTACAGGTCCTGCCTCCGAAAGGATGGTGCGCAAACGTGTTCCGAAGCGGTTCTTTCAGGGCAGGAGAGCGGGAAGGGGCAGAAAACACCCGCCCCTCCGGCAATCGTTCTTTCTAGCAGGGGCTTCCGCCGTCGGCGGTTCCGAAGGATCTTGGCGGAAGCAGTCCTGTTCCAAATGACTGCCTGTGCGCAGGGATCAGGCGGCTTTTGCCCGCTTGCTGCGCTGCGCCAGCTTAGGCATAATCACGCCCAAACCGAGCAAAATGAACGGGATGAGGATGTTCATAACAAGCTGAAATGTATCTGTGGAGTACATTCCCATGATGCAGGTAAGCGCGGTAATGGCAAAACACCAACCCCCCCAGAACATTCCCGCGGAGCGGCTTTTGACGAAGTAGTAGTCGCGGGGCAGATCTTCCTTGGCCTTTTTCAGCGCAATATAGGCCACAAATACCCACATAAACCGCATAGGCATGCAGACACTGTTCAATTTAACCAGCCAGGAAACCATATTGTTTACGCTGCCAATGCCGAACGCGGGAATCAAAATCAAAATAGAAACGATGATGGTTACCATTTTTTCACCGTTGATGTAAGCGCCGTATTGATTCTTCTTAAATAGTGGAGCGGGAATAAAATCGTCGCTTGTGCTTTCCAGCAGAATCCGCAAAGGCGCATCGATGCTGAGAATCAGGGCGGCGAACTGCGCGAGCAGATTGGTCAGAGCATAGAGAACGGTAAACAGGTTGCCGACGTGGTAGTACCTGCCCAGGTGCTGAAAAGCGACGTAGGCGCCGTTTGTCAGCAGATCTTTGGGAAGATGGTTTGAGTTAAACACCATCCCCAGGGCGATGGCCCCGAGTACGGCCGTGACGCCTACCATGACTGCCAGAAGAATCATGGCGCGGGGGAAGCCCTTGCCGGGATCTTTGGTTTTGTTGACATAGGGAGCAATCTTTTCACAGCCGCCCACAGCAAAAATCAGGATGGACAGATTGAGGAAAAACTTGGCGTCAAAAGACGGCATGAAGGTTTTCCAGCTCCAGTTGATGGTTGTGGTTTTGGCGCCGACGAGAGCCGGGGCCGCCGGGATCATGATGATAAAGAGAATGGACATCACAAGCATCGCAATTCCCGCAATGGAGGAAAGCCGTTTTAGAACCCCCAAGCCTTTCGAGGCCAGATACATGGCGAATAGAAAAACGGCCAGACTGATGAGTTGTAAAAGCGTGACATTCATATTGCTGATACGCCTGTCACGGAAGAGCGCCCAGCTGAGGGCAATCAGGCAGGTCTGCGGCTTCTGGGATATATAAGGCATGTGAACGATCCAGTAAGTCCAGCCAGCATAATAGGCTATCTTCGGGCCGATGGTTTTATCAATCCAGGAGCTGACGCCGCCGCCCTCCTCTTTGAAGGTAGTGCCAAGTTCGCTGACAATCAGAGCGTAGGGGATAAAATACAGGGCAAGGACTAAAATCCAGGAGCCGGCGGCTTTTACGCCATCAAAATATGTAAAGCCGTTCAGAACATTTCCGAAACTCCACACAGAGTTGAACGCCATAAAAGCCAGTGTGTACCACAGGATCTTTTTGTTGCTTGTACTTTTTTTCGATGATAACATAGATTTACCTCCTTAGATTTTTAAATTGGAACCCACCTCCCCTTCAATTGATAAACGGCCCTCCCTCCTAAAATAGTGTATTTACTTTAATTATTAACAGGAATTATAGATCGCTTTGAAATTTTTGTCAATATTTTTATAGTATTTACATTAAAAAATTTGTATGTACCGAAAAGAAACGACCGGGGAGGCCGGTTTTCCCCACAGCCCCGAGAATAAAAAAATTTTCCGCAGAACCGGTTAAGTTAATCCCGCGGAAAATTTTTCCGTCAGTGTACGAGTTGTTCTTGACGGCTATCTATTTCGTTTGTTATCATAAAAGAAAATTGTATTGGCAGGGATTTTATGGGAATTTTGTTACAAATCAGGGAAAAATATCCCTCGTTAAAAAAAGCGCGGCGTAAGATTGCGGAATATGTGTTGGAATCTCCGGAAAAGTGCAGTTTCTATTCGCTCAGCGAGCTTTCAAAACAGACGGGAACGGCGGAGGTGACGATTTTAAATTTTTGCCATGCGCTCGGCTGCCGGAACTATCTGGACTTTAAACAGGGATTGCAGGACGAACTGATGGAGCGGATTGGAACGCAGGCTCGCATTCGGATGACGCACAGCACCTGCAAAAACGAGTCGGATCTGTACAGAAACGTTATCCAATCCACCCACCAGATGATCAATGCGACTTTTGCAAAGAACGATGCCGCCGCCATTCAGCAGTTTGCCGAGAAACTGGTGACTTTTAAACACCTGTTTATTGTAGCGCACAACGTTACGCAGGCGCCTGCCCTCACGTTCCTCAGCCGGTTACACTATCAGGGGCTTGACGCGCACTACCTTGATGTTCAAAATAGCGAGGCGGTGTTTGCTCAACTGACCATGTGGCCTGTGGAAGACTGCCTGCTGGTGGCGTTTGGCATTTCCCCCATCGGAAAATCCACCATTGGGATTGGTGACTTTTGCAAAAAACTGGGGATGGAGATCATTTCTATTACGGATAAGGAGACCTCGCAGATAGCCCAGGACTCATCGCTTTCTTTGATTTGCAATGTACGGGTTAAGGGCGTTTATAATTCGACTACCACTATTTTTGCGTTGCTGGATGTCCTGACGGTGTTTTTGTCCGCAGAACTGGACAAACTGCCCTCGCGGACAGGCCGGAATTCTCAGGAACTGGAGGAGTTGCGCCGCCAGTTTGTGGATTATAACACCTTGCTTTAAGCGTGCCTGCGACCGGCTTTCAATCGCCTGCCGGTGCCGGACTTTCCCGTCACCGGAAACGCCTTGATCGCTGCAAAACGGCCGGGGGAGAAATTTCTCCCCCGGCCGTTTGACATGTGAGATGATTTACTGAATTTCCAGATGCCGGGTGGACTCCACCTTGGCGTCCTGCTTGGGCATTTCCAGCGTCAGAACGCCGTCGTCATAGGTGGCCTTGATGTCGTCGGCTTTAATGCCGCTGATATCGAAGCTGCGGCTGTAAGAGCCGTAGGAGCGCTCGCAGCGGACAAACTTGCCGCGCTTGTCCTTGTCCTCGTGATCGGAATGGCGCTGGGCGCTGATGGTCAGCGTGTCGCCTTCCAAGTCCAGCCGGATATCCTCCTTCTGGAAGCCTGGCAGGTCGGTCTTCAACTCAAAATGATCGCCTTCGTCGGTGATATCAGTCTTGAATTCCGCCAGAGAGCGGCTGGAGAAGAAGTCGTTGTCAAAAAAGCGCCGTTCCATCTCATCCATCTCGGAGAACGGATTCCAAAGATTCAGCTGGCTGTTTTTACGGTACGGTCTCATTTCAAACATAAAAATTCCTCCTCAAAATAATTGCGCGATCCGCTGGTGCGCCGGTGGCTTGAGGATCGCGGAGCCGCCGGTACGGGACGGAATCTCTGATTGGATCCTGTCCTTTTTACAGTGTCTATCATAACTGCAGATATTCTATATTTTGTGACGGGAATTTGAAATATATGTGAACTTTAGCACTCTAACGTTTAGAGTGCTAAAACTCGCGGACAAAAAGGGGCGCCGCACATTAAAGATGTGCGGCGCCCCCTGCGCAGTCGGAAAGGAGCGAGGATTACCTGCGGGGATTTTTAATGGCGGCCTGCGCGGCGGCCATCCGTGCGATAGGTACGCGGTAGGGGGAGCAGGAGACGTAATCCAAACCGGTGTTGTGGAAGAATTCCACAGAGGAGGGATCGCCGCCGTGCTCGCCGCAGACGCCCAGATGCAGATCGGGGCGGGTCTGACGGCCCAGCTTGCAGGCCATGGCAATCAGCTTGCCCACGCCCTTCTGATCCAGCTTTGCGAACGGGTTGCTCTCATAAATTTTCTTATCATAATATGCGTCCAGGAACTTGCCGGCGTCGTCGCGGGAGAAGCCGAAGGTCATCTGGGTCAGATCGTTGGTGCCGAAGGAGAAGAACTCGGCTTCGGTGGCGATCTCATCTGCGGTCAGAGCGGCGCGCGGAATTTCGATCATGGTGCCGACCTTGTACTGCATATTGGAACCCACGTCTTTCAGAATTGCGTCGGCGGTGGAGGTGACCACACCCTTGACATAGGCCAGCTCCTTGGCTTCGCCCACCAGCGGAATCATGATTTCGGGGATCATGGTCCATTCGGGATGGCGCTTCTGCACGGCCAGCGCGGCCTTGATAATAGCGGTGGTCTGCATTTCGGCGATTTCAGGATAGGTGACGCACAGACGGCAGCCACGGTGGCCCATCATGGGGTTGAACTCGTGGAGGCCGGCGATAATTGCCTTGATGTCCGCCACGGATTTGCCCATGTCGTCGGCCAGCTTCTCAATGTCCGCTTCCTCGGTGGGAACAAATTCGTGCAGAGGCGGATCCAGGAACCGGATGGTCACGGGGTTGCCCTCCATGGCCTCGTAGATGGCCTCAAAGTCGCCCTGCTGCATGGGCGCCAGCTTTGCCAGCGCCCTCTTGCGCTGCTCCACCGTGTCGGAGCAGATCATCTGGCGGATGGCGGGGATGCGGTCGGCGTTGAAGAACATATGCTCGGTGCGGCACAGACCAATGCCCTCCGCGCCGAATTTATACGCCTGCGCGGCGTCGTGGGGAGTGTCGGCATTGGTGCGGACTTTCAGGGCGCGGTACTTGTCGCACCATCCCATGACGCGGCCGAATTCGCCGCCGATGGAGGCTTCCACGGTGGGGATAATGCCGTCGTAAATGCAGCCGGTGGAGCCGTCCAGGGAGAGCGTGTCGCCCTCATGGAACGTCTTGCCGGCCAGGACGAACTCCTTGTTTGCCTCGTCCATATTGATGGCGGAGCAGCCGGAGACGCAGCAGCGCCCCATGCCCCGGGCCACAACTGCGGCGTGAGAGGTCATGCCGCCGCGGACGGTCAGGATTCCCTGTGCGGCCTTCATGCCCTCAATGTCCTCGGGAGAGGTCTCCAGACGGACCAGAACGACCTTTTCACCGCGGGCAGCCCATTTTTTGGCATCCTCGGCGGTAAAGACAATTTTACCTGCCGCTGCGCCGGGAGACGCGGCCAGAGCGTGTGCCAGAGGCTCTGCGGATTTCAGCGCCTTGTCGTCGAACTGCGGGTGCAGCAGCGCGTCCAGAGAACGCGGCTCGATCATCAGAACGGCCTGCTTCTCGTCGATCATACCCTCGTCCACCAAATCGCAGGCGATTTTCAGCGCGGCGGCGGGCGTGCGTTTGCCGTTGCGGGTCTGGAGCATGTAGAGCTTCTGGTTTTCCACCGTAAACTCCATGTCCTGCATATCGTGGTAGTGATTTTCCAGCGTCTTGCAGACGCCTTCAAACTGGGCGAATGCCGCAGGGAACTTCTCCGCCATCTGACTGATGGGCATCGGGGTGCGGACGCCGGCCACGACATCCTCGCCCTGGGCGTTAGTCAGAAATTCGCCGAACAGTTTCTTCTCGCCGGTGGCGGGGTTGCGGGTAAACGCGACGCCGGTGCCGCAGTCATCGCCCATATTGCCGAAAGCCATCATCTGCACGCTGACGGCGGTGCCCCAGGAATAGGGGATGTCGTTATCGCGGCGATAGACGTTGGCGCGGGGATTGTCCCAGGAGCGGAACACGGCCTTGATGGCCCCCGTCAGCTGCTCTTTTGGATCCACGGGGAAGTCCCTGCCGACCTTGGACTTGTATTCGGACTTGAACTGAGAGGCCAGATCTCTCAGATCGTCCGCGGACAGATCCACGTCCTGCGTGACGCCGCGCTCTGCCTTCATCTTGTCAATGAGCGCTTCAAAATACTTTTTGCCGACTTCCATTACGACGTCGGAATACATCTGAATAAACCGGCGATAGCAGTCCCACGCCCAACGGGGGTTGTTGGACTTCTTTGCCAGCACGTCCACAACCTGCTCGTTCAGCCCCAGATTCAAAATGGTGTCCATCATGCCGGGCATGGAAGCACGGGCGCCGGAACGCACGGAAACCAGCAGAGGGTTCTCCAGATCGCCAAACTTCTTACCGGTGATCCGTTCCATTTTTTCGATGTACTCCATAATCTCGGCCATAATGCCGGGATTAATCTGCTTGCCGTCCTCATAATACTGCGTGCAGGCTTCGGTGGTAATGGTAAATCCCTGAGGAACGGGCAGACCGATGTTGGTCATCTCCGCCAGGTTAGCACCCTTGCCGCCCAAAAGTTCCCGCATATTTGCGTTGCCCTCGGTAAACAGGTAACAATATTTCTTGCTCATCTTTATACCTCCGCTTTCCCTAATTGTAACGAATCGCTGAAATCAGATATTAAAAAATAGCATATCAATTATAATGTGACAAACGCAGAAAAACAATACATAAAACACATAAGAAATCGTTTTTTTCTCAGTTGATTTGCAAAAAAAGTTGTGCAAAACATACAGGCAACAATTACGCAACAAGAAAAATGTTACGTTTCTTTCATTTCTCGTTTTTTTATGGTAACATCAGAGAAACAGAAGCAGAATGGATTCAAAAATGGAAGCATCGCTTCCATGGCCGCAAGATGCGGCTGCAGCCGGTTTGCGGCAATGCTCCGCGGCCTCCATGATGACTCTGGTGCTTTGCCCGGGGCAATGAGGGCGTCTGCGCCAGGCTGCTGACGCCCTCATTCATACAGCCTCAGCTTTAAAATGGTTTAAGCCACGGCCGGCTGCCGTGCCCTAAACCGCAACCTTATTATACGAGGTGATGAACCGTGTCTGTCTGGGGACTTCCCGGAAATGAAAATGCGGCGGAACATATTCAGGACGCCGCCGATCGCGGCACGCTGGCGCACGCGCTTCTTTTTACAGGCCCGGGCGACCGGGACGCGGCGGCGCGCTATACGGCGGCGGCGCTGGAGTGCCGCGCGGAGAGCGGGCGTCCCTGCGGGGTCTGCGAGGCCTGCCGGAAGGTGCGCAATGAGATTCATCCGGACGTGGCCGTTGTACGGGACGGTGAGCATAAGAGTACGGCGGTGGATGTGGTGCGCGCGGCGCGGAGCGACGCGTATATCCGCCCCAACGAGGGGGCGCGGAAGGTCTATATTTTTCCGGACTGCGCCGCGCTGACAGAGCAGGATCAGAATGTCCTGCTGAAGATTGTGGAGGAGGGCCCGCCCTACGCGGCGTTTCTGTTTTGCGCGGAAAATCCATCCGCGGTTTTGCCGACTCTGCGGTCCCGCTGCGTGGAGATCAAGCTGCGCCCGGCGGCTGGCGGCGCGGAGACGGCGCAGGTCAGCGAAAACTGCAGAAAAATTTGCCGCGCCGCAGCGGCAAAAAGGTGGGGAGCCCTAACCGAGGTTTTCGTTCGCCTGGAGCGGGAAAAAATCACGAGGGATGCACTTCAGACGCTTCTGGAGGAAGTCCGGACGGTCTTTCTGGCCGCGCTGACGGTACAGTACGGACGGAAAATTCCGTCGGAAAATGCAAAAATAATCCCGGAACTTGCGAAAAACTTGACAAAAATTCAAATAATGCGCACAATAGAACTACTGCAAAAATATCGGCAGGAATGCCTGTACAATGTCAGCCCCGGACAGGTGCTGGGCGCGCTGGCAGTGGAATTGGAGGGGATCCTTTGACGGAAGTCATCAGCGTCCGCTTTCGGGGCGGATGTAAGAATTATTATTTTGATCCCAAGGGCAATCAGGTAAAAATGGGCGATCAGATCATTGTGGAGACTGCGCAGGGCCCCGAATTTGCCACCTGTACCGAGGGAAATCACGAGGTGGAGGACTCTGCCATCGTAAAACCGCTCTGCGCCGTCCTCCGCATGGCAACGAACAACGACCGCCGCACGGCGGAGTACAACCGCAAGCGGGAGCGGGAGGCGTTTGATATCTGCGAGAAGAAAATTGCGGCGCATCAGCTGGAAATGAAGCTGGTCAGCGTGTCCTGCAATTTTGACGGCAGCAAGATCATTTTCTTTTTCACGGCGGACGGCCGTGTGGACTTCCGCGATCTTGTCCGGGATTTGGCGTCGGTGTTTCGCGCGCGGATTGAGCTGCGCCAGATCGGCGTCCGGGACGAGGCGAAGATGATCGGCGGCCTCGGCATCTGCGGCCGACCGTTCTGCTGCTCACAGTTTCTGGACGGATTTATGCCCGTTTCCATCAAAATGGCAAAGGTGCAGAATCTCAGCCTGAACCCCGCCAAAATTTCAGGCACCTGCGGCCGCCTGATGTGCTGCCTGAAATATGAGCAGAACGCCTATGAGGACGCCGCCAAGCGGATGCCGAAGAACGAATCCTTTGTGATGACGCCGGACGGCCCCGGAAACGTGAAGAGCGTGGATTTGCTTCAGGAAAAGGTGAAGGTCAGTCTGGACTCCAATCCTGAGCCGCAGAAATGCTATCACAACTGCGAAGTGTGCGTTCTGCGCAACGGAAAGGGCAGCCGGGAGGGCGTGGAGATTCCGCAGGAACGTCCCGCGCGCTATGTGGAAGAACCCAAGGAAGATCCGGATATAATGATGCCGGTGATCACCACGCCATTCTATATGGACAGTCAGGACCGCCAGATGGAGGAGAGAGCGGAGGGAGCGCCGCAGCGGGAAAAGATCGGCGGTCCGGAGAGCCGGGAAAAGTCCCGGCACAGGCGTCACAGCCGCCGCAGCGGCCCAAAGGCGGCGGATGGTTCTGCCGCAGCAAAGCCGCAGCAGGAGACGCGGCAAAAGGACGGCGCGCCGGCGCAGAAGAAGCGCCCTCCCCGCCCGACGGCAAAAAAGCCGGAGGAGGGGGCCTCTTCTGCGGAAGTGGAACAGGGCGGCGAAAACAAACCGCGCCGCCGGCCTCACCACCGCGGCGGGCGGCGTCGGAATCACGGCGGAAAAACCGGATCCGGCACGCCGCCGTCCGAATAATATTGGCGGGGAGAGGGACACCTCTCCCCGTTTTTTCAAATTCAATTCAGAAAAAAGGAGTATCCTATGAAAAAGTTTCAGGGTGTTTTGCTGGCCAGCGACTTCGACAATACACTGATTTATACAGAGGATGCCCTGCGGACGGGAACCCCCATACCGG
>JBFLFX010000064.1:0-12624 GCA_041859815.1 Dysosmobacter sp. | reverse complement strand
ACTTCAAAAAAATCAGCCATTGTTTGATGAAACCATCCTTCTTCAGTTTGTCTCGCGCATGGTTCCCGTCTCCAGCAAGCGGGTGTGGAAGTCAAAACAGTGATCCAGCAGGTGCGGCGTCTGTACCATGCCGCACTTTGCGCAGGCTTCCTCAAAATAAGTCCGCAGAAGCGGCCGGTAATCGGGATGCGCGCAGTTTTCAATAATCAGCCTTGCGCGTTCCCTCGGCGCCTTGCCGCGCAAATCCGCAATTCCCTGTTCCGTAACAATCACGTCCACGTCATGTTCGGTATGATCCACATGCGTCACCATGGGCACAATGCTGGAAATTTTACCGCCCTTGGCGGTGGAATTGGTCATGAAAATTGTCAGGGAGGCATTGCGGGCATAGTCGCCGCTGCCGCCGATGCCGTTGTAAATCTTCGTACCGGTGATATGCGAGGAGTTCACGTTGCCGTAAATATCCGCTTCAATGGCCGTATTCATGGCAATCACGCCCAACCGGCGAATCACCTCCGGGCTGTTGCTGATTTCGGAGTCGCGCAGCACGATTTTGCCGCGATACCGCTCCAGATTGGACAGCAGTGCGTGCATCCCCTCTTCGGAAAGGCTCAGGGACGTGGCGGAACAAAAGTCCGCTTTTCCGCAGTCCAGCAGCTCCATCACCGCATCCTGCATCACCTCGGAATAAAAGCGCAGATGGGTGAAATCGGAGGATTTCAGGCCCGCCAGCACCGCGTTGGCCACACTGCCCACGCCGGACTGCAGGGGCACATCGCCGGCGGAGAGCCGTCCCGCGGCATGTTCCGCCTTCAAAAATTCCACAATCCGATCGGCAATCGCCTGGCTGGACGCATCCGCCGGCGCCAGCGCCCGGGGCTTTTCAGGCGCCTCGGTTACCACTACGGCGGCAATTTTCGCCGGATCGCAGGGGATATACGTCCCGCCGATACGATCGCCCACATCCGTCAGCGGAATCGGCCGGCGGCGGGGCGGATCCTGCACGGAATAGATGTCATGGAAGCCCTCCAGCGCGGCGGGCTGCGCCATGTTCAGCTCCACGATCACTTTGTCCGCCATGGCAACATAGGTCTGCGTACAGCCCACGGCGGTGGTGGGAACAATCCCGCCGTCCTCCGTAATGGCGCAGGCCTCCACCAGAGCGACGTCAATTTTCCCATACTGGCCGTAGCGCACATTCTGCGCCATCATGCCCAGGTGGGCATCCTGATAATATGCGCCGCCGCTGTTGACCACCTTGCGGAAATGCCCGCTGGTAATGTACGGCGCCCGGCGGGCAATTACGCCCGCGTCCCCCAGCAGCGCGTCTATTTCGCCGCCGGTGGACGCGCCGGAGAGAATGTTAATCCGAACCCTGCGGCCGTCCTCCGTTACCTGCCGCGCCAACGCGGCGGTGACAACCTTGGGGCAGCCGGAGGGCGTAAAGCCGCTGACGCCGACCGTCATGCCGTCCCGAATCATCCCCGCGGCTTCCTCCGCCCCGGTAATCCGGCTCTCCAGCGCGCGGCAGCGAATCCGTTCATTCGTCATATCTTTCCCCTCACGCAATCTTTTGATGAAACCGGCCTTTGGGATAGGCAGACATCAGGGCCTCGCCCTCGGCCAGCGCCTTCCTGTTAAGTTCTTCCGTCCCCTTGGGAATATGGCGCTCGACAGCCTCCCGCAAAACCTCCTCGCTGAAAATCTCCAGGGCGGTGTTAATCGCGCCCACCGCCACGATATTGGCCGTCATAGCCTTGCCAACCTTATTCCGCGCGGTAGAGAGAATGGGAATGGAAATCACGCGCGTGGGATCCAGGCAGGCGGGAACCGTCAGGCTGGAATCGATCATGACAACAGCGCCGGGCGCCACGTTCTGGGCATAGTTATCCAGGGATTTCTGTGTCAGCGCCAGCAGGAAGTTGGGGCTGATCACCTTGGAAAACCAAAGCCGATCCCGGCTCAGAATGGTCTCCGCGCGGCTCATGCCGCCGCGGGCCTCGGGGCCGTATGCCTGGGACTGAATGGTCTGCATCCCCGATAAAACCGCGGCTTCCGCCAAAATGACGCTGGCCAGAATGACGCCCTGACCGCCGGAACCCGTAAAACGCATCTCATATCTTTTACTCATACTGTGCCTCACTTCTTCATCTCGCTGTCAATGATCTTCTGGTATTCCGCGGTAAACTCAGGGTAATGGTTCTCGGTCAGCGTTCCGACAATGTATTTTCCCTCGCGCTGATCCTCGGCAAGCGCCTCATACTGCTGGCGGCTCATGCCGCACTCCTTCTGCACCTCGATCATCTTCACCGCGCCGCCCTTCTTGTTTTTGCGGCCGTAATAGGTCGGGCAGACAGAGTAACAGTCGATGAGAGAAAAGCCCTTATGCTGGATGCCCTTTTTGATCTCCCGAATCGTCTCGCGGACATGATAAGTGTCTCCGCGGGCAGTGAAGGACGCGCCCGCGCCCGCCGCCAGCCTTGCGATGTCGAAGGGGCGGTCGATGACGCCGTACGGCGCGGTAGTGGCCTTGTCGCCCTGGGGCGTGGTGGGGGAATACTGGCCCCCGGTCATGCCGTAAATATTGTTGTTGAACACCACCACGGTCAGATCCATATTGCGGCGCGCCGCGTGAATCAGATGGTTGCCGCCGATGGCGGAACAGTCGCCGTCGCCGGTGAGAACGATGACGGTCAGTTCGGGGTTCGCCATTTTAATACCGGTGGCAAACGCAATTGCGCGGCCGTGCGTCGTGTGGATAGAGTCAAAGTCCAAATATCCAGCGGCACGGCTGGAGCAGCCGATTCCGGAGACAATCACAATTTTTTCCCGATTCAGCGGATGCTCGGGATCGCGGCACAACTCGTCAATGGCCACCGCAACGTTGCGGGTCAGAACGCCATTGCCGCAGCCTGCACACCAGATGTGCGGCAGATGGTCGATACGCATGTATTTATGAATCAATTCACTGGGCATTTCCGGACACCTCCACAATTTTATCCAGGATCTCCTGCGGCGGGATGACGGTGCCGTTGATGCGGCCGATAAAGTCCACCGGGCAGACGCCTTCCACATTGCGCTTTACCTCGCGCAGCATCTGGCCGTAGTTATGCTCCACCATGATGATGCCCTTGAGCTGAGAACGGCGGGCCCGCAGAGCCTCATCGGGGAACGGCCAGACAGTAACGGGTCTCCACATGCCGACTTTAATGCCTTGCTCCCGCGCGGACTGCACGGCGCTCATCACGGCGCGGGTCGTTCCGCCAAAGCAGATCACCGCGTATTCCGCATCGTCCATGGCATACTCTTCCACCTGCACAATGTCGTCTTTATTCTTCAGGACTTTTTCCATAAGACGGGTCACCAGTTCTCTGGCGATGTCGGTGGAATTGGTGGGAAAGCCGGAATAATCGTGAATCAGGCCGGTCATGTTGTAACGCTCGCCGCCGCCGAAGGGCTTCATGCCGGGAACCCACTTGCCCTCGGGTACGCGGTATGCGAGTTTGTACGCGCCGTCGTTGCCGGCGACGCGGCGATTGACGATTTCAAAGGAGTCCGGCTCCGGAATTTCAATTCCCTCGCGCATATGCCCCACAATTTCATCCATCAGGAAAATGACCGGCGTGCGGTACTTTTCGCTGAGATTGAAGCAGCGGATTGCCAGTTTGTAGGTCTCCGCCACGGAGGACGGGGAAATGGCAATCATGGGATGGTCGCCCTGAGTCCCCCAGCGCGCCTGCTGGTAGTCGCCCTGAGACGGGGCAGTGGCAAGGCCGGTGGACGGGCCGCTGCGCTGCACATCCACAATCACGCAGGGAATTTCCGCAAGGCACGCATAGCCGATGTTCTCCTGCTTCAGGGAAAATCCCGGGCCGCTGGTGGCCGTCATGCTCTTGGCGCCGGCGGCGCTGGCGCCGATGACCGCCGCCATGGAGCCAAGTTCATCCTCCATCTGAATAAAGTGCCCGCCGACCTGCGGCAGGCGCCGCGCGCAGGTCTCGGCAATTTCCGTGGACGGAGTGATGGGGTAGCCGGCAAAAAACCGCATCCCCGCGGCAATGGCACCCTCCACGCAGGCCTCGTTGCCCTGCATCAGTACAGTCGTCTTTGTCGCCATGGCTTACTCCCCCTCCTTCTCAAGGTAGATCGCGTAATCCGGGCAGCGCATCTCGCACTGTCCGCAAAGCACGCATCCGCCGTTTGCCTTCAGATGGACCTTTTCGTCCACCAGTTCCAGTGCCCCCTTGGGGCAGAACGCGACACAGATGCCGCATCCCTTGCACCACGCAAGGTCGATTTTCAATACTCTTTTCTCCATTTTTACACGGATCCTTTCAGACGGGAACGCCTCTGCCGCGGCAGGCGTATTCCTAGTTTCTGTTCTTTCAAAATAGCACAGTTGTATCTACATGAAAAACATTTTTTTAATTTGACATTTCACAACTATTTACTTGTGATAAAAAAGGGTGGTATACTATAGAAAAAGCAAGGGGGCAATCCCGGTGAATTTTACGTCTCTCCGCTACTTTCTCATCACCGCCGAGGAGCTGAATATCACACACGCCGCCAATCGGCTGTATATCTCCCAACAGGCACTCTCCAGCCATATCGGAAAACTGGAGAAAGAACTGAACATCACCCTGTTCAACCGGACACACGTTCTCTCTCTGACTTACGCGGGCCGGCAGCTGGTGGGCTACGCCACCAAGGCGGTCAATCTGGAACGCCAGATTTACCAGATGTCCGGCGACATCAATCATGATCAGCGCGGCGAACTGCGCGTGGGCATTTCCCATACCTGCGGCCGCGCCATTCTGCCGTCTATCCTGCCCGCCTTCCGCAGCCGGCATCCCATGGTGGACATTGTGCTGCGGGAAGAGAATTCCACCGAGATGGAAGGCGCGCTGGAGCACGGCGAGCTGGACCTGATGATTGACTTCACGCCTATTCCGCTGGACGGCGTCCGCTATGAAAAGCTGATTGAAGAACGGCTGTTCCTGGTGGTGCCAAAAGCCATGATGGAGGCGCGTTACGGTGCCTGTCACGACGCCATTATCAGCGAATGCGACCGAAATCTGGATTTGACCCTGTTCGAGCATTTTCCCTTTATCCTGCTCCGCAAGGGGAACCGGGTTCGCACCATGCTGGATCACTACATGGCAAAAATCGGCTTTACACCGAAAATCATTCTGGAGACGGAAAACACGGAAACCGCCTTCGCCTTGGCCGAGCAGGGCATGGGCGTCACCGTCTATCCGGAGCTGTTCCTCTGGTGCATCCCCGAGGGCGGCCGAAAGCGGGACGTGGTCGATCTCTTTCCCTTCCGCATTGAGGACACCACCGGAACATTGGTGATCGCCTGGATGCAGGATCATTATCAGACCCGCGCCGCGTCGGAGTTCATCACCGCCTGTCACAATGCCGTCAGCGCCATTGCGGAGAAGCAGTCCGGCATCTGAAGGCCGCCTTTTTTCAGAGCCGCTTTCAGCATTTTAAAATCTTTCCACATGATTGAACGGCTTACCGGCTGCGTCGGCAGCAGAGGGATCCATCGCTGTATTTTCATGAAATTTTTCAGCCATGCTGCTAAAATGGGAATGTCTCCTCCTGCAGGAGGCGGGATGAAACCAGGGCCTGCAGCAATTCACACGGCCGGAAAAGGGGTGTATCATAGAGGACGGCTGAGCTGTTGCAAGTACAAATCATTTAGGGAGTTGAATTTATGGGTGATTTTGCAAAGAGGGTAAAGACGAACTCGCTTGTCTCCGCGCTGCTCTGTGCGGTACTCGGTCTGGTTCTGCTGATCTGGCCCGGGACCGCCATCAATGTGCTGAACACGCTGCTTGGGATCGTTTTGGCCGTTGTGGGCGGAATCGATATCGTACTGTTTCTCGCAGGGCGCGACAACTCGCTTTACGGCGTCTCCCGGCTGGCAGTGGGCGTCGTTCTCGCGGTATTCGGCATCTGGGTGATGGTAAGGCCCGGCCTGCTGGCCATTATCATTCCCCGCGTTATCGGCGCTCTGATTTGTGTTCACGGCATCGCAGACGTCGGCAGCGCGATCACGCTGCACCGCGGCGACGATTCCAAGTGGTCCGCCGCGCTGATCATGGGGCTGCTCACGGCGGCTCTCGGCGCGGTACTGATTTTCAAGCCCATGGGATCGTTCAAAACCGTGCTGCGGTTGATCGGCGCGTTTCTGCTGTACGACGGCATTTCCGACGCCTGGATTGTCTCCCGCATCAACAAAACGCTGAAACAGATGAAATCCGACGCGGACGCGGCTGCCGACGCGCTGGATGTGGACTTCAGGGACGTCACGGAGACGGATTCCGCCCGGAATCAGAAATAAGGGAAAATTATAAATTTGCTCCGCTTTTAAAAATGGCCGCCCGTCCCCGCCCGATCTGATTTTTTCCATTTGGTCTTGTTTGAAAAATCCCCGTGCCCATCTGATCGCCGACTTTTCAAACAAAGCCTAGCCGGGGCACCGCTTTTCTCTTCGGCCGCGGCGCAAAACATACAGAAGGTCCGGCGCAGGCGCTCCGTGTAAATTCCGGGGGCAGCGTGGGACGGAGCGCTCCCCGCGCTCCCGCTGCGCGCGAAACAGGAAAATGCGGCATTCCTCCCCTCCCAACCGCAAAAGAAAGAAAAAGTGCCTGCCGGAAGAAAAATTCTCTCCGACAGGTACTTTTCCCTATCCGTTATAGAATTTACGCGTCCCGGGCGCTTCTCCCGGTTCCCGCCGCCAAAAGACGCGCCGGCTATTTCAATTCGTCCAGCGTCAGAGAAAAGCTGGGCATAAAGGTATCCAGAAAATAGCGCACCTCCGGCAGGCGGCTGGCTTCCAGCACCGCCTTTGTCTGGGCGGCGGCATCCCGGAATTCGTTGTTTCCCGCCTTGACTTCCTCCACGCATTTGATGTAAGCGGAGAGCTTATCCGCCACTTTTACCAGCTCCCGCACCTCCGGATCCGGCATTTTCAGAATCTCTTCATAGTCCGGCTGCAATTCCTCCGGCAGCATGCCGATCAGCTTGTCCTCCGCCACCGCCTCCACCTCCCTGTAGGCGGTCTTGATGGCGGGATTGTAATATTTAATGGGCGTGGGCAAATCGCCGGTGATGATCTCCGACGCGTCGTGATACAGCGCCGCAACGGCCACCTTACCGGGGTCCATCGTCCCGCCGAATTTCTCGTTGCGGATCACCGCCAGCGCGTGAGCCAGCACCGCCGTCTGATGGCTGTGCTCCTGTACGTTTTCAGGAGCGGTATTCCGCATCAGCGCCCAGCGGAAAATATAACGCATGCGGGAGATATACGCAAAAAAATGGCTTTCCATCTCAATTCTCCGTTTCTCCGAACAGGAATTCCCCGTCCGTGCCGGTCACAGCCACCGTCCGGATGACGTTGTGCAGTTTATCTCCGTTCACCAGAACCTCCATGTAGTTTGGAGCGCGGCCGGAAAACAGGCCGCCTCTGGGCTGTTCAAACAGTACGGAATAGCTTCTGCCCACACAGCCTTTCAAATAGTTCTCATGGAGCCGCCCGGCCACGGCGGCCGCCCGGGCGGCGCGCTCCTCCCGGACAGGTACCGGAATCTGCGGCAGTTTCTCCGCCGGCGTACCGGGACGGACGGAATACGGGAAAATATGCATGGCCGCAAAGCCGCACTTTTCAAGGAAGGCCAGCGTTTCGGTAAATTCCTCCTCCGTCTCGCCGGGAAAGCCGGTAATCAGATCGGTGGTCACCGCCGGACGGTCAAAGCAGCGGTTCAGCAGCGCCACGGATTCCAGATACCGCGCGGCGGTATACTTCCGGTTCATGCGCCGCAGCGTCGCATCACAGCCGCTCTGCAGGGACAGATGGAACTGCGGGCAGAGATTCGGCAGCTCCGCCGCACGGCGGCAGAACCCCTCCGTAATCGTACGGGGCTCCAGCGACCCCAGACGGATGCGGACGCCCGGCACGGCATTGCAGACCGCCTCCACAAGGTCAGCGAGCGTTTTGCCGTCCCCGAAGTCCCGGCCCCAGGAAGAAATCTCAATGCCGGTGACGACAATTTCCCGATAGCCTTCCGCCGCCAGCGCCCGCGCCTGCCTCACGGCATCGGGAATCGGCTCCGAGCGCACCGGGCCGCGGGCGTAGGGAATGATGCAGTAGGTGCAGAAATTCACGCAGCCGTCCTCGACTTTCAGCATGGCGCGGGTACGGGTGGGCAGCCCCCCCGCGGGCAGAACCTCAAACTTCCGGCGTTTCATGGAGTCGTCCACCGACTCCACCGGCGCGGCGCTTCCCGCCCGCTTTTCCGCCGCCGCGCGTTCCAGCAGGCCGGCAAATCCCGCGCGATCGCCGGTTCCGGCAATCACATCGACATCCATCTGCCGCACATCCCCCAGATGCGTCTGGGGGTAGCATCCGCAGATGGCAAGCACCGCCTGCGGATGCAGCCGCCGGGCGCGATGCACCGCCTGACGGGATTTTTGATCGCCCGCCGCCGTTACGGAACAGGTGTTCACCACATAGACATCCGCGGCGTCGGAAAAAGGGACGATTTCATGGCCGCGGCGCACCAATTCCTGCTCCATGGCCTGCGTTTCATATTGGTTGACTTTGCAGCCAAGCGTATAAATGGCGACTTTCATGGGTTCTCCTTGCTATTTGTGTTATTTTTTTATATAATAATTGTGTTTGTTAATTTTCAAAATACAGATTACTTCATTATACTGTGATTTTATTCATCGGGCAACCCCAAATCAAAGGAGTTTTCAATATGATTTATCTGGACAGCGCAGCCACAACCCCCCTTCCCAAAGCCGTGGCGGACGCCATGTACGACGTTCTGACCAATCAGTTCGGAAATCCCAGCTCCCAGTACGCGCTGGGCAGAGAAGCCAAAAAGCTGGTAGACGGCTGGCGCAGAACGATCGCCGGCGCCGTGGGCTGCGAACCCAGGCAGCTCCACTTCACCTCCTGCGGCACAGAGGGGGACAACTGGGCCATCTCCGCTGCGCTGTGGCAGAACCGCCGCCTCGGGCGGCACATCGTCACCACCGCCGTGGAGCACAGCGCCGTCCTGGAGCCGTGCAAATGGCTGGAAAAGCAGGGGTATGAAGTCACCTATGTGGAACCGGACAAAAACGGCGACATTTCCGCCTCTCAAATTCTGGACGCGGTACGCCCGGATACGGCACTGGTCAGCGTGATGATGGTCAACAATGAAACAGGCTGCATCTTCCCCATCCATGAAATTGCGCAGCGTCTGAAGCAGAAAAATCCGCAGACGCTGCTGCATACCGACGCGGTGCAGGGCTTTCTCAAAGTCCCCTTCTCCGCCGGCAGACTGGGCGCGGACTTTCTCTGCTTCTCCGCCCACAAAATCGGCGGTCCCAAGGGAATCGGCGCGCTGTATGCCGGCGATCGCGTGCGGAACATCAAGCCGCTGCTGGCCGGCGGCGGGCAGGAGGACGGAACCCGTTCCGGCACGGAGGCCACCGCGCAGATTGCCGGCTTTGCCAAAGCCACGGAGCTGCGGCAGGCAACTCTGGCAGAGGGACTGGCACACATGGCGGAAATAAAAGAGTACGCGAAACGGAAGTTTGCCGAAATCCCGGATTTGGTCCCGGTGGGCGATGGAACCGCCCCGCACATTCTGTCTGTTGCCCTGCGCGGTTTTCCCAGCCAGAACCTTGTCAGCGATCTCTCCGATCAGGGAATCTGTATTTCCGCAGGCTCCGCATGCCACCGCGGCAAGCCCAGCCATGTGGTGGCAGCACTGCACCTGCCGAAAGAAATTGCGGAAAGCGTCATCCGCATCAGTTTCAGCCCGGACACCTCCCATGCGGACATCGACGCCTGCGCCGCAGCGCTGCGCCGCCACCACGATACCCGCTGCGCCAGACTGTAAAAAGTGCAATTTTCTCCGCGCCCAGCGGTTTTCGGCATTGTCCCGTGCCCTGCAGCGCAGACGGCGAGTCTTTCAAAAATACCGCCGGATATTTTCCGGCTTCGCGGCCGCAAACGGATCAGCGGCATGCGTATCCATAAGGAGGAACCTTCCGCATGAGTCTATTCTGCTGCCCGGTCTGCGGACAACCCCTGACGCGAAACGAAAAAACATATTCCTGCCCCTTGGGGCACAGCTATGACATCGCCCGGGAGGGATACACGTACCTGCTCCCCGTGAATCAGAAACACTCCTCCGCTCCCGGGGACGACAGGGGCATGGCCGCCGCCAGGCGGGAATTTCTGTCAAAGGGCTACTATCAGCCGCTGCGGAACGCGCTGTGCGCCCTTGCGGCGGAGCACACCGGCATCGCCCCCTTCGTACTGGATACCGGCTGCGGCGAGGGATATTACACCTCCGGAATTTACCATGCCCTGCTGGAGGCCGGAAAATTGCCGCGGATGGCGGGCATTGACATTTCCAAATTCAGCCTGCGCGCCGCCGCCAAGCGGGAGCGCGCGGTTGAGTTCGCCGTTGCGTCCTCTTACCACCTTCCGGTGGCGGACAGGTGCGTGGATCTGCTGGTCAACTGCTTTTCCCCTCTGGCGCTGGAGGAATTCCAGCGGGTGCTGAAACCCGGCGGAACGTTTCTCTACGTAGTTCCGGCTGCGGATCACCTGTGGGAAATGAAGCAGGTGCTTTATGAAACTCCCTACCGCAATGACGAAAAGGCCATTCCCTATCAGGGTCTTTCCTATGAGGCCATCGTCCCTGCGGACGGCGTGATCACACTCGCCTGCCAATCCGACATTCACGCGCTTTTTCAGATGACGCCCTATTATTGGAATACACCCAAGGCCGGCATGGATCGGCTGGCCGCGCTGGAGACACTTACCACGCATATTTCGTTCCGCATCCACGTCTTTCGGAGGGAACGTTAACACAGAGCTTGGGGGAATGAAAATGAGCAGTTATATACTCTCCCTGCTAATCGGGCACTCCCTGAATATCGCCGCCCTGTCTTTTCTGCTGTATCTCCTGGGCAAGAATATTCTGATGTCGAAGGATCGCATCCACACTTACCGCCTCGCCATTATTCTGACAATCCTCGCCATGGTGCTGGAATGCGCCGGCATTCTTCTGGATCGCGCGGGGGCTTCCTGGTGGGCGGCAAATCTTGCGGTTAACATCATGGGGTTCTCCTGTTCTTCATTGATTCCCTATGTGCTGGCATGGTCCGGCAGCGAAAGCTCTCTGAAAACAAAGCGCATTCTTCTTCTGTTCCCGCTCTGCACGGTAATCTTGTGCATCGCCTCTTCCGAAACCGGCTGGCTCTTTACCGTCTCTCACAGCAATGTCTATTCCCGCGGGCCGCTGTTCTGGATTTACATTGTCAACTATCTGATCGGTGTTTTTTTAATCGTCGGAACCAGTTACGGCACGGCATCCCGTCTGGCGCGTCAGGAGAGACGCTATCTTCTGGGGATCTATGTCTTCTTTCTGATCGGCGTTTCCACACAGATCCTTTACCCGGAAGTACACACTTCCTGGCAGTGCATCACGCTGTGTCTGCTGCTGTATTATATCTTCCAGCGAGAAATCCAGTTCCGCTATGATCCGCTCACCGGTGTTCTGAACCGGGCGGCCTTTGACAAGGAAATGGAAACCACGCCGCAGAATCCGAAAATTCTGGTCATTCTCGACGTGGACAATTTCAAGGCAATTAACAACAGCCACGGTCATGTGGAGGGGGACCGCATTCTCTCCACCGTCGGGCGGATCCTGCGAAAGTGCTTTATCAAATGCGGCAACTGTTACCGCATCGGCGGCGACGAATTTGCGATTCTGAGCGATTCCAGCGAAGTTGCGTTCCGCAGCGCTATTCGGAAATTGATCCGGAGAGTCGAGCGGGAACGGGCTCATACGCCGTGGTTTCCAAACATCTCTTACGGTTATCATGTCCTTCAACCCGGTGAAAGCCTTCCGGCCGCGTTCCAAAAGGCCGATGCGCAGATGTACCGTTATAAGCGCCGTTAGCCGTTCAATTAAGCCCCTGCGGAATGTGAACGGGTGTTTGTGCGGACAGCGCAAACAGGGCCCAAGCCGGAACTATAGAGTTTTAAGCGCAGCGGCGGCGCTCCAGTCTTGAGTTGGATATACCCGTGGTTGCAGGAAATAGGTAGAATCATCAATCAGCCCCCCTTCAAAACTTTGAACCGCAGACGAAAGACACCCTTCCCGGGTGTCTTTCGCAGCGATCTTCCCCTCTGCCGAATCAATTCTTACCGCCCGAACGGCGGCCTCACAGCCCCGTTTTTTTCATGAATTCATCAAACGCGGCCGTGATCAATTTCTGTCCCGCCGAATTGGGATGTGTCCCGTCCATACAGATTGTCTCATCCAGCCGTCCGTATTCCAGAAATTTCCCGCGGATATCCACCAGCGGTACCTGCTCCTCCCTGGCAAGCAGTTCTACCGCGTGAGAGTATTTTTCCTGGTGCGCGTACACGTTGCAGACGCTCCCGCCCATCCACCGAATCACGGCCTCTTCATCGGCGCCCCGGCACCACCAGTTCAAAAAGCGCCAGGGTTCCAGAGGCGGCAGCGTCGTCAGCACCGGGAGAATGTGATGCGCCCTCAGCTTTTGCACCATCCCGCGGTAAATCTCCAAAAACTTTTC
>JBFLFX010000063.1:0-12759 GCA_041859815.1 Dysosmobacter sp. | reverse complement strand
CCGCCCCACGCTTCCGGACGCCGTGGCGGGGGATATTACCGCCGCCATGCCGTACCGCGCGATGGTGAACATCATCAGCTTTATCAAGGCCATGGACGAAGTGGTGCCGGGCTTCGCGTCTTATGAGACGCTGCTGTACTCGCCGGAGCTGAAATTCTACTCCAACCGCGTGAGGATGGACACGGACTTCAACACCAGTCTGAAGGGCCTGCACTGCCTGGGGGACTCCTCCGGCTGGACCAGGGGACTGATGATGGCGTCCGTCATGGGCGTTCTCATGGGGAGAAAAATCGCAGAAGAAGAATAAAAGGCGGCAGGGACGGTCACATTTTGCGACCGTCCCTGCCGCGCGTTTGAGAGGGAATTTGGAAAAATGGAAAATACGGAGCAAAACTGTGACCGCATGGCGGCCGCCTACGAAGATTTTACCGCCGGTGCGGATTCTTACAGCTACCGGATTGAATGGCCCTGCATCGAAAAGCTGCTGCCGGATCTTCATGAAAAATCGGTGATTGATCTGGGCTGCGGGACGGGCAGATTTACCTTTTTGCTGGAGGGGGCAGGCGCTGCCCGGACAGTTGGCGTGGATCTGTCGGAGGAGATGCTCCGGCTTGCAAAAGAGCAGGCGGGCAGGAGACATTCCAAAGCGGAATTTCTGAAGGGCGATCTTGCAAAACCGTTTACGGCGTTTACGAAGGAAAAATTTGATTTTGTGTTTTCTTCCACGTCGACCCATTATCTTCAGGATTTGAGACCGTTTTTTGAAAATCTGCACGATTTGCTGCGCCCCAAAAGCGAGTGCGTGCTGTCAGTGATGCACCCGGTTTACACCGCTCAGTACCCCATTGGCAGGGGAGATCGGTTCCCGGACGACAGCGAGTGGACGGTACGGTATCTGGACAAGCGGGAACGGGCGTACATTCAGCCTTGGATCGAGTACAATGACGCGATGGAGAATTTCCTCAGCCGCAGTTGGCATCACACGTTCAGCGACTATGTGAATGCCGCCGTGGGGAGCGGTTTTTCCATTCTGGAGGTACAGGAACCGATGCCGCCGGAGGATTGGAAAGAGAGCGCGCCGAGACGCTACGACGGATTTTTGGAAACACCCAGTTATCTGATTTTGAAGCTGTGGCGAAATGAAAGGGACGCGTAAGGATTTGAATTCCGTGAAAAAACTTCAACAACGGAGATTATAAAGTCTGTCTGGAGTTGACATGCACAGTGCGCTGATTCCAGAAAATTGGAACGCCATGCAACCTGATAAGATACGGTTCTGCGGTTTATCAAAAAGCTTTAAAAATTCCCCTTGCTAAAAAGCAAGGGGAATTTTTAAAGCTTTGAGGCTGTTGATCAGGTGGTCAGCGCGCATTTAGCAGGAGAGAGGGTTGGGGCGAAAAACCGGGAAAAATGCCGTTCGTTTGCAATCCTAAAATTTGTTAAACCCTGCGGCGAGACAAGATCCTTTTTCGACACGCTGGAGGCTTTTCCCGTTCTACGGACTTCCTCTCTCGCAATCACTGCTCCAGCTTGGCGGCGCACTTGGCGAGAAACCGCTCATTGTTGACGATGGCGCGCGTGTGTGTTCCCTGTCCGATGGGGCCCTTTTCATCCCACGCGCTGACCTTAAATTCCACGATTTTACCGTTTTCAGAGACGGAGGCGATCTCCGCTTCCGCCGTCACTTTCATGCCGACAGGCGTGGGGGCGTCGTGGGAGACGTCCAGATGGATGCCCACGGAGCCTTTTCCGTCCTCCAGAAACTGCTGAAGGCAGGTGAGCGCCGCATTCTCCATCATGGCGGTCATGTAGGGCGTGGCAAACACGGGAAGCGCGCCGGAACCGACGGTCTGCGCGGTGAGCTGCTCGGTGACAACCTGCTCTACACTGCATTTCATTCCAATTACAATCATGAAAAACACTCCTTTTCCTTTATTCCCCGGTGAATCAGATTTTCAGACGCAGCCACTCGGAATCATAAAACTCCAGAACCTTTTCCGGAAGATTGATGAACTGCTCGCACTTTGACAGTGTTTCCCTGGAAGGGTACGCCACGGGATTCTCCCGGATATCTTTCGGTAGCGCCGCCTTCACGGATTTCAGCGGGGTAGAGTACCCAATCGCCTCGCAGTTGGCCAGGCCAATCCGCTTGGAACACATGAAATTGATAAACTTCTCGGCATTTTCCTTGTTGGCGGCGCCTTTGGGAATGCACATGGCGTCTACAAAGTAGTTGGAGCCCTCCTTGGGGATGACAAATGCCAGGTTTGGGTTGTTTTCCAGCATCGTCAGATAGTCCCCGGCATAATAGACGCCGATGGCGGCTTCGCCGCTTTCCAGTTTGTCAAAGATCTCATCCATGACATACGCCTGCACAATGCCGCTCTTTTTTTGCTTGATCAGCAGATCCGTGGCTTTTTTAATCTGCTTTTCATTAGTGGTGTTGTAGGAGTATCCCAGGTATTTCAAAGCCACACCGATGGCGTCGCGGGGGTTGTCAATCATCAGGACTTCATCTTTATACTTCTTGCTGAACAGGTCGCCCCAGCTGGTGATCTTGCCCTTTACCATTTTGGTGTTATAGATAATCCCCACCGTGCCCCACATGTACGGTACGGAGTATTCGCCGGTGGGATCATAAGCCGGCTTGACAAATGTACCGTCTACATCGGCGAAATTGGGAATGTTCTTAAAATCCAGCTTTTCCAGCTTTTTCTCCTGAATCAGGCGGGAGATCATATAGTCGGAGGGAACAATCACATCATAATCCGATCCGCCGCTGGAGAGAATGGAGTAGAGGGTTTCATTATCCGAACAGGTTTTGTAGTTAACCTTCACGCCGTACTGCTTTTCAAATTCCCTGCAGGTATTCAGCGATCCATCTTCTCCATTGGCGATATACTCGCCCCAGTTCAGAACAGTCACTTCCCCGTTGGGATATTTTTTTGGATTTACTGTGGAAGCGCCTTTGCTGCCGCAGCCTGCCAGCAGACTGGACAGCATCAGTGCCGCCGCAACAAGAGAAAACAGTTTTTTCATGCTTAATTTGGCCTTCTTCCAAAATTGACGCTCAGCGCTTGGGAGCCAGCGCAGCCTGCCGCTGCCGGAGCTTCCGATTCTGGTGTGTCTCCCGCAAGTTGATAATGACCAGAAGCAAAAGCACGGATCCGAACATGATGGTGGAGACGGCGTTGATTTCCGGACTGATTTTTCGGCGTGCCATGGCATAAACTTCCATGGACAGGGTGGATACCTGGGATCCGGCTGTGAAGTAGGAAATCACGAAGTCGTCAATGGACATGGTGAACGCGATCAGCAGTCCGTTGATAATACCCGGCATCAAATCCGGCAGAATCACCTTGCGAAACGCTGCCGTGCCGGTCGCGCCCAAATCCTGTGCCGCCTCATAGATATTCGGATCCAGCTGGTGCAGCTTTGGAAGCACAGAGAGAATCACATAGGGAATATCAAAGGTGATATGCGCGATGAGCAGCGTAACGAAGCCCAGCGACCACTGTTCTCCTAAGGACTTTCCGATGGTGTTGTTAAACGCGTGAATGGCAAAGACAAACAGCAGGGAAAGGGAGACGCCTGTGACAATATCCGCGTTGGTCAGCGGAATGTTGTTGATCGACATCACCACGGAGCGCGGTTTCCGTTTCATGGCATAAATGCCGAGGGCAGTGGCGGTTCCGGCGGCGCAGGCGATCAGGGAGGCCGCTACGGAAACCAGAAGCGTCGTCCGCAGGGCGTCCATGATCACTTCGTCCGAAAAGAGATTTGCATACCATTTTAATGAAAAGCCCGCCCAGACGCTGCGGCTCTTGGTTGCGTTAAACGAAAAGACAATCAGGACAAAAATGGGCGCGTAGAGAAACAGGAACATCAAAGTCATAAAAAAGCGGTTCCAAAAACCATTTTTTTTCACAGCACCATCGCTCCTTCCTCACCTTCACCGAAGCGGTTCATTACGGCCATGCAGATCAGAACAATGACCATCATCACAAGAGAGATTGCGGAGCCCAGATAGGGATTGTAGGCGCTGCCCATAAACTGGGCTTCAATCAGATCGCCCAGCATCGTCACCATGCCGCCGCCCAGCAGGCGGGGGATGGCGAAGGTGGAGACCGCCGGGACAAACACCATGGTAATACCGGACAGTACGCCGGGCAGGGACAGCGGAAAAATCACCTTGCGGAATACCTGACGGGAGTTCGCACCCAGATCTTCAGCCGCTTCAATGATGCGAAAATCGATCTTCTCAATCACGGTATAAATCGGCAGAATCATAAACGGCAGAAAATTGTAAACCATGCCAAGCACAATGGCGCCCTGCGTATTGATAAGGCGAAAATGGTCGATATTTGTGCCAAAAGCGCCGTTAATCAGGCGGAACAGACCGATATTGCGAAAAAACGTATTCAAAATGCCGGTGTTTTCCAAAATGGACATCCAGGCGTAGGTGCGCAGCAGGAAGTTCATCCACATCGGCAGCATGATCAGCATCATGGCGATACGGCGGAAGCCCGCGCCCTCCCTGGCCAGATAGTACGCCAGCGGGTAGCCCAGCAGAATGCAGACCAGCGTGGCGACCAGCGCAAGAAGAAACGATCTGCCGAATACTGGAAGATACGCGCCCATGGTGGAGAAGTTGGCCAATGTGAAGCCGCCGTCCCGGGAGGTAAAGGAATAGAGCAGAACCAAAACCAGCGGGGCAATCACGAAAAGAGCCATCCATGCCACGTAGGGGACAGCCAGCTTACTGTTTTTCATCGGTTTCGCCCTCCGCCTTTGTCTCGGCGTCTTCTTCCACTTCGTTCAGCTCATCATACTCGTCGCTGTACGAGCTGTAATCGCCGAAACGGTCGGAATACGCGCTTTTATGCATGATATGAAAGCCGTCCGGATCAATTTTTACGCCGATGCGGGTGCCGACGGGGGAGTGATCCGTCGTCTGGATCAGCCACTTGAACCCGCGAAAATCCACGATAATATCGTATTCCATCCCCTTGAAGGTCACGTTGGTGACAGTGCCGGTCAGCTGCCCCTGCTCCACGGGCACGATGTCGATGTCCTCGGGGCGGATGACGACATCCACCGCTTCGTTGGGGGCAAAACCACTGTCCACGCAGGGAAACTTTTTACCGTACATCTTGACCACGTTGTCGGAGATCATGACGCCGTCAATAATATTGGATTCGCCGATAAAATCGGCAACAAACGCATTTTTCGGTTCGTTGTAGATGTCCTCCGGCGTTCCGATCTGCTGAATGGATCCCTGATCCATGACAACGATCGTGTCCGACATGGTCAGTGCCTCCTCCTGATCGTGCGTGACATACACAAACGTAATGCCGACCTGCTGCTGAATCCGTTTCAGCTCGATCTGCATATCCTTCCGCAGCTTCAGATCCAGCGCGCCCAGCGGTTCGTCCAGAAGCAATACCTTCGGCTGGTTTACCAGCGCCCGCGCAATGGCAACCCGCTGCTGCTGCCCGCCGGAAAGCTCGTTGGGTTTACGATGCTCAAACCCTTTGAGACAGATCACTTCCAGCATTTCATCCACGCGCCGCGTAATCTCCGCTTCATCGAGCTTGACCTGACGCTTTCCGGACGGATCCCTCGGATCGGGCACTTTTTTCATTCGCAGGCCGAAAGCGATGTTTTCAAAGACATTCAAATGCGGGAACAGCGCATATTTCTGGAAGACCGTATTGATCTGCCGTTTGTATGGCGGAACAGCATTAATCCTCACACCGTCAAAATAGACGTCTCCCGACGTAGGTGTCGTGAAGCCGCCGATAATCCGAAGCGTTGTGGTTTTGCCGCAGCCGCTGGGACCCAGAAGTGTGAGGAATTCCTGATCGTTGATGCGGAGATTTAAGTTGTTGAGAACCTGCTCATCGTCAAACGCCATGCAGCAGTCCTGCAGGCGAATTAACTCTTTGGACATTTATCCTCCCCCGTTTCTTGAAATAATGCGCCTCTTCTCTCTGTTGAGGGGGGAACCTTTCTCGTCGAAATTCGGCAATACACAACTATATAAGAAAAGCGCGGAAAAGTCAAGCGAAACAGCCGGAGCTTTACGCATGAAAATACCGGCTGCGGAACGGAATGTCCTCTACGGTGAATTCTCTGTCCCGCAGGTACTCCAGAATTCCGGCGTCCGACGTAAAGCGGAAAGCCAGACGGTAAGAACAGAGCAGCTGTTTCTGCTCGTGATATCTGCGGTTGATCCGGCCGTCGCCGTATTTCCCGTCGCCCAGCAGCGGATGTCCGATTTCCGCCATGGAAACACGGATTTGATGCGTGCGGCCTGTGAGTAGTTCGCACTCCACCAGCGAGAGATCCCCCCGGGTTTCCAGCGTTTTGTAGAGTGTCACGGCGGTGCGCCCGCCGGGGACGGGGTGATGATAAAACGCGACCTGATTTTTTGCCTCGTTTTTCAGCAGGAACCCCTCGATTCTGCCTTTTGCAGGGACTGGGCGGCCAATTACGGCACAGAGATAGGATTTTTGAAGTTCGTGCAAACGGATTTTATCGTTGATGATGCGCAGCGCCTCCGCGTTTTTCGCGGCAATTACAATCCCGCCGGTGTTGCGGTCAATCCGGTTGCACAGCGCAGGGGAAAAGGAATTTTCCCGCTTGGGGTTCCACTCTTTTTTCTGATAGAGATAGGCCTGAATGTGGTTGACCAGCGTGTTGACTTTTTCCTTCTCGTCGGCATGGACCACAAGGCCGGGACGCTTATTGACCAGAAGAAGATTCTCGTCCTCGTATACAATGTCCAGGCTGGGGCGGAAAATGGAGAGAAAACGGTTTTCCTCCGTAGGCTGGTCAAAAAATTCGTCGTTAATATAGAGCTGAAGGACATCGCCTTCTGCCAGCCGGGTATCCCGGTGGGAGCCTGTTCCATTGACTTTTACCCGTTTCAGGCGAATATATTTTTGCAGCAGGGCGGCGGGAAGAAGCGGAAGCGCCTTGGCAACAAACCGATCCAAGCGCTGCCCTGCGTCGTTTTTCTTCACTGTGATTTCGCGCATAATATACCTCCGAAGATTTCTCACATGAATGACTATACGGGTATTTTATCAATTTTTTCAAATTTTGCAAGGAAATCACAAAATAATATTTGACAAGAAGCGGAAGGTCTTTTATAATAATACCCGTGTCATTGCGAGGTGTACTATGCAATTCAGTGTCAAGCCAATTTTGAATACGCCTGGCAGGGAGCTGCCGTTTTCCTTCTCCATGGATCTCAGCGATGTGGAGTTCGGCGGAAGATTTCCGGTGACGGAGCCCGTCAGAGTAACGGGAACCGTGCGGAATACCGCGAGCGTTTTGGAACTGGAGCTGACGGCGCAGACCACTCTGGATTGTGTATGCGACCGGTGCGCAAAGGAATTCCGAAGGAAAAAAGAAGTTTCCTACGGATGCATATTGGCGGACGAGCGTCAGGACGAGGAGGACGATGACATTGTCCTTCTGGAGAAGGGTGAGTTTGTCGATGTGGAGGATCTTGCCAAGACGGCATTTATTCTCGGAATGGACACAAAAGTTTTGTGTTCGGAAGATTGCAAAGGACTCTGTCCCCGGTGCGGTGCCGACCTGAACCTCGGCCCGTGTTCCTGTAAAACGAAGGAAGTCGATCCGCGGCTGGCAGTTCTGGCAAAGCTTTTGAAGAACAACGATAACGAATGAACAAGAACGGTTCCGCCGTTGCTTTTTCAAGATCAAGGAGGTGTCACCATGGCAGTCCCTAAGGGAAAAGTTTCCAAAGCAAGACGTGATAAGAGACGCAGCTCTGTTTCGAAGCTGGCAGCTCCGACGCTCGTCGCGTGCCCGAAGTGCGGTGCGCTCCACCTGCCTCACAGAATGTGTCCGAAATGCGGTACTTACAAGGGCCGCGAGGTCAAAGCCATCAAGTCTGTTGTTGAAAAATAAGGATTGCAGCTTTGAGGAGGGAAGATGGTTCTTCCCTCCTTGCTTTTGTATTGCGATTTTTTCACAACTGTGGCTATAATAGGATTATCAAAAATGAATAAAAGAAGGGAAGTGAGGGCCGATGAAACCCATCGTTGCCATCGTGGGCCGTCCGAATGTGGGCAAGTCGATGCTGTTTAACAGGCTGATTGGCAAAAGGCTTTCCATTGTTGAGGATACTCCCGGTGTGACACGCGACCGGATTTACGGAGAAACCGACTGGGACGGCCGCTCCTTTACACTCGTTGATACCGGCGGCATTGAGCCGAAAAGCGACAATCAAATTCTGAACTTCATGCGGGAACAGGCACAGATTGCCATTGACAACGCCACCGTAATTGTATTCCTGACGGATATTCGCACGGGGCTGACCGCCGCGGATCACGAGGTGGCCGGCATGTTGCTGCGAAGCGGAAAGCCTATTGTCTTGGCGGTCAATAAAATGGACTCCACCGGCACTCCGGATGCGGATTTCTATGAGTTCTACAATCTGGGTCTGGGGGATCCGATCCCTGTCTCGGCGGTTCACGGCCACGGGACAGGCGATTTGCTGGACGCCTGTATCCGGTATTTCCCGCCTGAGGATGGAGGCGATGAGGAGGATGATGCCATTAAGGTCGCTTTGATTGGCAAGCCCAACGTGGGAAAATCCTCTCTGGTAAATCGGATTCTGGGCGAAAACCGCGTAATTGTCAGCGAGGTGGCGGGAACTACGCGGGATGCCATCGACTCCCGCTTTTCCAATGCAAAGGGCAATTTTGTCCTGATTGACACGGCGGGGATGCGCCGGAAATCCAAGGTGGAGGAAGAAATTGAAAAGTATAGCGTTCTCCGCGCCACCATGGCCGTCGAGCGGGCGGATGTCTGCCTGATTCTGATTGACGGCCGGGACGGCGTAACCGATCAGGATACTAAGGTGGCCGGTATGGCACACGAAGCGGGCAAAGCCTGCATCATCGTGGTGAATAAATGGGATCTGGTGGAAAAAGATGACAAAACCATGGAGCATCTGACGGAGAATATCCGACGGGAACTGGGGTTTATGACCTATGCGCCGATCCTGTTTATCTCCGCGCTGACCGGACAGCGGGTAGACAGGCTGTTTGATTTAATTGTAAAGGTCTACCAGCAGGCCGGAATGCGGATTACCACCGGCATGCTGAACAGCGTTCTGGCCGATGCCCAGACCCGCGTTCAGCCGCCCACGGATAAAGGCAGGCGCCTGAAAATTTACTATATGACGCAGGTGGGCGTCCGCCCGCCGCATTTTGTGGCGTTCTGCAATGACTCCAGACTCTTCCATTTTTCCTATCAGCGGTATCTGGAAAACTGCATCCGCAACACCTTTGACTTGAGCGGCACGCCGATCACTCTCTCCATCCGGCAAAAAAGCGACAAGGAGGCATAGGCATGAATGCGACTTGGGCGGCGCCGATTCTGACGTCTGGTCTGTCTGCGGGAATTTTTGCCCTGACCGCTGCCTTTTCCTATTTTTTCGGCTGCTTCAACGGCGCGGTTTTGATTTCCAAGTATATTCTGCATGACGATATTCGCACCCACGGCAGCGGCAATGCGGGATTGACCAACTTTTACCGTGTGTTCGGCGGAAAGCTGACTTTTTTGGTCATTTTCATGGATTTTCTCAAGGCGATCTTTGCAATCCTGCTGACCGCAATGATTTTTCGCTCGGTGCTGCATGCGGGGGGCATTGTTTTGGCTTTTTCCAAGTACTGGGCCGGACTGTTCTGCCTGCTGGGCCACATGTTCCCCTGCATGTTCCATTTTAAAGGCGGCAAGGGGATCCTGTCCGGCGGGGCGATGGCCATTGCCATCGACTGGCGGATTGCGCTGGCGGTCTGGGCGGTTTTTTTTGTGCTGGCGTTTTTGACCAAGTATGTTTCTCTCGGTTCCATCTGCTGCGCTGCAACATTTCCCGTAGCATCTGGCTTTGTTTACCGGGATCCGGTTATTTTAATTTTTTCCGCTGTGATTGGTGGACTGGTAATTTGGCAGCACCGGGCAAATATCAAGCGGCTTGCATCCGGAACAGAATCAAAATTTTCCATGCATCATAAGAAGAAAACGGAGGGGCAGGAATGAGAGCAGTTGTTTTGGGCAGCGGCGGCTGGGGGACCGCGCTGGCGCTGGTACTGTGCGATAACGGGCATGACGTTTCACTCTGGTCGCATAATTCCGAGAAGGCGGCACAGATGCGCGTTTCCCGTGAAAATCCGCTGTTGAAGGGCGTAAAACTTCCGGAGAAGTTGAAAATCACCGACGACATTTCCCGTGTACGGGAGGCCGACATCGTAGTTTCCGCCTCGCCGTCGTTTGCAGTACGTGCCACCGCAAAAAAGGCGGCGGAATTCCTCCGTCCCGGTACGATTCTGGTTTCTGTCTCAAAGGGGATCGAACGGGATACCGACCTGCGGATGAGCCAGATTGTCCAGCAGGAGACCGGAGAAACTTGTAAAGTGGTTGCACTCTCTGGCCCTTCTCACGCGGAGGAAGTCGGTATCCGAATGCCCACCGGCTGCGTGGCGGCCTGTGCCGATGAGCGTGCCGCAAAATTTGTGCAGGACATCTTTATGAACCACTATTTTCGTATTTACACCAGTCCCGACATCGTGGGCGTAGAGCTCTGCGGCGCGTTGAAAAACGTGGTGGCGCTCTCCTGCGGTATCAGCGACGGTATGGGCTTTCAGGACAATACCAAGGCGCTGCTGATGACCCGCGCCATGGTGGAAATTGCCAAGTTGGGGGAAAAGCTGGGGGGCAGCCGCCAGACCTTTGGAGGGCTTGCCGGGATGGGTGATCTGATCGTCACCTGCACTTCCATGCACTCCCGAAACCGCCGGGCCGGTATTTTAATCGGCCAGGGCAGATCCGCGCAGGAGGCTATGAATGCGATCGGGGCGGTGGTGGAGGGCTATTACGCTGCCGCCAGCGTGGAGCAGCTCGCCGCGCGGGAGGGCGTGGAAATGCCCATCTGTCACTGCGCGTATGAGGTCTTGTATCATAACAAGCCTGTGCGGGAAGTCGTGACGGAACTGATGACCCGTGCCAAAAAGGGTGAAATTGAAAACGGCTGGAGCTATCCGGATGAATTGATCAACTGACGTTCAATTAAAAGCGTTTCCAAGGCTGTGCCCGCCGCTTTGGAAACGCTTTTTCCCAAAGATATCACAAAATCCCATAAAAACCGTGAATGGGAATTGAAAACGGAGGGTCAATATGTTATTATTATAACAAATGATACAGTGATTGTATGTTGCTAATATTTTTTATTTAGGAGGAACAGTACATGAGCTATCAGGAAGAGTATCAGCAGAAGCTGACAACTGCGGAAAATGCGGTTAAAGTTGTAAAATCCGGGGATTGGGTGGACTACGGTTGGAGTACCGGTTCTCCCGACGCTCTGGACAAAGCGCTGGCAAACCGGGCGGAAGAACTCACCGACGTGAAAATTCGCGGAGGCATTCTGATCCGCCGCCCTGCGTTTGCGGATGTCCCGAATGCCGCCCGGCATTTTACCTGGAATTCCTGGCATATGTCCAAGATTGAGCGACAGATGATGAGGGAGGGCATTGCGTTTTTCAGCCCCATGCGCTACTCCGAACTGCCGGGATATTATCGTAATTATCTCCCTCCTGTCGATGTGGTAATGATTCAGGTTGCGCCGATGGATTCTCACGGATTCTTTAATTTCGGCCCCAATGTCTCCCATCTGGCCGCCATCTGTGAACGCGCCAAGAAGATTATTGTCGAGGTAAATCAAAATATTCCGTACTGCTTCGGCGGATTCCAGAACGGCATTCCCATCAGCAAGGTCGACATGATTGTGGAGGGCGCAAATCCTCCAATGGACACCATGCCGGCGGCCGGAGAGCCCGGCCCAGTCGATCTGGCTGTTGCAAAGCTGGTAGTGCCGGAAATTCCGAACGGCGCCTGTTTGCAGCTGGGCATCGGTTCCATGCCCAACGCCATCGGCAAGCTGATCGCAGAATCCGATTTGAGGGATTTGGGCGTACATACCGAAATGTATGTGGACTCTTTTGTGGATATGGCGGAGGCCGGAAAAATCACCGGCGCCTGCAAGCCCTTCGACAAGGGGCGTCAGACTTACGCTTTTGGCGCAGGGACCCAGAAACTCTATGATTATCTTGATCGCAACCCCGCGTGCATGAGCGTTCCCGTGGACTATGTCAACGATATTGCCCGCGTGTCCTCCATCGACAATTTCATTTCCATTAACGGCGCGGTGGATATTGATCTCTTCGGCCAGGTGTCCTCGGAGTCCAGCGGTATTCACCAAATCAGCGGCGCAGGCGGACAGCAGGATTTCGTGATGGGCGCGTATCTGTCCCATGGCGGAAAGAGCTTTATCTGCTGTTCCTCCACAGTGACCAACAAGAAAACCGGAGAGGTGCAGTCCCGCATCCGCCCCACGCTGATCGAGGGAAGCATCGCGACTTGCACCCGTACCAATCTGCACTATCTGGTGACGGAATACGGCATTGCCAGCGTAAAGGGGAAATCTGTCTGGGAGCGCGCAGAGGCGCTGATCAATGTTGCCCATCCAAAATTCAGGGATCAGCTGATCCGGGATGCGGAAAAAATGGGCATTTGGCGCAGAAGCAACCGATAAGGGAAAAGCTGGTTTTTACTATTCGCAGTTTCTGAAGGGCGGGCTGATCATCGATCAGCCCGCCCTTTTAACAGGCAGGGAATTTTAAATATCGGCCTACGAACACTTGTAAACTGCGGAAAATCTCG
>JBFLFX010000062.1:0-14116 GCA_041859815.1 Dysosmobacter sp. | reverse complement strand
TGCCGGCGGCGCGATGTACCCGGAGACAATGGCGGCGTGGAAAAAGGCAAAAGTCTGCGTGAACGGCCGCTACGTGGCTATGATTGCCTCTGCTGATCACCAGACCGCAATTGAAAAAGAATTTACAGGGCTGTTCGCATAAAGACGTTCTGGACAATGTCCGCAGCGTTTTGCTGCGGACATTGCCGTTCATTGACAGGAGGGTGAACGGGTGGTATTCAGCAGTTTGACCTTTTTATTCGGCTACCTGCCGATCGTTTTGTTCCTTTACTTTATCGTACCGATGAAATGGCGCAATCCGGTGCTGTTTTTGGTCAGCCTGTTCTTTTACGGATGGGGAGAACCGGTTTACATTCTGATTATGATCTTTTCCATCCTGGTGGCTTATACTTACGGGCTTTTGATTGACAGGTACCGTGCCGATGACAGGCGGGCGCGGCGCTTTCTGGCGGAGGCTGTGATCATCAACCTGCTGGTGCTGGGATTTTTCAAGTACTGGGACTTCTTTGCCAGCAATCTCTCGCGGATTCCAGGCATCCGCATCCCGACTTTCGGGCTGAGTCTGCCCATCGGTATCTCATTTTTTACCTTCCAGACTATGAGCTATATCATCGACGTCTACCGCAGGGATGCGCCGGTACAGCGGAATCTGGTGTCCTTCGGCACCTTCGTCACCATGTTCCCGCAGCTGATTGCCGGTCCGATTGTCAAGTACAAGACAGTGGCCGCAGAGCTGGACTGCCGGAAAAACACGATATCCGACTTTGCCCTGGGCGCACGCCGGTTTTGCGTGGGGCTCGCCAAGAAAGTGCTGCTGGCGAACTCCATCGGGGCGCTGTGGGATTCCGCGGCGGCCGCACAGCGGGTGGGAACGCTGACGACTGTCGGCGGCTGGCTGGGACTGCTGGCGTTCTCCTTTCAAATCTATTTCGATTTTTCCGGCTATTCCGATATGGCTATCGGCATGGGCTGGATGCTGGGGTTCCACTTTGAGGAGAACTTCAACTACCCGTACATGGCCGAATCCGTAACGGACTTCTGGCGGCGCTGGCACATTTCCCTGACGTCCTGGTTCCGGCAGTATCTGTATTTTCCGCTGGGCGGAAATCGGAGGGGGAGCGCAAAGACTCTCCGCAATATCCTGATTGTCTGGATTTGTACCGGCTTTTGGCACGGTGCAAACTGGAATTTCATTCTGTGGGGCCTCTACTTTGCCGGATGGCTGATTTTGGAGAAGTATATTCTGCGGGATGTGCTGAAAAAGACACCATGTGCAGTAAAACACCTTTACACACTGATTGTGGCGGTGGTAGGCTGGGGAATTTTCAAAATAGAGGATCTCCGCCAGTGCAGGGCATATTTGAAAATCTGCTTCGGCGGGGGAAAATTCTGGAGTGCCGCCAATGCATATGACCTGAGGAGTTATGCGTTTACGCTGATTGTTCTGGCGCTGGCGTCCACTACGCTGGGGGTAAATCTCTGGAAGAAGCTGCCGAGAAAAGCAAGAGAGATTGCGTGCCCGATTCTGATGCTTGGCGCGCTGGTGCTTTGTACCGCCTATCTGGTGGACGGCAGCTACAACCCGTTTCTCTATTTCCGGTTTTAAGGGGGGAATGGTATGACAAAAAATTACGGCCGTTTTCTGACGGTGTTGTTCTGTCTGTTTATCGGCGGAATGCTGGTGTGGTCGCTGCTGCTGCCCGACCGGAAAAATTCCGCTGTGGAGAACCGCCCTCTGCAGCAGAGGCCCGCCCTCTCCCTCGGTGCGGTGCTGGACGGCAGCTTTATGAGCGAAACGGAGAAGTACATCGCGGATCAGTTTCCGCTGCGGGATCAGTGGACGGGCTTAAAATCCCGGACGGAAGATGCGATTGGCAAGCGGCTCTTCAACGGCGTTTACCTCTGCAGGAATACGCTGATTGCCAAAGTCGATCCGCCTGCGGACGGTCTGGAAGAACGAAATCTCGGTTATGTAAAGCAGCTCTCTGAAAAAACCGATGCCCGTGTCACGCTGGGCCTGATTCCCTCGGCGGCGGAAGTTTGGAAGAACAAGTTGCCGGACGGCGCGGTAAGCTGGGATCAGGCGGTATTTTTGAAAACGGCCGGGAAAAAGGCGGGCGTCGACACGGTGGATTTTCTAACGCCGCTGAAAAAGCACGCGGGAGAGAAGATCTATTACCGCACCGACCATCACTGGACTACGCTGGGCGCATATTACGGCTACGCCGCCGTAATGGATTCGCTGGGGCGCGGCGGCGAAACGCTTCCCAAGTCCGCATTCCAACCGAAGACGGTGAGTACCTGTTTCGACGGCACGCTGTACTCCAAATCGGGGATTCACTGGCTGAAGCCGGATTCTATCCAATACTGGGTTCCCGACACAGGGCTGACGATTACCTCCTGGAGGACGGGAAAACCAGAAAAGACGCCGCTTTATGAGAAAAGTTTTTTGAAAAAGAAGGATCAATACGCCTCTTTTCTCGGCGGAAATCAGCCGCTGTGCGTGCTTAAAAACAGCAAGATTCGCGACGGCAGTAAGATTTTGCTGGTACGGGACAGCTATTCCGATTCCTTGGCGCCGTTCCTGGCACAGAATTTTTCGGAGGTTCATCTGCTGGATTTGCGCTATTACCGTTCATCGGTGGCGGATTATCTTGCGAAAAACAAGATTGAAAACGTCGTGGTGTTGTACAGCATGCCCGATTTTATCACGGATTCCAATTTAGTGTTTCTGGGGCTGTAAACGCAGAGCAGACGGAGAGCCGTGCCGGTTTTCTCCGTCTGCTCTTGTCTTTGCGGGAAAGCGGGGCTTGCCGCGGAAAGGAGATTCCGGTATAATCAACAAAAGAAGAGGAACGGGGAAAATAGAGCTGATTGCGTTGAATCGAGAAAACGCGGTGCAGGCCGGGCCGCTTGCGGCGGCATTTCGGGCAACGCTGCGAAGCTACAGGGGAATTGTTTCCAAGCCGGACTGCCGGGCCGGACAGACAGAAATTACCGGAGTATCTGGACGCGGGATTTCCAGCCTTTGCCGCGGTGGAGAGCGGCGTGTTTGCCGGATATGTGGTTTGCCGGGTGGACGGCGGGAACGTCTGGGTGGAGTCGCTCTACGTCCGGGACGAAGACCGGCGGCGGGGGATTGCCTCGGCGCTGTTTGAAAAGGCGGAGGAGAATCGCGGCCTCCTGCGGCGGCGACACCCTGTTCAATTGCATGCCCCCCAACAACCGGGGCGTTATTTTATTTCTGCGCAGGCGGCTATACGGTGCTGAATCTCATTGAACTGCGGAGGCCATGGAGAGTTGAAAAGCCGACCGCAAAAATTTGGGTGGGTGACAACGAATTTGACTGCTGAATAACGGAACGGGAATTCTCCCGGATCCCGTTTGGAAAATCGGGACGTCTGAAGTTCCTGACAAATTCTATGCCGGACAGGGCAAATCGCCCCAGGCATCATTGAGCTTGGGCAAGGAAGTTGAACGCAGTACGGTGCAAGATTCAGCGAAAGGACGGGTGCGGCGATTTTTCAAGGAAGGCCGGGGGAATTTGCCGGCAGCGGTTGACCGAGAGGACGCTTTGCACTAGAATAAAAGCAAGATTTTGAGGAATTTGGTGAAGATATGTCTGATTTTAAGGAACGCTATTCCACGGCCCGCAGGAAGGTGATTGCCCGGGACTTCCGCCGCCTGAACCCGCCCCAGCGGCAGGCGGCCATGGCCACGGAGGGACCGCTGCTGCTGCTGGCGGGGGCCGGATCCGGCAAGACGACGGTGCTGATTCAGCGGATTTACAATTTGCTGACCTACGGAAGGGGAAGCGACTGCGACGCCGTGCCGCCGGAGACGACAGAGGAAGATCTGAATTTTTTGGAAAATTATCCGGATTCCCCCTCCGATGAGGATCACCGCCGGGCAGTGCGGCTGTGCGCCGTTGAGCCCGCCGCGCCGTGGCAGGTGCTGGCCATCACGTTTACCAATAAGGCGGCGGGCGAGCTGAAAGATCGCCTGGCGGCGCGGCTGGGCGAACGGGCCAACGACGTGTGGGCGTCCACATTTCACTCCGCCTGTGTGCGGATTCTGCGGCGGGACATCGATCGGCTGGGCTACGAACGGGACTTCACAATTTACGATACCGATGATTCCAAGCGGGTTTTAAGGGATATTCTGAAGGAGAAAAATCTGGACGAAAAATCTTTCCCGCCCCGGGAAGTGCTGAGCATTATCAGCAATGCCAAGGATAGGTATGAGACGCCGGAGCAGTTCGCCGCCAGCGAGACGGCGGGAAACGACTGGCGTATGACCCGCATTGCGAAGATCTACGCAGAATATGCCCGCAGGCTGCAAAAATCCAACGCGCTGGATTTTGACGATCTGATTTTTCATACGGTAACACTGCTGAAAACCTGCCCGGACGTTCTGGAATACTATCAGAACAAGTTCCGCTATGTGCTGGTGGACGAGTATCAGGACACCAACCACCTGCAGTACCTGCTGACGGCGCTGCTGGCAGGAGGGCGGAAGAATCTCTGCGTCGTGGGCGATGACGATCAGAGCATTTACCGTTTCCGCGGTGCGAACATTGAAAATATCCTCAGCTTTGAAAAACAGTACAAAAATGCGCGCACCATCCGGCTGGAACAGAATTACCGCTCCACACAGAATATTCTGGATGCCGCCAACGCCGTGATTCGGCACAATCAGGAGCGCAAAGGCAAGATGCTCTGGACGGAGAACGGAGAGGGGGAGAAGGTCGCCGTCCGCACGCTGTTTTCCGAAAGCGACGAGGCGAACTTTGTGGTAGGCGACATTCTGCTGGGCATCAACCGGGGACGGAGTTTCCGGGACACGGCGATCCTCTACCGCATGAACGCACAGTCCAATGCGCTGGAATACGCGCTGAAGCGCAACGGCGTGCCGTATCAGGTGGTGGGCGGCACCAAGTTCTTCGACCGCGCGGAAGTCAAAGATATGCTGGCCTACCTCTGCGTGCTGAACAACCCCATGGACGATTTGCGCCTTCGGAGAATTATCAACGTCCCTGCCCGCGCCATCGGAAACGCCACCGTGGAGAAGATACAGGCGGAGGCCTCCGCCCAAGGGGCGTCGCTTTATGAAATCCTGCGGAACGCGGATTTGTTTCCCAATTTGAAGAAGGCCTCTCAGAAGCTGCTGAAATTTGCGGATTTAATCGACGATCTTCGCAGGCTTGGCGGCCAGCTGGCGCTGCCGGAATTCTACGATGCGGTGTGTGACCGCACGGGCTATGTGAAGGCGCTGGAAGAGAAAAAGGATATCGAGAGCCGCGGGCGAATCGAAAACGTGCAGGAACTGAAGTCCAATATCATGAGCTTTCTGGAGCACGCGCCGGAGGATCCCACACTGTCAGGCTTTCTGAACGAAATCTCCCTCTACACGGATTTGGATTCCGCGGCGGACGATGACTGTGTGACGCTGATGACCATGCATTCCGCCAAGGGGCTGGAATTTCCAACCGTGTATGTGGTGGGCATGGAAGAAGGTGTCTTTCCGGGTCTCCGCGCCGTGGGCGACGCGGAGGAGATGGAGGAGGAGCGCCGCCTGTGCTATGTTGGCATGACGCGCGCCAAGGAGAAGCTGACCATGACCAACGCCCGTCAGCGCATGCTGTACGGACGCACGGCTTCCAATCTGCCGTCCCGCTTTCTGGAGGAAATCCCGGAGGACAACTTGGACTGGCAGGGAAAGCCCCTGCCCCGCACACAGTGGGACGGCGGCGCGGAGGATGGCTCCGGCGGCGGAGAGCTCCGCTCCGGCGGAGATGCGCGCTTCGCCCGGCAGGGAGGAGCGGCGCCGGCACAGCCGGCCGGCCGCAATCCCATCCGGGAATCCTGGAGCAGCAACGGCGTGCATACTTACCGGAATCCCGCTCCACGCCCCGCGTCACGCAGGACTGCCGCGGCTTCCGGGCATGTCGTGAACGGTACGGGGCCGCAGATGTCGCTGGAACACGGGGACAGGGTACAGCACACCGCCTTTGGAACCGGCACCGTGATTTCCGTCCTTCCCATGGGCGGAGACGCGCTGGTAGAGGTTGAATTTGAAACTGCCGGCAAGAAAAAGCTGATGCTGAAAACCGCGGGCGTGCATATGAAAAAACTGTGAGTTCCGCCGACTGGACAAATCTGTGCAGAGGGGTGAAGAAGGCTTTTTGCTCTCCGCACAGGTTTTGAAAACCCGCAAAACCCTTCCAAAGGGTGGGGCTGCAAACGGGAAACACCCTTTCCGAGTTCCTTTTGTCACGGTTTTCCTTCCCGTCAGATACATGCGCACCACTTGCGCGACTGCCCCGGCTGCTCTCCATGGAGAGCAGCCGGGGCTGTCGCTTTATTTACCGGTGCGGGACGGAAGGAGCAGCTCTTCAAAGCTGTGAATGTAACCGTCACAGAACCCCCGCATCTCCCGTTCATCCATGGAAAAATACGGATCATAAACGCCGATCACACGCATTCGCGCACGGCGCGCTCCCCGGCAGGCGGAAATGCTGTCGTCAAATACCGTGCAGTCCTCCGGCCGGACGCCGCCCTCCCGGGCAGCGGACAGCCAGACCCCTGGATCCTTCTTTTCCATCGCCAGCTCCTGTGCGAAGGTGATGTGATCGAAATAGTTCATCAAATCCAGATGCTCCAGCGCCGTCCGGCAGTGCTCCGGGACGCTGGAAGTTACCACCGCCAGCCGGCGTCCCTCTCCGCGGCACTGCCGCAGGTAGGCGCGGACGCCGGGTTTGACCGGGACTTTGGTATAGAGATCGGCGGCCAAATCCATCCACTCCGCCATAATCTCTTCACAGGATTCCTCCAGATTGCAGAATTCCCTTGTGAATTTGGCCGCCAGCGGGAAAATCGTATGCGCCACGCCCTCATAGTAGGTGTGGGTATAGGGAAGTCCGCGCCGCGCCAGAAACGTCCTGTCCACATCCCGCCAGATGCCGTTGGAGTCAATCAGCGTTCCGTCCATATCGAAAAGCAGCATCCGGGTCATTCCTCCCTTTCCAGGTAAAAGCGCCACGGAAATTCCCGGGCTTCCTCGGCATAATCTACACCGATCCGGGGGGCGGCGCAAATTTTTTCCGCTTTGGGCGGAGACGGCAGAGGTGAAATTCCGGTATCCGCGGCAGTCTCGCAGACAAACAGCTCGCTTCCCGTTAAATCAGCTCCGTTTTCTTGCTTGGAAAGTGAAAGGGCTTTACAGAGCTTTCCGGGGCCGTTCATCAGATTCCGCCGTTGGGCCGGTGTCAGCGCGGCAATTTTTTCGCCGTAGCGCAGGCGTTCCATCGCCGCAGTTCCAAAAATCGGCTCCGCGCCGCGAATCAGGACCGCAGAAGGCTCTCCGGCGGGCTCCGTCACAAAATTCAGGCAGTGATACATCCCGTAAATAAAATAAATATAGGCGTGCCCCGGTTCCCCGAACATAACGGCATTCCGCGCCGTCTTATGGTACTGATAGGCATGGCACGCCTTATCGCAGCGGCCGATATAGGCCTCGGTTTCCGTGATGCGGCAGATCAATGGCTGCCTCTGCCAGATGTGCACCAGATACTTGCCCAACAGTTTTTGGGCGATCTCCACGGTGCCGCCGTTATAAAATTCTCGTGGAAGTCTTGCCATTGTCTGCCTCCGGTGCTATATTAAAATAATATGTCTGTCGGATTTTGCCGCATCAATGCGGCAAACCTGCATGTGCATCTTAACATAAAACCGAATTTGGAGCAAGCGCTATGAAACAAAGCCATATCCGTCAAAATTTTTATGCGGTCCTCGCGGCATTCATTTGGGGAACTTCGTTCGTTGCCCAGAGCGTGGGAGCGGATTACGTCGGGCCGTTTACCTTTAATGCGGCCCGATCTCTGGTGGCGTTTGTATTTTTGCTGTCGGCCTGCCTGCTCTATCGGAAATTCAGCAAAGCGCCGTCTGAACAGTCGCCGGAGAAAAATCCGCATTATTACCGGGAGTTGCTGCTGGGCGGTATTTTCTGCGGGGCGATCCTGAGCCTTGGCACAAACCTCCAGCAAAAGGGGCTGGAGACCACGGCTCCCGGAAAGGCCGGATTCATCACCACGCTTTACATCGTTATTGTGCCGGTTTTGGGACTGTTCCTGAAAAGGAAAGTCCCCTGGACCATCTGGATCAGTACCGGGATTGCGGCCGCGGGGCTGTATTTTCTCTGTATTGAGGGTCATCTCTCCATTCAGCCGGGCGATCTGTATACGCTCCTGTGTTCCTTCTGTTTTGCCATTCAGATTTTGCTGGTGGATCATTACGCGCAGCGGGTCAATGGAATCGATCTTTCCTGCGCACAGTTTCTGGTAGTTTCAATCATTTCTCTCGTCGGGATGGCGGCGACGGAGACGCCGACGTGGACGTCCCTCCACGAATGCATCTGGTCGGTTTTATATGTTGGCATTCTCTCCAGCGGCGTCGCCTATACCCTACAGATTCTGGCGCAGCGGGATACCAATCCAACGGTGGTATCCCTGCTGATGAGTCTGGAGGCCGTGTTTGCCACACTGGCGGGCGCTCTTATCCTGCATGACCGCATGACGGGCAGGGAGTACCTTGGCTGCGGACTGATGCTGTCCGCGGTGATTTTGGCCCAGATACCGGTGCCGGAAATCAGAAAAAAGGGATCTGCAAAAACAGCGGACAGCAACGGATGAATGCGGAGAGGGAGACGGAAGATGCTTCCGTCTCCCTGTGGGATTGCACAATGCAAGTCCGTTATGATATAATAACAAATTATGCAAGGATAATTAATGAGGTGTTTCCATGCGGATTGACGTACTGGGTGTCGGATTTGACAATATGACCATGGAAGAGGCTGTGGCGGAGGGCGTCCGCCTGCTGCACAGCGAGGGCGCACACTATGTGGTGACGCCCAACCCGGAGATTGTGGTGGTCTGCCGGTAAAGCGAAGCGGCGAAAGCGGCGGTGAACGGCGCCGATTTGGTTTTGCCGGACGGCATCGGCGTAATCAAGGGCGCGGCCATGCTGGGAACGCCCTTGAAAGAGAAAACGCCCGGGATCGAATTTGCAGCGCGTATCGTGGGTAAACTGGCGGAAGAGGGGTTGTCTCTCTATCTGCTGGGCGCAAAGCCGGGCGTGGCGGAACAAGCGGCGGAGCGGCTGCAAAAAGAAAATCCCGGCCTGAAAATTGCGGGCACCCACGACGGTTATTTTACGGCTGACGCGCCGGTGGTACAGGCGATTGCGGGATCTCACGCGGACTGCGTGTTTGTCTGCCTCGGCGCGCCGAAGCAGGAGCTCTGGATGCGGAAAAACGGCGCCGCCACCGGCGCGCACCTGCTGTGCGGCCTCGGAGGCAGCATGGATGTGTTTGCCGGAAATGTGGAGCGCGCGCCCGAGTTCTGGTCAAAGCACGGGCTGGAGTGGTTTTATCGTCTGTGCAGGGACCCGAAGCGGATTGGACGGATGATGAAACTGCCGCTGTTTCTGGTTCATGTGCGGCAGGAGAGGGGAAAGCGCGGATGAGCGGGAAGCTGATTGTTTTTGAGGGAACCGACGGCTCCGGAAAGGCGACGCAGACGAAGAAACTCTGTGAACGGCTGGAAAAAGAGGGCGTACCGTTCCGGGAAATTAACTTTCCGCGCTACGGAAACCCCTTTGCCAAGCCCGCCGAATTGTACCTGCGGGGCGAATTGGGCCGAAAGCCGGAGGACGTGAACGCGTATGCCGCGTCCACGCTGTACGCAGTGGATCGGTTTGCCTCCTACAAACAGGACTGGGGACGCTTCTACGAGGACGGCGGGCTGGTGATTGCGGATCGATACACCACCTCCAATGCGGTGCATCAGACTTCCAAACTGCCGGAGAGCGAGCGGGAGGAGTATCTGCGGTGGCTTTTCGATTTGGAATATCATCGGCTGGAACTGCCCAAACCGGATTTGGTGTTCTATCTGGACATGCCGGTGGAGATTTCCGAGCAGATGATGCGGAGGCGGGAAATCGCTTCCGGCCGCTGTGCCGATATTCATGAGCAAGACGAAGCGTACCTGAGAAACTGCCGAAAAAGCGCCCAAAAAATCATTCGGGAATGCGGCTGGACGGTGATCCACTGCGTAAAAGGCGGGGCGCTCCGTACCGTGGAGGAAATTCACGAGGAAATTTACCGGAAGGTAAGAGATCTGCTGTCGGCCTGTCCATGAGGTGAACTGCAAAATGGGACGTCAGCACGCCCCATTTTGCGGATGTACAAGTTTAGCAGCAGGAGTTGTTGTCCCCGTTTCCGCAGCCGCAGCCGTTTCCGCAGCCGGAATTGCAGCCGTTTCCGCAGCCTGAATTGCAGCCGTTTCCGCCGCAGCAGCACAGTACCAGAACGATGATGATGATCCACCACAGACAGGAGCAATTGTTATTGCCGTTGTTAAAACACATTGTTTTCACCTCACTTGTTTTTTCCTGAGATATCTTATGCGGGAATTTTCAAATAGGAGCTTGACCATTAAAGATTTCCCGGAAACGGGGAAAAATTACCATCAAAGAGGACTGTTTCGCGCGGAAATCCGCCGCGGACAGCAGGAGGTTCAATATGTCCGATCGCAACTATGAGGAGACGTCCAGATGGGATGCCGAGCAGGTTCGGCGCAGTGTCCCGCAGAGCAGAGGGCGGCAGAAGCCGCCGAGGGGTTCCCGGCTTCGTTACTGGGCATTTGTACTGGTTATTTCCGCAATTCTGGCCGGCTGCGCCTGGCTGCTGATTAACGATCTCTGCTCGCTGAACAAGAAAAGCGTCCATACCACGATTCACGTCACTTCGTCCGACAACTTGAGCTCTGTCGCCGGAAAGCTTCACAACGCAGGACTTGTAAAGTATAAATGGTTTTTTATATTTTTTGGAAAAGTGGATAAGGCAGATTCCAAAATTGGACCCGGAGCCTTTAAGGTGGACAGCAATATGGATTATCTGGCGCTGATTAACGCCATGCGGGGCTCCTCCGGCGGGAACAGCGCCACGGTCAAGGTGACGATTCCGGAGGGTTCCACAGTCAAACAGATCATTGCGCTTCTGGCAAAGAACGGCGTCAGCAACCAGGCGGATCTGACGAAAGCCGCCGAAACCACAAAATTTAACTATGAGTTTATTGACAACCGTTCCAAGAGCCTTTCCCGGCTGGAGGGATATCTTTTCCCGGACACTTATGATTTTTATTCCGATGAAGATGCGGCTTCCTCACTTGAGCGGCTGCTGGATAATTTCCAGTCCAAAATGAAGGGCAGTCGGACAACGGAAATTAATAGTTCCAAGTACAATCTTCAGCAGATTATTACGATTGCCTCTCTGATTGAGAAGGAGGCCACCGGCACGGATCGAAAGAAGATTTCCTCCGTGATTTATAACCGCCTGTCAGACAGGGGCTCCCACGGGACTTACGGAATGCTGCAGATCGACGCCTCGCTGCTGTATGCCTTGCCCGACCATACCGGCGCGATTACGGATGCGGACAAGAAAGTGGATTCCCCGTACAATCTGTACAAGAATCCCGGCCTGCCGCCTACGCCGATTGCCAATCCGGGCGCTGCCGCCATTGACGCGGCGCTGAATCCGGATACCACTAATTATTATTACTATGCACTGGGCAAGGACGGGACGCATCACTTCTTCACGAATTTCCAGCAGCACAATGCCTTTGTAGAGAGTGATCAATATGCCGGATAACAGAGGAAAGCCGGAACTGCTGGCTCCGGCGGGAGATATGGAGCGCCTCCGTATGGCGGTGCTGTACGGCGCCGATGCGGTTTATCTGGCCGGGACCAGCTTCGGAATGCGCTCCTTTGCGGGGAATTTTTCTCCGGAGGAACTGCCGAAGGCCGTCCGGTTTGCCCATAGCCACGGGGTACGGGTACACTGTACGGTCAACACCATGCCGCGGAACGGGGAAGCAGTCTGCCTGCCGGAACATTTGGAGCTGTTGGACGCCGCGGGTGTGGACGCTTTGATCATAGCGGATCTGGGCGTATTTCGGCTGGCCGGAAAATATGCGCCGCACTGCCAGCGCCACATCAGCACGCAGGTCAGCGTGGCCAATTACGAATGCGCCAAAGCGTGGTATGAGGAGGGCGCGTCCCGCGTGATTCTCGCCCGGGAGCTCTCTCTGGCGGAAATCCGGGAAATCCGCACAAAAACGCCCGCCGAATTGGAGCTTGAATGCTTTGTCCACGGTGCGATGTGCGTCAGCTATTCCGGGCGGTGCCTGCTATCCAACTACATGACCGGCAGGGACGCCTGTCGGGGGATGTGCGCCCAGCCCTGCCGCTACCGGTATGCGCTGATGGAAGAAAAACGGCCGGGACAGTATTTTCCGGTGTTCGAGGATGAAAAGGGAACCTATCTTCTCAATTCCAGAGATATGTGCATGATTGACCATCTGGACGATCTGTGCGGCGCCGGACTTGCCAGTTTAAAAATCGAGGGGCGCGCGAAATCCGCTTATTATGCGGCGATTGTCACCGGCGCGTATCGTCACTGTCTGGACGCCGCAGCGGCGGGAAAGCCGCTGGATCCCGTTTGGCGGGAGGAAGTGGAGAAGGTCAGCCACCGTCACTACTCCACCGGCTTTTTCTACGGCGAACCGGGGCAGTATTACGAAAATTCCCGTTACATCCGGACTTGGCAGGTGGCGGCGCTGATTACCGACTGCGATTTTCAGGGCAATGCGGTGCTGTCCCTGCGGAATAAATTTCGCACGGGCGACACGGTGGAGATTGTCGGACCGGACACCAAGCCGTTTACGATGGCTGTGCCGGAACTGTACGGTGAGGACGGTACGCGGCTGGAAGAGGTCAAAACGCCGCAGATGACGTTCCATATGAGACTGCCCAGAGCGGTTCCGGCCTATTCGCTGGTACGGCATTCGCTGGAATCGAACCCGGCAGAACGGGAATCATCCGGACAGATTTAAAAAACGAGAATTTTCCAAGGGTGAGGAGGATACCCCCATGAATACAGATGTTGTAATTGTCGGCGCGGGCCCCGCAGGTATTTTTACCGCGCTGGAAATGATTAAAAAAGGCAGTAGGCAGAAAATCGTGATGGTTGAAAAGGGACAGAGCATTGAGAAACGCCATTGCCCCAAAAATGAAACCGGCCGCTGTATGAACTGCAAACCCTACTGCCATATCACCACCGGCTTTTCCGGCGCGGGTGCGTTTTCCGACGGAAAACTGTCCCTGTCCTATGAGGTGGGAGGCGATCTGCCCACGCTGATTACGCCGAAGTTGACGCAGGAGACCATTCACTATGCCGACCAAATCTATCTGGAATTCGGCGCGGATACCCATGTGGAGGGCCTTGGAAACGATCAGGAGCGCAAGGAAATCCGCCGCCGCGCCATTCAGGCGGGGCTGAAGCTGGTGGACTGCCCCATCCGGCACATGGGTACCGAAAAGGCACAGGGGATTTATCTGAGCATTGAGAAGTACCTGCTGGCCCATAGTGTAGAGATTCTTTTCGGCTATGAATGCAGCAATCTGATTCTGGAAAACGACGTCTGCAGGGGTGTGACGATTTCCAATGGACAAAAGACGCTGGAGATCTACGCCGGGCATACCGTAGTGGCTACCGGCCGCCGGGGCGCGGAATGGTTGGAGAGCCTCTGTGCCGAACATCACATTGCCCACGCACCCGGCACGGTGGATATCGGGGTCCGCGTGGAAGTCCGCAACGAGATTATGGAGACGGTCAACCGGGTTCTCTACGAATCCAAACTGGTGGGCTATCCCCGGCCGTTCAAAAACAAAGTGCGGACGTTCTGCCAGAATCCGGGCGGCTTTGTCAGCCAGGAGAACTATGATAAGAATCTGGCGGTAGTCAATGGCCATTCCTATAAGGATTTAAAGACAGAGAACACAAATCTCGCGATTCTCTGCTCCCACAATTTCAGCGTGCCGTTCAATCAGCCTATCGCCTATGCGCAGAAGGTGGGAGAACTGACGAATATGTTAGGCGCGGGGCATATCCTGGTACAGCGCTTCGGCGACATTCTGGACGGCAAGCGCACATGGCAGAAGGAATTGAATCAGTCCAACATCCGCCCCACGCTTCCGGACGCCGTGGCGGGGGATATTAC
>JBFLFX010000061.1:0-12805 GCA_041859815.1 Dysosmobacter sp. | reverse complement strand
GGAGCACAAGTGGCTCACTTCCAAACAGGTCGTGCTGCTGTTTGAAAAAACTTCCACCCGTACTCGCTGCGCTTTTGAAGTCGGCGCCCGCGATCTCGGCATGGGCGTTACGTTCCTGGATTCCGGCTCTTCCCAGATGGGCAAGAAGGAATCGCTTACCGATACCGCCAAGGTGTTGGGCCGGATGTTCGACGGCATTGAGTATCGCGGCTATAAGCAGTCCGTGGTGGACGATCTGGCCAAGTATTCCGGCGTTCCCGTGTGGAACGGCCTGACCGATGAATTCCATCCCACCCAGATGTTGGCCGATATTCTGACGGTCAAAGAGGAATTCGGTGATGTGCGCGGCCGCAAGTTGACGTTCTTCGGCGATGCCCGGAACAATGTGGCAAACTCTCTGATGGTGGTCTGCGCCAAGCTGGGCATGAACTTCTGTGCCTGCGGGCCCAAGGCTCTGATGCCCGCCGCCGATCTGGTGGCTCAGTGCGAGGCCGTCGCCAGGGAAACCGGCGCTGTTCTGGAATTTACGGAGGACGTGAAGCAGGGCGCCAGGGATTGTGACGTGCTCTACACCGACATTTGGCTGTCCATGGGCGAGCCCGCCGAGCTGTGGGATCAGCGCATTAAACTTCTGCTGCCGTATCAGGTGAATAAGGATGTGATCGCCATGGCGAAGCCCACCGCAATTTTCCTGCACTGCCTGCCTTCTTTCCACGATCGCGAGACAGCGGTTGGCGAGAGCATCTATGAGAAGTATGGCCTGAGCGCCATGGAAGTCACCGACGATGTGTTTCTGGGCAGTCAGGCACGCGAATTCCAGGAAGCTGAGAATCGTATGCATACCATCAAAGCCGTCATGTATGCCACTCTGAAATAAATCGGAGGGGCAATACGGATGAGCAAAAAAAGACTGGTCATTGCCTTGGGCGGAAACGCCCTTGGCAAGACCCCCCAAGAACAGCTGGAGCTGGTGCGGCACACCGCTTCCACCATCGCCGACTTGGTTGAAGAGGGTCATGACGTGATTGTGGGGCACGGTAACGGGCCTCAGGTCGGCATGATTAATCTGGCCATGGAGTCCGCCGCCAGCAGCGGCGCCGGAACCCCCCCGATGCCTTTTCCCGAGTGCGGCGCCATGAGTCAGGGATACATCGGCTACCATCTCCAGCAGGCCATTCAGCGGGAGCTGAAGCGCCGGAACATCGGCAGGGAATGCGCCGCGGTGGTCACGCAGGTCGCGGTGAATCCCGCCGACCCCGCCTTCCAGAACCCCACAAAGCCCATCGGTTCTTTTTACAGCGAGGCGGACGCCAAGGCCATCATGGCCGAAAAGGGCTATACCTTTGTAGAAGACGCAGGCCGCGGCTGGCGGCGGGTAGTTCCCTCTCCGAAGCCCTGCAAAATTGTGGAACTGGGCGTTGTGGAAAGTCTGGTTCAGGCAGGCGTGGTGGTCATCACCGTCGGCGGCGGCGGTATCCCCGTCATTGAGACGGAGGACGGCTATCGGGGAGTCGCCGCAGTCATCGACAAGGACCGCTCCTGCTCCAAACTGGCTCTGGACGTTCATGCTGACATGCTGGTCATCCTTACCGCCGTGGATCGTGTGTGCATCAACTTTCATCAGCCCAACCAGAAAGAGCTGGCGGAGATGACCGTGGAAGAAGCGCGGCAATACATCTCCGAGGGACACTTCGCCCCCGGAAGCATGCTTCCTAAAGTAGAGGCGTGCATTGATTATGTCACCGGTTCTCAGGGTGGAAAAGCATTGATCACTTCCCTGGAAAAGGCCAAATCCGCCCTGCTGGGAGAAACCGGAACCATCCTCAAATAAAGTCAAACATCTATAAGATATCGTTAGAGAGGGAAAATGGCTCGGCCCTGTTTAAAAAATTGAAGCGCTTAAATTTTTTGCCGGATTTTATGCCGGGCAGGGCAAATTTCTGCAGGCATCCTTGGTTTGCGGCAAAAAATGGAACGCGGCACGGCGCAAATTTTGGCGAAAGGGTGGGTGCAACGGTTTTTAAACAGGGTCTGCAAAAAGCAAAGGGGAACCGATCCCGGCGCCCTCACAGGTATAATTTCAATTTCCCTAATCTCCATGGCTGCCTGGCTTGCCAACGGCAAGACCTGTCCGATAAAAATGCAGCCTGAGTCGATCTCGCAAATCCGGCTGCTTTTCGCCTTAATTGGGATTGCCGTAAGCATAAATCTTGGTTCAACCGCTGCTTTTAAAGCAGCGGTTTTTCCCTTGTCCCCGTTTGGAAGCGCGAGCGCCCTTATAAGATCGGAAATGGGTTGTTTGTTGTCTGGGTAGATGGCATCCGGGCAGGTAATTTCTGCTTATCCGCCCACGCGCCCTAAACTGGCAAATAAACGGCGCTCAAGAGTGAATTATTGATAAAACGGTTGACTTCTTCCTTTCCGCGCTTGTCTAAAAACCTAACCTGATAAGTTTAAATCTGAATAGAAAGGAAAAAATTCCGCGGCGCTGTTGCCGTATATTTTAAATTCACAAATATTGTAAATCACGTTATCGTGGAAACGCACAGCCTGTCCAGTAATTTTATAACGTAGTTGCGGTCGGCAGAATCAGTGTATAGATATTTTTTATAAATAGATAAATGAGCAGTATATTCTTTACTAAAAAGAGTCTCCATACTATACTGTGAATTAAGTAAAAATATTTTTATTTGACGGACAGGCCGATTCATTCTCTGTGGTATCCGATAGGCTCGCACGAAGGGCATTCGAGGGTAGTTCGCGGCTTTGAATACTATGCGGATCGGGATGGCGCGAAGGTATATTTGCTGATGGATCCCAATCATGGATATACATCAGTAACCGGGCAGGAATCTTCGGGCGACTGTTGCTATATTGTAAATAGTACCCGATACTATTGGACGGAAAGTCTGCGAAACCTTGGTTAATTAAAAAATGGAAGAGATGCAAAATACAGGTTGCTGTCCGGCGGTCTGTATGGAGGAGGGAACATGAAGCGGGGAAAGTTCGTTGCGCTCGCGGTGGCAGTCCTGCTTTTATCCGTGGTAATCGGGAGCGCCTATGGCGATCACGTGCTTGTGGACGTGCCGGACACCGCAAAGCTGGGCTGTAATTTCAGAATCTGGAATTTGCGCAAAATTGACGAGACACTGAAAAAGCAGCGGTACGCCTATACAACAACCATCGGAAAAGCGTACATTGCCGCTGTCATTTACAATGGACACAGTGCCGCTCTCAAACAATCTCTGCTGCGAAGCGGAGAAACGAAAGAATTGACGGTTTCAAAAGATGCCAAACTGGTGCTGTCGTTTCCGGCAAGCAGTACCGTCGCATTTACGTGGAATCTCAAGAAAGAGGACCATCCGGAGATTCTCCGGATGGAACGCAACTCCCGGATCGCCGTTTTCCATCGGGAAAAGGTCAATGTAACCGGCGGAGATTACGGCAGGCAAAATTTTTATTTTCGCCCATTAAAGACGGGAACGGATCAGCTGACCTTCCGGTATGAACCGCAGACGGCGGATGTGCCGGTGGATTCCGAAGTAAATATTTTGCAATTCACATTCCGTATCAACGTGCGGGAGTAGAAAAGCACCCCCTGTCCGCGCATGATCCGCCAAACGCGGCAAGGCCCCCGGAGCCTGTCACACAGCGGGCTCCGGGGGCCTTAGCGTACCCCGCAAATTTCGGATGCTCTCCACGTAGGCCGCCGGTGCCTTCGGCGTCACGGTCTATCGCATACAAGAATCTCCCCTCATGGCACTAAGGTTTCCATGGGAAAATTTTACGTATTGTACCACGGTCTGTACGCCCCGGTGATGTTGGTATAGGCCCTGTTGCGCCGCATTACGCACCCGCCGTTTGCCTGACTGCCGTATCCGGTATTGCCCTCAACCGTCTCAACATAAGTCTTGCGGACAGCGGTCACCATGCCGGTATGTTCGCACACGGCCGGCCGATGCCAGTGCATGATGAGAATATCCCCGGGTTTAAAGTCTTTCGTCACCCACTGTCCGTGTGCCTTTGCGTAGTTGGCAAGCTCCGTACAGGATGCGGTGTGCAGCGGCAGCGGCAAATTTGCCTTTGCAAATACCCACTGGACAAACATCATGCACCACGGATAGCCGTTCAGGCCGAACCATTCACCGTACTTCTGCCGGTTGCTGCCGGCGGGCGATTCAATTACGCCGATCTCTGCGGCAGCGACGGCCAGCACGCGGGCACGCTTTTGGTTATTGGTCAGCTTGCCGTCAGTGTCCGATTCTGACACTTTTTTGAGCGTAAAAACGATGTAGCTGTACAGCACCCGGTCGGGGTCGCAGCACCAGCCGCCGTCCCGCGTCATAAAGACGGTGCTGCCGCCGCCGTCCAGCATCAGGGCATCCGACCAGCCATAGCCCGCCAGACGGTCACGCAGCTGCTCCGGCGTCAGCTTGTCGCGGCTGGCGTACCATGCAATGCGCCCTTGTTTAATGCCGACGGCCTGCCGCGCGCAGGCATAGGCCATATCGGGCTGATACTGCGGCTTGGCAACGGGCTTGCCTCCGATAATTAGCGGGACGCACTGGATGTAGTTCCGCGCCTGTGCGTCCGGCAGCGTGGCCATACGCCAGTCTGCGGGGCTATCCCACGCAATCCCGCCGGATGCCGTATAGTTCGGCGCGCATTTTACCGCGCCGTCTGCCTTCAGGTGGCAGCAAGGGCCCTTCGGCAGCAGCGGCTTTGTCGCCTTGTCCCATAAAAAGATCGGCCCGCCAATCAACCAGTCGCCGCCGGTTTCCGTCAGGATCTTCCGGGCGTCCTTCTCGGCGTAGTGCTTGCTGTTGAGGTAGATCCGGACGCGGGACAAGCTGTCCCGTGCCAGAGTCCCCGCCTGTGCAATCTTAGCCATTGTGCGTCACTGTCCCTTCGTCCCCCTGCTTTTTCAGCGCCTCCAGAGCGTTCTTAAATTTCTGCGGATACGGAACGCCCATGAGGCCCATGTTCTCCAGCAGCGAGAGTCCTTCGTTGCCGATAAAGAACAAAATGACCGCGGCCCGGGCAAAGTTGATGCCGAGATACCGGTCCATCGCCGCGGCCACCCACACCAGCAGCAAAATCATGCACTTGCGCACGATGCCCCTGAACCCGGCCCTGCTGTCCAGAGCGCCGGAATCCGACTTTGGGGACTTGTGCCACAGGGCCGCCACCAGCAGGCCGGTGACGTAGTCCGCCACCATCATGATCACCAGCACCTTCAAGGCTCCGTCCCACCCTCCCAGGGCGTTTGCCAGCACGCTGCCGGCCACGGCCAGCACCGCCAGCACGCCGTTTTTGATTTGTACCGCGTTTTCCATATCTTATGTACCTCGTATTATAAAGTAGTAGTTTTTAGAGTCCCTCTCCAAGGACGATTGTATGCTACACTGTAAGGGATACTGTGGATTGGTTCTGTGTACCTACCACATGATGGTTTAATGGAGATTCCGACCACAGCCTTTTTGTAAGTTTGCTAATCAGTTAGATACCGCAACGACGGTTGATATGGAACGAGGTTACAACTCCATCATCATCGAGTGTTCTTGCGGTATATTTGTCAGGATTACCGGTCACACCGTACTTTGTTGCACTGATGGATACACCGACGAGCTGATAATTACATTTCAGATAATACACAATGGTATCGTTATGCGAATTATAAAAGCTGTCAATTCTCAACTTCTGCCTGCGTCATACCTTTCGCTAGCATTTCTTTAATTTATTCCAACTTTTCCCGCATATGCTGATATTTCCGCACCATATACAATTACCCCCTGAATGTAGTCTTACTATCCTACATTCAAGGGGCTTTTGTCATTGTCCGTTTTTACTGGGCCTGTGCATAATCAGCAGGGCGCAATTAATGAGGTGCAAAAAATTATGGACGAGAAAAAGCAGGCAGGGAAGAAGGCAAACTACCTTTGCTCTGGTTTGGCATACTGCCGCTGCGGCGCAAAAATGCATGGCATTCCAACGCATCGTAAAGGGCATGAATATAGCCGGTATTATTGTTCAAAGCATTGTGGGGCTCCTATATCCGTATGGAAATTGTTGATGATGCAGCTAGAAGATATTCAGCAGAGCTGCTTTCATCAGCCAATCAAAAGCAGTTGCCGAGGCATTAAAGGGCTATATGTCCGAAGAAACTAATCAAATAAAGGATTTTCAGGTCCAGATTAATAGGCAAATTGAAGAACGGCAAGTCAAAATAGATGCCCTAATGGATAATTCGGCCAGTGGCGTTTTACCAACAGAAGTAGTTTCCAAAATAGGCAATAAAATTAAGACGCTTTAAGACGCTTACAGAACAAATAAAAGCGCTTGAAACTGCAGAACCTCCAAAAGATTATACGGTTCCGCAGATTAAAACATAGCTTCAATCGCTTAAAAAGGCACCAGATGAAAAGGCAATCCGTGTTTTAATTGAGCGTATAGATATAAAAAATACGACTGAAATCAATATACAAAGTACACTGAAGTCAGCCGTACGTGAAAATGGTTGCGGGGGCAGGACTTGAACCTACGACCTCCGGGTTATGAGCCCGACGAGCTACCAACTGCTCTACCCCGCGATATTGATGGTGCCGGTGACCGGACTCGAACCGGTACGGTATTTCTACCAGGGGATTTTAAGTCCCCAGCGTCTACCATTCCACCACACCGGCAGATCACCAAGCAAGAATTAGAATATCACTTTTCCCTGTATCTGTCAAGGTGTTTTGAAAATTCTCTTTTCCGATCTCCCCGAAGCGCATGGTTTTTGTGCGCTCCGGGGAGGCTTTTTCTGGAAATTTCTTTCAGAGCAGCTGCCCATACCTTCTCAGGTAGGCCCTTTTCATCACCGTGGCCAGCGTCATGTAACCGAGGACAATCCCCGCCAGCCATGCAAAATAGACCGGCGGCAGGGCGTGCAGCCCGATGGCGGTTCCCAGCGGCGTGAAGGGAATGGCAGTCAGCGCCGCAATGCCGGACGCCGACAGCAGCAGCACCGGGCGGGATGCACAGCTCTGTACAAAGGGAATCTTCGGCGTGCGGATCATGTGAATCACCAGCGTCTGGCTCCACATGGACTCCACAAACCATCCCGCCTGAAAGACAGAGACAAACAGCTCCCGGGCGGATCCGTTCAGTGTATGGTACGCGCCGCCGCAGACCGCAGGGCAGAGGACAAAGTACATCAGAAGGTAGGTGACAATGTCAAACACCGAGCTGGTGGGGCCGATCCATGCCATAAACCGGGTGATGGAGGAGGCGTCCCACTTCCGGGGCTCCTGCAGGAATTCCGCGTCCACATTGTCCCACGGAATTGCCGTGCAGGAAATGTCGTAAATCAGATTCAGCAGAACCAGATGAATGGACGCCATGGGCAAAAACGGCAGGAATGCGCCGGCAACCAACACCGAGAGCATATTGCCGAAATTGGAAGAGGCCGTCATTTTAATATATTTAATCATGTTGGCGTAAGTCTTGCGGCCCTCCACAATTCCCCGCTCCAACACCATCAGATCCTTTTCCAGCAGAATCACATCCGCCGATTCCCGGGCAATGTCCACCGCCGTATCCACGGAAATGCCCACATCGCTGGCTTTCATGGCAGCCGCATCGTTGATGCCGTCGCCCATATACCCCACGCTGTGTCCGTTGTCCCGCAGGGCGGTGACAACCCGGGCTTTCTCGTCCGGGGAAAGTTTCGCAAACACCGTGGTCTTTTCACAGGCGCGGCGCAGTTCCGCATCCGTCATATCCTCCAGCTCGGCGCCCAGCAGAATCTTTTTGACCGGAAGTCCCACCTGGCGGCAGATGCAGCCTGTTACTTTTTCGTTGTCGCCGGTGAGGATCTTCACCTCCACGCCGTAGCTCTTCAACGCCCGGATGGCATCCGCCGTCGTTTTCTTGGGGGGATCGAGAAACGCCAGATACCCAATGAGCACCATGTCCTTTTCATCCGCCGTGGAAAACGCGCCAACGGGGGAGGGATTGGTTTTCTGCGCCACTCCCAGTACCCGCATTCCGTCGTGATTCAGGCTGTCCACTTTTGCCAGCACGACTTTTTTCATCCCGTCGGTCAGTTCCGTGACTTTCCCGTCGTACTCCACAAACGCGGAAATCCGCAGCATCTCCTCAATGGCGCCCTTGGTAATCATCTGGGTTTTCCCCGTGCGGTCCGCCACCACAACGCTCATCCTGCGCCGCTGAAAGTCGAAGGGAACCTCGTCCACCTTTCGGTAACTGTCCTCCAGCCCGACAAAGTCGGCATCAGTGCGGGCAATCTCTCCCGCACGTTCAATAATGGCAAGATCCATCAGATTTTTCAGGCCCGTCTGATAGTAGCTGTTCAAAAACGCGTGGCGCAGCACGCGGTTGTCCTCCCTGCCGTTAATGTCCAGATGGTACTCCAGCGCCACCTTGTCCTGTGTCAGCGTCCCGGTTTTGTCCGTGCAGAGGATGTCGATGGAGCCCAAATTCTGAATGGAATTCAGATTTTTGATTACCACTTTTTCATGGGACATGGATACCGCGCCTTTTGCAAGGCAGGTAGTGACAATCATCGGCAGCATTTCCGGCGTCAGGCCCACCGCCACGGAGATGGCAAACAGGAAGGCGTTCATCCAGTCGCCCTTGGTGAAGCCGTTGAGAAACAGCACCACCGGTACCATGACCAGCATGAAGCGGATGAGAATCCACGAAACCGCGTTGACCCCTTTTTCAAAGCTGGTTTTAGGCGGCTTGGCGTTCAGGCGCTTCGCCGTGTCGCCCAGCACGGTATCGTCCCCCACGGCAACGGCTACGGCGGACGCGCTGCCGCTGACCACCGCGCTGCCCATAAAGGCAAGGCAGGGGCTTTCCAGCCCCCGGAGCTCCCGGGCGGGAAGGGCGGACTGCTTCTCCACCGGCCCGCTTTCCCCCGTCAGGGCGGACTGGCTGATAAACAAATCCTTTGCCGCGGTAATCCGGACGTCTGCGGGAATCAGGTCCCCCGCAGACAGGTGAATCCGATCCCCCACGGCAATCTCCTCCATGGGAATCTCCTGCCGTCCCGCGCCCTGCCGTTCCACGCAGGCGGTTGTTTGAATCAGCTCGCTCAGCTTTGCCGCCGCGTTGCCGGAGCGCGTCTCCTGTACGAAGCGGAGTACGCCGGAGATCAACACCATCACGGCAATGATGATAACCGTCGCCGGGTTTCTGTCCGCCGGGGCAGCCCAGATCACGTCCGTAAACAGGGAAACCACGGCCAAAACCAGCAATACGATCGTAAAAGGATTGATAAACGCTTCAAAAATCCGTTTCCCCAGCGATTTTCTGACGCCTCTGGAGATCACATTGGCGCCGTACTTTTCCCGGGAAAACGCAGCCTGATCTTCCGTCAGGCCGTCGGGGGAGGCGTTCAGAAAGCGAAACACCTCGTCCGCCGCGTGGCACGCGGCAAAAGCGGCGCTTTTGCTGACGCCGCCGGTCCGCGCCGTTTCTGCGGCGCGATTTTTTTTTGTAATTTTCTCCATTGGTCTGTACCTCCGTCAGGTCTCTCGCGTATGGCGAATCCATACAGTCTGGAGGAAGCAGACACAGACTCGGAACAGGGAGCGCGCTTACGCGGCGGCGCTGTGGGGGGACGAACTGCCGAAACGTCCTGTCCCCGGCCCGCCCGGGTCTGTGTTCGTACTGCTTCCAGCGTCCATTCTCCTCACCTCCTGAAAAAATAAAACCCATGCAGCCCGGATCGGTTGCATGGATTGACTCTCAGCAAAACTGTGCCGCAACCGTCTGAGCTTTGGCTCGGTAGGGCGATGTAGCTGCGTTATTCGACGCCTTGGTTTCGACGCCGACTGTTCAAACCTTCTCGCAATGTCTCCATCGCTCCGCGGCAGCAGTCCGTATCCCTAAAGTAGCCTCACTTATCGGATTTATAAAATTGCAATCATTAGAATACTCTCTCTTTCCCCCAAATGTCAAGTGGAATTTTTTTTCATGGATCGGTGTAGCTTTTCCGCATTTTATGAAGAAAAAGTTTGTTTTGATCCGTATCATTTTATATTGCCGCACTTGCGGAAACGGATTGTTTCCTTTATAATAATTTTTTGTATCTTTGAGTCCGAGTGCATTTTACGGCGTATCTTTTCCTCCGTCCGCCGCGGCAGGGAGAGGCTTCGTCGTCCCCTCCGTCCAAAACCGCACTGAAAGAAGGTTTTATGAAAATAACGAAGTCCTCTCTCCGCAGGGATGTGGAGAACGCCGTTGTCTGGCTGCTGTATCTGACAGCGGCCTTCATTTTGATCGGCTCTTTTACCAACCGCGCCAACCTCAGCCCCATCCACTACAACTCGCTGGAAATCAGCCGGATGTTCCAGCGAATGCTGGCCGTCTGCGTGGTGCTGACGGGCTTTCATTTAAAGAAGAGGGAAAATGCCGCGTGGCTGATCTCCGTGATTCTCCTTTTCACCATGATCGGCGTACAGCTCCGGTTTTGGCACGTGGCGCGTCAGTCTGTCGCGATTGGCTTGGAATTTTTTGAGCTGCTGATCCTGCTGATTTTCCATATGGACTATTCCCGCCCCAGCGGTCCGTCCGGAAAAAAGGAACGGATTGCAGTGCCGGTTCTGCTGGCCGTCTTTCTTGTCCTGAACACACTGACCGGCTACTGGATGCTGGCCAGCGAGGGCGGTCGGGCAATCCGGCCGGAAAAAATCGCAGTCAATGTCTTTCTTCTGATGACCGGGCAATACCACGGGCCGTATCTGTCCACCGCCGCCATTCTCTATGAGGACGTGGTGGTCTGGTTTGACTGGCTGACCATAGTGATTCTGCTTCTTCTCAGCCTGAAGCCCGTGCTGGACCGGCACATCGACCTCCAGCAGCGGGATCAGGCACTGGGGCTGGTGCGAAAATACGGTTATAACTCCGCCTGCTATCTCTCACTGGAGCTGGATAAACGCTGGTACTTCTCCCGGGAAGTCGAGGGCGTGGCGGGATACGCCGTCTCCGGCGACGTGATGGTGCTCTGCGGGGATCCGATCTGCGCGGAGGAATCCCTTGCGCAGTTTCTGCAGGAACTGCGGATATTTGCGGATCGCAATAATTACAAGCTGGTTGTTTTGTTTGCCATGGAAAAATTTTTGCCAATCTACCGGGAAATGGGCTTTGGCGCCCTGAAATGCGGCGAGGAAGCCGTATTCGACCTCACAAAATATAGCCTGCAGGGCGGCAAGGTGGCAAAAATCCGCGCCGCTATCAACCACGCCCGCAAGGCGGGGCTTACCGTCCATGAATACGATCCCCGGGAAAAAAGAGATCCTGCGATTGAGCATGGATTTCAGAAGGTTACGGACAGCTGGATGCATGAAAAACATACCAGCCCTCTGAAATTCGCGCTGGGCGGCGTGGGGTTTGACTACCCCTGCGACAAGCGTTATTTTTACGCGCTGGACGCGGAGGGCGAGATGCAGGGGTTTGTGGTCATGCTGCCCTACCGCAAGGGGAAGGGCTATATGGCGGATGTGACGCGCCGCCGCCCCGGCGGGCCTTACGGCGTCATGGAAATTCTTTTTTACGACGCCTACATGCAGCTGCGGGACGAAGGCGCGCAGTTCGGCAGCCTGGGGGTTTCCCCGCTGTCCGGCGTCAACACCGAATCGGCGGGGGACAAGACTTTCATGACCTCCATTCTCCACTACATCTATGAGGACATGAACTGTATTTACGGGTTCAAGCCGCTGCACCACGCCAAGGCAAAATTTGCCCCGACGGCGTGGGAACCGGTCTATCTGGCCACTTCCCCCAGGCGCATGACGCCCGCCATGGGCTACGCGCTGGTGAACGTGCTGGACAGCCAGGGCATTATCGACTGTGTGAAAGCCTGGTTCCACCATCACAAAGACAGAGAAACCGGGGAGGAAAGTGCGGAATAACCGGATCTTGATTTCAGGGGGTGTCTGCCGTGAAAATTCTGCTGGCCGCTGCGGAAAACCGGGACGGGGATTCCGCGTTCAACAGGGCGCAAATCCGGCGCTGCATGAAAGAGTGCCGGGGGAAAAGCCCCGATCTCATCTGCTTCGGGGAATCTTTTTTGCAGGGCTTCGAGGGACTCTCATGGAACTGCGCGGAGGATCTGTTCCGCGCCCTGACGCCGGACAGCGAGTCCGTGGGGCAGCTGCGGGCGCTGGTGGCGCGGGAACACTGCGCCCTGTCCTTCGGTTTCATTGAAAAGAATCACGGCCTGCTGTACAGCAGCAACCTGGTGATTGATTCCGCCGGCGAACCCGCCGACGTGTTCCGGCGGGTCTCCCCCGGCTGGAAAGAACCCGCCGCATCGGCAGAGTACCGGGAGGGGAAGGGTTTCCATTCCTTTTCTCTCGGCGGAAAAACGCTGATCACGGCAATCTGCGGCGATCTCTGGTACGATGTGTTTTTGCGGGAAATGGAGCAGACGCCGGCGGATGCCGTCCTGTGGCCTGTCTATGTGATGTGGATTTTTCCGCGGAGGACTGGAAGAAAAACCAGCTGCCCGCCTATGCGGAGCGCACGGCGGGAATTCCCGGTCCCGTACTGCTGGTAAACAGCTTTGTGGACCTGCCGGATCGCGCCAAAGGCGGCTGTGCGGTTTTCCACAAGGGCCGCGTCCTTTGTGAGCTTCCCATGGGACGCCCCGGCGTGCTGGAATTTGTGCTTTAAAGCTCTTGAAAGAACTTCCGGAACGATTAAAAAACGCCGCCGCTGCGCTCAACAGATGTTAGAAATGAAGATCCTTATTATGCTAATCTTGAAAAGGAGCTTTTAGATGAGATAAATAAAC
>JBFLFX010000060.1:0-12860 GCA_041859815.1 Dysosmobacter sp. | reverse complement strand
GTTCCGAGGAAGCCTGCGGCGATATGAACCAGCGGGGCGGCGGCAACTTTGCCAAGAGCGTCGCCGAAATCGCCGGCCTGCCCAATACCACGGGCTCCGATGTCCGCGGCTTTTGCGCAGCCCCCTCGCACGCACTGATTGAGGCCGCCTCTCTGGTCGCGGCGGGTTCCTATAAAACCGTTGTCGTCTGCGCCGGCGGCTGCACCGCAAAGCTGGGCATGAACGGCAAGGATCACGTCAAGAAGAATCTGCCCGTCCTGGAAGACATGCTGGGCGGCTTTGCCATTGTCGTCACGCAGGACGACGGCGTAAGCCCCTTCATCAACCTGAACATTCTGGGCCGCCACTCGGTGGGCACCGGCTCCGCTCCCCAGGCGGTCATTACCAGCCTCGTGACCGATCCTCTGGATCGCAACGGCCTGAAGATCACCGACATCGACAAGTATTCCCCCGAAATGCAGAATCCCGACATCACCAAGCCCGCCGGCGCCGGCGACGTGCCTCTGGCCAACTACAAGATGATTGCCGCTCTGGCAGTCAAGCGCGGTGAAATCGCCCGCGCCGACCTGATGAACTTCACCAGGGAGCACGGTCTGACCGGCTGGGCCCCCACCCAGGGCCATATTCCCTCCGGCGTACCCTCCATCGGCTTTGCACGCAACGCCATGATGGAAGGCAAGATGAAACGCATCATGATCATCGGCAAGGGTTCTCTGTTCCTGGGCCGTCTGACCAATCTGTTTGACGGCGTCTCCTTTGTCATTGAGGCCAACGACGGCACCAAGGATGAGGGCGGCGTCAGCGAAGAGGAAGTCCGCAGCATGATCGGCAAAGCGATGAAAGATTTTGCCGCCTCCCTGACGGCTGCGGCAGAAGAAAACTAAGGCAGGTGCGACAATGAGTAATCTGGAAAAAACCATTGCCAAGACGTTTATGGAAATGGCCAATGGATTGGAAAGCGGCGCTTTCGGCGCACGCCCCAAGATTGCCCTGACGGGCATGGGCAGCGAGCACGGGGAAGAAAATGCCATGGCTGCCGCGCGGATGGCGGCCGCCAGAGGAGTCGACGTTTATTACATCGGCTCTCTGGAAGCGCCCGGCATTACCACCATCCATGTCAAGGATGCCGAGGAGGGCCATAAAAAAATGGAGGCTCTTACCGCTGCCGGCGAAGTGGACGGCGCGGTCACCATGCACTATCCGTTCCCCATCGGCGTGTCCACGGTCGGCCGCGTGATTACCCCGGCAAAAGGCCGCGAGATGTTTATCGCAAACACCACCGGCACCTCCAGTGCGGACCGCATCGAGGGCATGATCAAAAATGCCATTGACGGCATCATCGCCGCGAAAGCTTCCGGCATTGAAGCCCCCACTGTGGGCATTCTGAACGTGGACGGCGCCCGGCAGACCGAAATGGCGCTGAAAAAGCTGCAGGAGAGCGGCTATGACTTTCAGTTTGCGGAGTCCTCCCGGGCGGACGGCGGCGCAGTGATGCGCGGCAACGACGTGCTGGAGGGCACGCCGGATGTGTTGGTCACGGATTCCCTCACCGGCAATGTACTGGTGAAGATGCTGGCGGCTTTTACCTCCGGCGGCAGCTTTGAAACCACCGGCTACGGCTACGGTCCCGGGATCGGCAAGGGCTACGACCATCTGATTCTGATCATCTCCCGCGCTTCCGGCGCGCCCCTGATTGCCAACGCATTGGTGTACGCGGCGCAGATGGTGCGCGGCAAGGTGTTCCAAGTTGCGGCCAGCGAGTTTGCGAAGGCGGAAAAGGCCGGCCTGAACGAGATTTTGGAAGCGCACAAGGCGTCCTGCAAACCGGCTGCAGCCGCGGAAACCGTTGCCGCGCCTCCTTCCGAACCCTGTACCGCCAGCATCCCCGGTATTGAAGTCATGGATCTGGAGGACGCCGTCAAGGCGCTGTGGAAAGCCGGCGTCTACGCCGAAAGCGGCATGGGCTGTACCGGCCCCCTCGTCATGATGAGCGAGGCGAACCATGCCAAGGCTCTGGAAATCCTTCGCAAGGCCGGTTATGTGGGCTAAGGAGTAAAAATTATGAAAGTAATTGACTTGATTGCAAAGGACGAAAAAGATCTGACAACGGAAGAACTGATTGATCTCATCGCCAACCACAACCGTCAGGTGGATCTGATTTTTGCAGAGAAGAAAACAGATGAGGACGGCTACCTCAGCTGGGATGCGGAAAACTGGACGTCGGTGGACGGCAAGCGCTTTATCCGCAGCTATTCGCTGAAGGGCCGTGTCCTGTCCGATTTCTCCGGCTACAATAAGTATGACCTGAAGGGATACTTTCAGCCGGAAAAGGCCAGAGAAGTCCGCCTGAATTAATGGCACGGGAAGCGGGAAATCTCTTTCCGACTTCTGTAGGTTTTTCAAATTCCACGGCAATGCGGGCTGGAAGGGAAGTTTCCCTTTCAGCCCTTTTCTCCGGCCGGCCCGGCCGGGTATTATTCCACAGCCGATTTCCGGATGTTTTCAACGGCAACCGGGCGCACTTGACAAAAAAAGCGGCCTCCCTTATTACAGGAGGCCGCTTTTCTCGTTTTTACCGGATACTCCGCATGAAATCAAATTCGATTACTTACGGCCGGAAATATAAGTGTACTTATCAACGCAGCTATTGTATGCGAAGTAGTTAGTAGGCATATTCTTCACATAATCATAGGAGACGCGGTAAACCACACGGTTGACAGTCGGGCAGAGGATGCAGTCATCATACAGGAGGATGCTTTCCGCTTCCTTGTACATCTGAACGCGCTTGCTCTCATCCATCTCGGTATTGGCCTGCTTGACCAGATTGTCAAATTTCTCGTTCTTCCAGCCGGTGGGAATGGTGTTCGCGGTGGAAGTCATGATCTGCAGCATTGCCATCGGATCGTTGTAGTCGATGCTCCAAGCTTCGCCAGCCATCTGGTAGTTGCCCTGATTGACCTTGGACTCGAAGGTTGCCCATTCGTTGTAGTCCAGCTCGATCTTTACGCCCAGAGACTTCTCGAACATCTGCTGCAGGTATTCGCCGTAGTTGCGGGACCACTGATCCGTGCCGCCGGTGCTGTAAGTAACGGTAATCTTAGAGGGATCGCTGCCCAGGCCGAGTTCCTGCATGCCTTTCAGCAGCAGTGCCTTGGGATCGGGGTTTTCCTTCTGCAGCTGCTTCAACGGCTCTTCGTTCACCTGCTTGCGGAAATCGCCCAGCTTGCCGGTGTCAACGCCCGCGGGAATCCAGCTGTAAGCCGGCTCACGCATGCCGCGGAAGATGGTCTTCGCAAGATCTTTGCGGTTCTCCGCCAGTGTAAACGCTTTGCGGATATTGACGTTGGAAAACAGCTTATCCTTGGTGTTGAAGAAATCGAAGTTGGTGCTGGGGCTGACATAGGAGACGTATTTTACGCCCTTCTTTGCGCGGAAGCGCTTCAGCCACTCGGGATCGCCGACGCCGCAGACGTCGATGCCGCCATTGTCGAAAGAGTTGTAGCCGGCGGTTTCATCGGTGATGATCTTGTAGTCAATCTTGGTCAGATGGACACTCTTCTTATCCCAGTACTTTTCGTTCTTGACCAAAATGATCTCAGAATTGTGCGTCCAGCTCTTTACCTGGAAGGGGCCGCAGGAGATCAGGGTATTTGCATCAGCGCCGTACTTGTCACCGTACTTCTCCACGATGTCCTGACGGACAGGCAGAATAAAGTTGGTGTAGCTCAGAGACAGGAAATACGGGGTGGGGGCTTGCAGCGTAAACTGCAGGGTGCTGTCGTCAATGGCCTTTACGCCCAGCTGATCAACAGCCATCTTGCCGGTGTTCACCGCATCGCCGTTCTTCAGGCAGGACAGCATGTAGCCGTACTGAGAAGCGGTCTTCGGATCCATCAGGCGCTGTACGCCGTAAACATAATCCTGCGCGGTAACGGCCTGGCCGTCGTTCCAGGTGTTCTTGCGCAGATGGAACGTCCACACAGATCCATCGGTGTTGCTCTCCCAGCTCTTTGCGCCGGCGGGAGTAATCTTGTTGGATCCGTCTTTCTGCTGCTCGTTGCGAGTCAGCGGCTCCGTTGTATCCAAGATAATCTGAATGCCATACAGGTCAGTTGCTTTGGAGGGGTCCATGGTCGCGGGTTCCTGACCCAAGTTCTCCGTGAGGGTCTGATCCGCGTCATACTTGGAAGTCCCGCTGGAACTTCCGGAAGAACTGGAGGATTTGCTGCCGCAGGCTGCCAGGCTCCCGACCATGGCAACAGCGAGCAGAGCCGCAGACAATTTTTTGAGATTCATTCCTTTTCTTGCTCCTTTCGACTTTTCCCCAAATTGATCTGCCTCCCGTGCGGTGCAATGGAAAAGGCGGGAGTCAGATAACCCATTCTTGACCATGCGAGTGGATTACTCATTCATATTACAACACCTCGTGTAATTTTACAAGAATAAAATGAATGTGTTGTGTATATTTTGGTAAAATTGGTGAAAATTGATATAAAATTTTTAAGTTTTTGTTAAATATGGACAAATATCCTCCGCAGAAAGACACTCTCGGGTGAAGATCCCAACAAATCTTATACCGTTTTGCTGCGCATATTTCCGCATCGTGCGGATGTTTTTTTTAATTTCTTCTCTCCGCTTTATTGAAAAACAGCTTTTTTTAAAGCGTCGCCAATCCCGCGCTTTTCCTTCCGGGAGTTTCCTGTCACAGTCCTGTGCGCTGTTTTCCGCTTCTGCCGTCCGGTTTTATCTGTTTTGAGTCTCAGGATCTTGACAGGGAACAGCCGGCACACTTCTTTGCCTGAGTCTCATTCCAGCAGGCCGAGGTGTCCCGGCGTCTGCCCATTCATGCCTTCTATGGCCGTCGGTACGCGGCGGGGATCCGGCGGTAAATCTCGCGGAAAAAATGCCGCATTTTCTTTGGAAGTCATTGCGGCAGCCCCTTTCCTGACTCTGCCGCCGTGATCCGGCCGGAATTCAGCGTTCCCGAAGCAGATCCCTCCTTCCGGAGCGTTTGAAAAAACGGGGCTTCCCGGATTCTCCAAACAGAGGCAGCATTGCCCTCTTTATCTGAGGATCAACAAATCTTATGCGGTCCGGCGCCATTTTACCATAGGGAACGCCGTTTCCGGCCCAGATTTTAAAAGCAGCGCCATCGGTAAAATTTCAAATTGGGCTTCCCGCGCAGAAATTTCTCCAAAATCCGCCGCAGATACTCAACCCGGCTGCGGATAAACGGGGAACGCAGCCCGCCGGCGGAAGGACTTCCCGAATCGGGAAGCCCTTCCGTCCGTATAAATCAAACGCGCGAATTTTCTCTGGAATCGCCGCTTCCCGCGGACTCGTATGAATAATTACAGGGAATTCAGCTCCTTGCAGCGATAGCAGGCGACAAAATGTCCCGGTTTCACTTCTTCAAGCTGCGGCGTTTCTTTGCCGCACAGCTCTGTTGCATACGGGCAGCGGGTGCGGAAACGGCAGCCCGGTTTTGGGTTGATGGGGCTGGTAACCTCGCCCTCCAGCTTGATGCGCTTTCTGGTGGAGCCAGCCGTGTTGACCGTGGGGATTGCGGAAATCAGCGCCTTGGTATAGGGATGCAGCGGAGCGTCATAAAGCTCGACGTTCTTTGCCACCTCCACCATGTTGCCCAAATACATCACGCCGACACGGTCGGAAATATGCCGGACCATGGACAAATCGTGGGAGATGAAGAGATAGGTCAGCCCCATTTCACGCTGGAGCTCGATTAGCAGGTTGACAACCTGCGCCTGAATGGAGACGTCCAAAGCGGAAATCGGCTCGTCGCAGACGATGAACTCCGGCTCTACCGCCAGCGCGCGGGCAATGCCGATGCGCTGGCGCTGGCCGCCGGACAGCTCATGCGCAAAGCGGTTGGAGAAGTCGGGAGTCAATTCGACCTTCCTCAGCAGATCGTTCACTCTCTGCGTTTTCTCTTTTTCAGAAAGGTGGAAGTGGATGTCGAGACCCTCGCTGACGATCTCACCGATGGTCATGCGGGGATCCAGCGAGGCGTACGGATCCTGAAAAATCACTTGCGCGCTTTTCTTAAAGCCCAGCAGCTTCCTGCCGGAAAACTTGGAAATATCCTCGCCCTTAAACAAAATTTTCCCGGCAGTCGGATCATACATCCGAATCAGGGTGCGCCCGCAGGTCGTTTTGCCGCAGCCGGATTCGCCCACGAGGCCAAGCGTCTCGCCGCGGCGAATCCGCAGGTTGACATGGTCAACCGCCTTGAGGATCTTCTTTCTGCCGACTTTAAAATACTTGCACAGATCCACCGCCTCGATCAGGACTTCGTCCCGATTGACGTTCGTATTCCCCTCGCTCATACCCGCGCCTTCTTTCCATGGAATCCTGTTACTTCAGGTGCATCCGGATGCTGGAGCCAGCAGCTGACCCGATGGGTTCCGCTGAGAACCGTCTCCTCCGGGCTGCGCTCGTTGCAGATGGGCATGCAGTATTCGCAGCGCGCTGCAAACGGGCAGTGCTTCAGCGGCAGAATCAGATCCGGCGGCGTGCCGGTGAGAGAATAGAGCTCTTCTTTTCCGGAAGCGCTCATATCTGGAACGGAGCTCAGCAGCGCCCAGGTATACGGATGGCGGGCATCGTTAAAAATCTCCTCCGCGGTGCCGCGCTCCATCACCTGTCCGGCGTACATGACCTGCACGCGGTTGGCAAAGTTCGCCACAACGCCAAGGTCATGGGTCACCAGAATGATGGCGGTGCCCAGACGATCCTTCAGATCCCTCAGCAAGTCCATAATCTGCGCCTGAATGGTCACGTCCAGAGCGGTGGTAGGCTCGTCGGCGATCAGAATGCTCGGATCACAGGCCAGGGCAATTGCGATCATGACGCGCTGGCGCATGCCGCCGGACAGCTCATGCGGATAGCTGTCCACGCGGGTTTCCGGGCTGGGGATGTTCACAACCTTCAGCAGGTGAATGGCCTCTTTATGCGCCTCCGACTTGCTCATATGGCGGTGCAGGATCAGATTTTCCATAATTTGCTTGCCGATTTTCATAGTCGGGTTCAAAGACGTCATGGGATCCTGAAAGATCATGCTGATTTCCGCGCCGCGGTAGTTCATCAGATCTTTCTTTGTCATATGGACAACGTCTTTGCCCTTGTAGGTAATCACGGATCCTTCCTTAATTACGGAGAATGGGGGGCTCAAAAGGCGCATCACGGCTTTTGCCGTCACGGTCTTGCCGCAGCCGGACTCGCCGACAAACGCCAGCGTCTCCCCCTTGTTCAGCTCAAAGCTGACGCCGCGGACTGCGCGGATTTCACCTGCGTATGTATTAAAGGACACATTCAGGTCCTTAACCTCCAATATCTTTTCGCTCATCTGTGCGTCCTCACTTTCTCAGTTTGGGATCCAGCGCGTCCCGCAGGCCGTCGCCCAACAGCGTGAAACAGAGCATGGTCAGCGCGATCATCAGCGCCGGGAAGAACATCTGGTACGGATAGAACATAAAGACTGCCTGTGCGGCGGAACACAGTGAGCCCCAGCTCGTACCCGGCGCCCTAATGCCCAGGCCGAGGTAGCTCAAAAATGCCTCGGCGAAGATATAGCCCGGAACATCGAAAGTGATGGCAACAATAATTACGCTCAGCGTATTGGGGATCAGATGACGGACGATGGACTTCCATGGGCTGACGCCCAGCGCGTTGGCCGCAAGAACAAACTCCTGGCTTTTCAGCTGAAGCATTTGCCCTCGGACAAGTCGCGCCGTGTCGCACCATCCCGTGATACACAAAGCCAGTATCAGCGTGCCCATGCTGCGGCTGTTCAGCACGACGGAAAGCAGAATTACAATCAGCAGATACGGAATGCTGTACAGGATTTCAACGATACGCATCATGATGGTGTCCACGACGCCGCCAAAGTAAGCGGAGATGCCGCCGTAGATGCAGCCCACAATCGTGGCGACGGCGGCACCGATCAGGCCGATTGTCATGGAAACGCGGCCGGCCTTCCAGACTCTGGCGAAGAGGTCGCGGCCCAGAGCGTCCGTTCCAAACCAGTGGGCGGCATTGGGCGCATGGTTGACCATATTATTGTCAACGGAAGCATAATTGTAACCGTCCAGATACGGCCCGATGATCACCATGATAATCAGCACCACCAGGATAATCAGGGCAAGCGTCGCAATTTTGTCCTCTTTCAGGCGGCGCCATGCGTCTTTCCAATAGCCGATTCTCGGACGGGCGATGCTCTCACCCTTGTTCATGTCGATGCCGATAATCTTAAACTGATCCTTTGTAATCGGAGCGGGAGCCTCCACATTTTCGGCAGCCGGGCCCGCGGGTTTTGAATTCGGTGCTTTCATATTCATTCTCCCCTCACAATTAATCTTTGACTTTCATTCTGGGATCCAGGACGCCGTACAGAATGTCGATCAGCAGCTGGCAAATCACGAACAGAGCGGCATAGAAAATCGTGGTGCCCAGAACCATGGTATAGTCACGGTCGGAAATCGCACTGACATAGTAGTAGCCGAGGCCGGGAATGCAGAAGATCTTTTCCACGATGAAGGATCCGGTGAAGATGCCGGCGATCTGTCCGCCGAGAATAGTGATGCAGGGGAGGAACGCATTGCGCAGGACGTGGTGCTGAATAATGCCGACACGGGAAAGGCCTTTTGCCTCCGCCGTAAGGATGTAGTCCTGGCTCATCACATCCAGCATGCTGGACTTGACATAACGGGCATAGGTGGCAATGGTGCCGAAGCTCAGCGTAATCACCGGCAGCACCATATATTTAGGAGCGCCCCAGCCGGTTGTCGGCAGGATCTGCCACATGACCGTAAACACGTACTGAAAGATTGCCGCCAGCACAAAGACCGGTATGGTAATTCCCAGTATCGCGATAAACATCACAACATAATCCGGCCATTTATTTTTATTGAGCGCGGCCACAATGCCCAGGAGGACACCGATGACCAGGCCAAGGCCCAGCGCGACGCCGCCGTTCAGTCCGGAAATTTTAGAGTTGTGCGCAATGGTATGGGATACGCTGCGTCCGGGATAACGAATGGATTCGCCCAGATCGCCTTTGGTAATAAGCCGTTTCATAAAAATGAGGTATTGCTGGCCGACGGGTTTGTCCAAGCCGTATTTCGCATAGTAGTTTGCGCGGGTCTGTGCGGGCAGGTTCTTTGCCATATAGGACAGCGGATCGCCCGGGATGCTGTGAACCATGAAGAACGTCAATGTAATAACGACACACAGGGTAATCAACATATACCCGATTCGTTTCAAAATAAACCTTGCCAAAATTGATTCCTCCCACTCCCATAATTTCAGTGATAGCAGAGTACTGAATGCGCTTTTCCAATACGCATTGGTGAATGGCGTTCGATTTTACGGTTTCTTTTTTTACAGCAGATTGTCCATCGGATAGGGGAAGATGTCCTCGCTTTGTCCCAGCTCGTGCAGCCGGCGGTGAATGGTGCTCATATAGTGATCCATGACGGCCCTGCACATCATCCGGGTATCCCCTGTACGACACACATCGATGAGCTTTTTGTGAATGGCATACTGGCGGTTCACCGCCGCGTCATAATCCGAGTTCCCCGCGTAATAGCTGATGACGTTGCCGGAGTTCAGGTTTTCCCATGCCGCGTAAAGCCGGGGAAGCCCAACCTGCTTCACCATGGCGCCGTGAAAGGCGTTATCATAGGAGATCGCAGTTGAAAAGGATGTCTCCGTCAGCATTTTCATGCATGTCAGCTCCTCTTCCATTTGTTCCAGCGTTTCCTCCGTCAGCTTGCCGCGGCACAGCTTAATCGCCTGGATCTCGTAATTGGCGCGCAGCAAATAGATGTCATAAATGTCCTCCACCGTTATTTTTTTTACGGAACACCCGACATTCCGGGTATACTGAATCAATCCCTCCTGTTCAATCTGGCGGAGCGCTTCCCGCACCGGGCCGCGGCTGACGCCGAGTTCACTGGCAATATCCTGCTCAATAATTCTTTCCCCCATCCCGATTTCACCCTTGAGGATTTTCATGCGGATAGCATCCGTAACTTCTTCCCGCAGGGTTCTGAATACCAGTTCCGGCATAAAATCACTTCCTTTCCTGACTGAGTTCCGTTCCTCAATATGCAATTTTCAAGTGGGGGAGATGTTGACAATACCTGCACTTCTATTGTAGATTATTTACAGTGGGTGCAAATATCCACGCCAGCAGTATCCCTAATGTACCATGTCTCACCGTGAATTTCAATAAATTTCGCTCGTTTTCTCGTTAAATTTTCAGCAATCTTCTCGTATAAAATAAATTTTTACTTGTTTTTAGGCACTTTTTACTTGTTTTTTTAGCCATAATTAGTTATTTTTATATTTTTTAGGAGGTTTCTTTATGAGTACCGTTGATGTAAAAAAATATCAGGAAATTTATCAGGACACTGTAAAGCGGATCTTCTCTGTTGACAGTCCCACCGGTTTTACCGCCGGCGCAATCTCCAGGGTAGAGGAAATTGCATCTTCCATCGGCTATCCGTATCATCGCTACAATAAGGGGACTCTGGTAGTCACGGTGGACGGGGTCAACAACGATACGACTGTAGCGCTGTCCTCGCACGTGGACACGCTGGGCCTGATGGTGCGCTCCATTTCCTCCGACGGCAAACTGATGATCACTCCCATCGGCGGCCCGCTGCTGCCCTCTCTGCCCGGTGAATACTGCAACATCTACACCCGCGACGGCAGGAAATACACCGGCACCATTCTGTCCCTGTCTCCTTCCGTTCATGTCTATGACGATGCCAAGTCCCGCCCGCGGGACGAGCGGAATCTGTATGTCCGTGTTGATGAACCGGTCTATTCCAAGGAAGATGTGCAGAAATTGGGCATTTCCGCCGGCGACTACATCTGCTATGATCCCAAAACCGTTTTCACGCCCAGCGGCTATCTGAAGTCCCGCTTTATTGACGATAAGGGCTGCGCCTCGCTGCTGCTGACTCTGCTGCGGATCATGCGCGACAACAACCTGAAGCCCGCTTACCGCACCGACATCTGTTTCACCGTTTTCGAGGAAGTGGGCCACGGCGCCTCCGCTCTGCCCGCCGGGATTCAGGAGCTTCTGGTGGTGGATATGGGCTGTGTGGGCGATGATCTCAGCTGTACGGAACAGCAGGTTTCCATCTGCGCCAAGGACAGCTGCGGCCCCTATGATTATGAAATGACCACCCGGCTTATCAATCTGGCCAAAGCAAACGGCCTGGACTTTGCCGTGGATATCTATCCGCACTATGGTTCCGATGCGGCCGCCTACCAGGCAGCCGGCAACGACACCCGGGCGGCACTCATCGGCCCCGGCGTTCAGGCTTCCCACGGCATGGAGCGTACACACAGGGACGGTCTGATGAACACCATGAAGCTGGTCATGGCCTATCTGAATCTCTGATTTTCCGCGCCGGAACTTATATCCTATTTTCCAATAGATGAGCAAGGAGGAATTCGATGGACAAGCAGACTTCTTTACGGATGATCGCCCGGATTTCCGACGCCAGCGGCGTCTCCGGGTTTGAGGACGAGGCGGTGGAAGCCATTATGCCCTATGCAAAAGCTCTGGGGGAAACCCGTGTGGACTCCATGCGGAATCTCTACCTCCGCAGGACGGGGAACACCCGGACCCGCCCGATGGTGCAGCTGGACGCCCACACCGATGAGGTGGGCTTTCTGGTGCAGTGTATTCATCCGGAGGGCACGCTGGGCATTCTGCCGCTGGGCGGCTGGGTGAGCTCCAACGTCCCGGCGCACCGGGTACGCGTTCGCACGCGCTCCGGCGCGTATATTCCCGGGCTGACCGCCAGCAAGCCGCCGCATTTTATGACGGAGCAGGAGCGCCGCGCGCCGCTGGAGATGGACAGCATCACCGTGGACGTGGGCGCCACCTCCCGGGAAGAGGCCATCTGCGACTTCGGCGTCCGGGTGGGCGAACCCGTGGTTCCGGAAGCGGCTTTTACCTATCAGGAGGCACATGATCTGATGATCGGAAAGGCCTTCGACTGCCGTCTGGGCTGTGCGGCGATTCTGGATACACTGGGCGGACTGACGCAGGAAGCGCTTTCCGTGGATGTGACCGCCGCCTTTTCCGTGCAGGAGGAAGTCGGCGCCCGGGGCGCCGTGGTCACGGCGCAGGTCATTCGTCCGGATATTGCCATTGTATTCGAAGGTTGTCCCGCGGATGACACTTGTTTGGAGCCTTACCGGGTTCAGACGGCGCTGAAGCACGGACCGATGCTGCGCCACATTGATGCGCGCATGATTACCAATCCGCGCTTCCAGCGTTATGCGCTGGATTTGGCGGAAGATCTGTCGATTCCCGTACAGGATGCGGTGCGCTCAGGCGGTTCCACCAACGGCGCGCCGATTCACCTGACCGGCAAAGGCGTTCCCGTCATCGTGATCGGAATTCCCGTGCGCTACGCGCACACGCATTACGGCATCTCCTCGTGGTTCGATTATGAAAACGCAGTTCATCTGGCACAGGAAGTGCTGAAACGAATGACTCCCGATTTGATTTCGGGCTTTTAAACGGACCGGGGAAGGCGCATGCGCCTTCCCCGGTTTCACATTTCATAAAAAATACTCGGAATTGTTCAGATTCCCATTTTTTCAGAAAAGAAACGTCAAATTTTGTTGCAGGAAATCAGGTTGACTTTTGATCTGCCTGATGTTACGCTGAATAGCGCTGAAATACTATAAAAATCAAGAAACGGCCGATTTTTTAAAGAAGGTGTCAAGATGAAAACTACAACAATGAAAGAGCACCTGCTGGACGTGGCATACACCGTTGTCAGCTGTGCCGTCACGGCGCTGGGCATCAC
>JBFLFX010000059.1:0-13210 GCA_041859815.1 Dysosmobacter sp. | reverse complement strand
TGCCCTGCACCACCGCCTTCAGAGCACAGTACAGGGTTTCCACGAGGCCGCCCAGGTAAGTGAGGAACAAGGACAGTCCCACAATTCTGGCGAACCACTCGGAAACGGTGATCGCCGCCGCTTTTCCGGCGCCGAAACCGACTGCCAGCGTATAGCCGAGGTTCTTCATGACAATGATGGCCGCATTGCCCATGTTAATCTGGCTGTTCATTTTCCCCCAGTTGGTAAAAAGGCCCACCACAAAAATTCCCAGGCAGTAGGCGATGGTAATGACAACAGCCGCGCCGATCATGCCCCTGGGGAAGTTTTTTCCCGCATCCTTCGTCTGATCCGTGACGGATGCGACGGTTTCCGTGCCTCCGTAGGCCAGAATGGCAAAGGCAAGGAACGCAATCACGCCGCCCGCGCTCTGATAGCTTGGGTTGGGAGAGTGGAGAAAGGCGGAAGCGGTAATGGGCTGCGCCACATGGCCGTGACTGACGGCCAGCGCAATAAAACCGCAGACCAGAAGGACAACGTTCAGAGCGAGGACGGAGATGCCGCCGATATTGGAGATCCGCACGACATCCTTTAGGCCGTGGGCCGCGACGATCGACATCAGGATAACCGCCAAGATACCCAGCAATCCGACGCTCTCATTGGCATTGAGGCCAAAAAATGACCACTTGGAGGTCGTATCTCCGCCAAACAGAATGGCGGAGAAGTGAATCCAAATAGAAATAAATGTTTGAATCATCCAGATCAACTGCCCGATATACCACATGACGATTCCCACAAACGCATAAACGCATATTTGATGCCCCGGGCTCTCTCCATCCAGTTGTAAATGCCTCCGACATCATCTTTGAGCGCCGAACCGTATTCTGAAATCATGAATGCATAGGGAATAAAGAACAGGATGGCCGCAATAATCAGCACAGGAATGGCCGCATATCCCATTTGATAAAAGCAACGCGGAATGTTGTTGAACGCGAGCACGGAAACAATTACGAGCAGCGCGACGTCCAGCGCTCCGATCATTTTCTTCTTTTCCATCGGATTCTCCGAGGGACTCCGGCTCCCGATCTCTGTTTTTTCAGACATTGACCTTTCCTCCTTATTGAAATTTTTTATGCGTGGCAAGCGGGCAATGATCCCCCCCCCCCTCCTCTCATTCAAAATTGCTGAAAAAAGTACCCTGGCAAGTCTTTCATTGCATAGAAGATATTTAATAATGTACGATAAAACAGGCTTTTCGAACAATTACACAGGTATATTTAGCGATCCAGATACTAAATCCTGCGTTTTTTGATCGTCCTGCGGAAGGCACTTGTTTTTTACATCCGCGCGTTCCCGTAAAAGAAGCAGGACTTAATCTATTTGATTGTGCTTTCTTTAAATTTATTCTTATGTTTCAGGTTCATCGGAATTGTTGGCTGCCTCCACCGTCCTCCCGCCAGTCTTTTTCAAAAAACCGGCGGGAGGACGGTCACTGCCCAACCGGCTGATAAACTCATAAAAAGCCGTCGGCAAAAAGTGGGGATTCCAGCTTTGTGGCGGACAGAACGTCTTCAGGTCTACGCTGAAATCTTATTTTTCGCACCCTCTTTATCGCCTTTAAGCGTGTCCAAGCCCAGTCGGATTAGCTGACGATACATCTCCGAATAGGGCTTGTGATCAAACAAATCCCTTTTAACACCGGCAACGTCTTTTTCAAGGTCTTTCGGCACGGTTAGCATAAGCCGTTTGTTTTTTACGGCCATTTTTTTCACTTCCTCTCTTGGTGGTTTAGTGGTTCTCTGGTTATTATAGTGGTTTGGTGGTTCTCTTGTCAATTGGGGAAAGCGACAATATTTCACCTATTGCATTAGTGGTGAACTGATGTTACAATATAGCTGGAGGTGATAATATGGCAACCGAAAAGCCCAGATACTCCATCACGTTAGACGACGATATGTTTCAGGAAATAGAAGATTTTCGCTTTGAAAATCGCTATGCGAACCGCAATCAATCTACTATTGAACTGATTCGTTTAGGCCTGGAAACGATAAAAAGAAAGCAAAAACGGGCGCAAAAAAATAAGTCTGCTCAAAAAATGGAGCCTGATAAGTGAGCAGTCCATAGAGGGAGAAAATGCTTCACCTGCCGGAATCTGAGGGGATGGGCTTCAGGCAAAATGGTCATGATACGGGGGGCAGAAGCGGGAGCGCCCACACGTCTGCCCCCCCCCTGTGGCCGCTGCGATTCGGAACAGAGAGTCTCGGTATTGACGAAGTCTGTCCGGCGAAGGACAATTACCACCGAAAAAAGCCGAGAGAAAGACTGCGGCTGGAGCGGCGGATAGGGTGACAGGGCTGCCGTACTGCCGCTATTTTTAAAGCGCCGACTATCGTGGATAAGTTCCGCGTTGTCAAAATTGCTGCGGGCAATGGACCCGGCGGCAAGCAGTTCTGCAGGAATGATCCTTTCGGCTTTAAAAAGGGCATCCCCCTTATGCGCGAGAACAAGCTCTGCCTCCCAAAGCCGCAGAACATTGCAGCGCACGGTTTAATCCGTGCCCAACGCAGAAAGCGGCGCATGGCCGCGGGCAGTCATCCGTCCGGACAGGAAAGCAGAGCGGGCGCCGCCTTGGCCACGAAGCGCTGTGCGGCTGCGGCCTCCCCTTTGATGCTGTTGGGAAAGTGGGAAAAAGAGGCATTTGAAGACTTCCCCCGCCGCAAAGCTGGAAACATCTGAAAAAGCATCAGCCGCTCTGCAACTTACAGAGCGGCTGATACTTTTTCATTTGCGGAGATCCAGCCAGCCGAACACGCCGGTGTCACGGCTGCGGAGGAGCGTTGCGGCAGCCGCCAGCATACACGCTGCGTCCGCCCGGGTCATGCGGTTGTTCAGCGTACGGCTGCCAAAGCTGCCGGCCGCCATCACATTGACGGATTCCAGATTGCCGACCGCCTGTGCCGCCCAGGACGGCACGGCGTGACGTTCCGCGTACCACGCCTGCAAATCCACATTGTTAACCGCCAGAACGCGGTTGAGAATGGCGGCGGCTTCGTTGAAGGTCACGTCTTTTTCACCGTGAAACGCCACGCCGTCCGTGGTTTTCATGCCTTTCACAAGGCCGCCCGCAAGTCCCGTTTCCGCATAGGCTTTTGCCCACGCCGGGATTGTCGCGTCATCACAGAATCCGGTCATGGATACTGCTTCCGGCGCCATTTTCGCCGTCTCCATGGTCATCGCCAAGAATTCGCTGCGGGAAACCGGACGCTGCGGTTCAAAAAAGCAGCGGTTCCCGATTTTTGACCCGGTAAAGATTCCATCCTCCGCCAGCTGCTGCGCCGCGGCGGCGGCATGGCAGCCGCTGGTATCGGAGTAGGTCACGCCGCTGCGGGTCTTTTTGACCTCCACGCTGACCGTGGCAGGCGCCGACGTATGCCCTTTACTGTCCCGCGCCACATACGTGAAAGAATCCGATCCGGTTCTCTCTTTTTTCGGCGTGTACACAAATTCGGCGCCGGAGATCTTGACCGTGCCGTGCTTCGGTTTGCTCCGCAGCTTGAACGTCAGGGTTTCCCCGTCTCCATCCGCTGCCAAAAACTGCGCGTAATACGGGATGTTGCGATAGGTGACGGCTTCAATTTCCCGGGCCACCGGGGCGTCCGCCTTCACGGCGGTCTTTACGCTTTTCTTCCCGAACAGTGCCAGCGCGGGGGTGGCCAGCGCCAGTGCCGCCGTCAGCATCAGCGCCGTGATTCGCTTCCATTTCTGTGTTTTCATGCAAAAAACGACCTCCTTCTTTCAGATAGAAGTATTGTTTTCGCTTCCTGAAAAATTATGCGAAAAAAAACAGAACCGGAAAAGCACTTTTCCGGTTCTGCGAAATTCGGCTGTTTTTTTTTATCCGTTAATCAGCGGATTGCGGATGGGTCTTCCCGGCGCGCGATCCGGGATGGAACGGAGTTTGATGCCCGACACAATGCCCATCGCCGCGTACAGCGTCACAATGGAAGAGCCGCCGTAACTGAAAAACGGCAGCGTCAGACCAACCACCGGCATGACAAACAGGCACATTCCAATATTTTCCACTGTCTGAAAAATCAGCATTGCCGCCATGCCCACGCAGATATAAGCGGAATACGGCGTGCGGGCACATTTGGCAACATACAGGCAGCGGAGGATAATGGCTGCCAGCAGCACAATGATCACAAGGCATCCGACAAAGCCCAACTCCTCGCCCGCCGCGGCAAAAATAAAATCCGTATGCCGGGCGGGAAGCGACGCGCTGCTGGCGCTCTGCGTCTGCGTGCCGTGAAACAGCCCCTGTCCGAAAATACGGCCGGAACCCAGCGCCAGCAAGCTGCGCGTTTGCTGCCAGCCCGCCCTCTGCGGCTGAAAACCGTGGTCGGCAATGGCGTGAAAGCGATCGATCATATAGGAGGGAATCTTTCCAATTTTATACAATGCCAGCATGACCGCGCCCGCCGCGCCGAAGCCGATGGCAAACCAGCGCCACGCCATGCCCGCCACCAGCGCCATGCAGATAAAGATAAACGCATAAACCAGCGCGCTGCCCATGTCGTTGGAAACCGCATAAATCAGCCCCATCATGAAGATCAGGTGAAACGCGGGCGGAAAAACCGACTGGAAGCTCTTCAGCTCATGCCGCTGATCCCACGTCCACTCCAACTGCTTTGCCAGCAGAAGAATGAACGTGATTTTCACGACTTCCGCGGGCTGGATGCCCACGGGGATGCCGGGAAGCCGAATCCACGCGCGGTTGCCGGTGTTGTCGCTGACGCCCAGCGGCACCAGCATGCAGATAAAACCCACATTAAAAAGGAAAATCCACTTCCACTTCCGCACCAGAATCTCGACATCCACCAAGGAGAGCAGGTAATAAATCAGGATGCCGATCACCATGGCCGCCGCCTGCACAAGCACAAAACGGTACATTCTGGCCGTGCCCATGTAATGTGTGGCACTGGAAATCAGCACGATGCCAAACACCGTGCTGGCACAGCAAAGCGACAGCAGCATCAGGTCGGCCTGCTGGAAAAAATCCGAGAGATTTTGTTTGATTCGATTGATCATAACGGGCTCCGTTTCCGCTTAAAAGATTAGCAGATTCGCGCAAAACTGCATTCGTAATTTATAAGTATAGCACAGGCGCCCCGTTCTGTAAACGCGCAAATTTTGTTTTTACAGGGCTTTCCCCATGTGTTATACTGTCAGGGGTATTTATTGTGAATCGGAAATAATAGGAAGGCAGAATCCGGAATGATACAATTTCTATCGCACAGCGAACAGGAGACGGAGGCAATCGGCGAAAAAGTCGGCGCCTCCCTGACACCCGGCGCCGTCTTGGCGTACCGGGGAGATCTCGGGATGGGAAAAACCGCTTTTACCCGCGGGCTTGCCCGGGGGCTTGGCTGTCCCGGCCGGGTCACCAGCCCCACCTTTACGATCGTCAACGAATACGAGGGCAGGATTCCCCTGTTCCATTTCGATATGTACCGTCTCCCGGATTCGGATGCCCTGTTTGACATCGGCTGGGAGGATTACCTCGCCCGGGACGGCGTGTGCGCCGTGGAGTGGAGCGAGCGGGTGACGGACGCGCTGCCGGAGGATACCGTCTGGGTGACGATTCGGCGTCATCCCGATCACGACGGCTGGCGGCTGATCACCGTGGAGAATGGAGAGAAACGCAAATGAGAATTCTGGCGCTTGAAACCTCGGCGAAGGCCTGTTCCGCCGCCGTCACGGAGGACGGCCGGCTGATCGCCTCCGCCTTTCAGTGCACGGGGTTGACGCACAGCCGTACGCTGATGCCCATGATTGCGGATATGCTGAAAAATGCGGAGCTGGCGCTGGCGGGCTGCGACGCCGTGGCGGTTACCAACGGCCCCGGCTCCTTTACCGGCATCCGCATCGGCGTATCCGCCGCCAAGGGGCTTGCCTTCGGGGCGGAAAAACCGGTCGTCGGCGTTTCGACGCTGGAGGCCATGGCCCGCTGCGTCGCGGGGATGGACGGGATCATCGTCTGCGCCATGGACGCCAGGCGCGGGCAGCTCTATAACGCCGTTTTTGAAGCGGAGGGCGGAACGCTCTCCCGGCTGACGCCGGATCGCGCCGTCGGTCTGGAGGCGCTGCGAAAAGAATTGGAAAATTGCGAAAAGCGTAAAATAATCGTTGGAGACGGCGCGCTGCTGTGTTATAATAATTTTTTGGAAAATCATATCCCCTGCGTTTTGGCCCCCTCCCACCTGCTTCAACAGTCCGCTGTCGGCGTGGCTCTCGTCGCGGAAGATCGGGCGCGGGCCGGGCAGCTTCTGTCGGCGCAGGATCTGCTGCCGGTCTACCTGCGTCCGTCGCAGGCGGAGCGGCTGCGGAAACATACAACTTAAGAAGGAGTACACGGAATATGAACGACAACGTCCACATTATTAAGCACCCCCTGCTGGAGCACAAGCTGACCATCCTCCGCAACGAAAATACCAGCACCAAAGATTTCCGGGAGCTGGTTTCCGAAATTGGAATGCTGATGACCTATGAGGCCACCCGCGATCTGCCGCTGGAGGATATCACAGTAAAGACCCCCATCGCAACGGATACTTTCAAAACCATTGCCGGCAAGAAGGTCGCCATCGTCCCCATCCTGCGCGCGGGTCTCGGCATGGTGGACGGCGTCCTCGCCATGATCCCCTCCGCCCGCGTGGGCCATATCGGCCTGTACCGCGATCCCAAGACGCTGGAACCGGTAAAGTATTACTGCAAGATGCCCGCCGACATCGCAGAGCGTCTGGCCATCATCGTCGATCCCATGCTGGCCACCGGCGGATCTTCCTGCGCCGCTATCGGCTTCATGAAAGAATACGGCTGCAAGCACATCAAAATGATGAATATTCTGGCCGCCCCGGAGGGCATTGAGCGGGTGCAGAGGGAGCATCCCGACGTGGAGCTTTATGTCGCGGGCGTGGACAAAAAGCTGAATGAAAACGGCTATATCGTCCCCGGCCTCGGCGACGCGGGCGATCGCATTTTCGGCACCAAATAATCGTTTCCCCTGTGGAAAGTTCCCGGAATGACCGGCTGAACGGCCCCAGACTGTGCTGTTCGCACAGTCTGGGGCCGTTTATTTTCACCTCAGGGGGCGTTTCGTCACCGTCCGTTTTTACCGGGGACAGTTCAAAACCGGCATCCCGCGGCTTTTTTAAAATTTTGTTTGAAAAAAGCGAGGCGCTTGGATTTTTGACGAATTTTGTGCCGGACAGAATAAATTTTGCGGGCATCCCAGGCTTCCGGCGGGAAAATGGAACGCGGCGCGGTGCAAAATCCGGCGAAGAGGCAGGGGCGGCAATTTTTCCAGCGGAGCTTCGGCAGGTACAGTCCCCTACAGCACAAACAGGAAAACCGCGAGGTAGTGGAACAGCGATCCCGCCAGAATAAAGAGGTGGAACAGCTCGTGGGCGGTCCAGTTCTTGTTGATATTCGGCTTATTCAGCGCATACAGCACCGCGCCGACGGAATAGGAAATTCCCCCCGCCGCCATCAGGGCAAGGCACACCGGCGTGATTTTCAGAAGATATTGAATGATGCTCATGCCCGCCCAGCCCATCAGCAGGTAAATCAGCGTCGTCAGCACGCGGGGCGCGTTAATCCACAGAATCTTCATCAGCACGCCCGCAGCGGCAATTCCCCAGAGGATCACGCACAGCCGCGTTCCGGCGGGACGCGGGACAAGCTCCAGCAAAAACGGCGTGTAGCTGCCGGCAATCAGCACATAGATCATGCTGTGATCCATCTTCCGCAGCGTCCGCTTCACCCCGCCGGAATGGATGGTGCCGGGATAAAAATGATAGACCGCGCTGGCGGAATATAACGCCATCAGGGAAAAAGCAAAGCACATGGCGGACACCACCGCCAGCGTGGGCGCCTGCGCATAAACCGAGCGGAATAAAAACAGGATGCCGCCCGCAAAAGACGCCGCCGCCCCAATAGCGTGGGTTTCACAGCTCACCGGATCCTGCGCTCTCGCAAAAATTCTGTTCATTTTCAGTATCTCCTCAATTCAAGAGGGCCATCTCTTCTTGCGGTGGCTCTTTAAAAAACAATTTTAAAAACTATATTACACCATTTTCAAAATTATTCAAGTCCTAATTTGTGAACGCTCCTTTTTAAGACGCAGAAACAATTTGGATGGTTCCCTGTAAAATTAGTTGTTTTGTACAAATTGCTCTGCGATTTTTTTTCAGATGATTCCTTGCTTTTTTTTATGCATTCAGTTAAAATAACAGATACAAGCAGAACATGATAGCTGGAACGAAGTGCTGTGCGCACGGGCTGACACCTATCACTTCGTGCTGCGGTAGGTGTTTCAAACCGTTTGGGTTTGAGGCGCCTTTTCTTTTTACCCATTTTATGGATCCAGCAATTTGAAGGAGGTTCATTCCCATGATTTTATTGGCAAACGGAAAAGTAATCACCCGCGACGCGGGCGGAACCGGCTATTATCCTGACGGCGGCGTTGTGACGGACGGCGGTAAAATTATCGCCGTAGGCAGCACCGACCAGTTGAAAGCAGCTTACCCCGACGCCGAATTTGTGGATGCAAAGGGCGGCGTCATCATGCCGGGGCTGATTAACGCGCATACGCACATCTACTCCGCGCTGGCCCGCGGTCTCTCCATCAAGGGTAACAATCCAACCAATTTTTACGAGGTACTGGACGGAACCTGGTGGAACATCGACCGCCATCTGGATCTGCAGGCCACCAAAGCCTCCGCTTACGCCACGGTGCTGGACTGCATCAAGCAGGGCGTGACCACGATTTTCGATCACCACGCTTCCTTCTGTGAGATTCCCGGCTCTCTTTTCCAAATTGCGGACGTCACAAAGGAGCTGGGGATGCGCGCCTGCCTGTGCTATGAGGTTTCCGACCGCGACGGGGAGGAGAAGTCTCTCCAGTCCATTCAGGAAAACAAGGAATTCATCGACTACTGCGAGAGCCACCCCTCCGATATGCTGAAAGCCCTGTTCGGCGGCCACGCGCTGTTCACGATTTCCGACAAGACTTTTGATCGGATGAATGCCGCCAACAACGGCCGCGTGGGCTATCACATCCATGTCTCCGAGGGCATGAACGATGTGTACGATTCTCTTCAGAATTACGGCCGCCGTCCGGTGCAGCGTCTGCAGGATCACAATATTCTCGGCCCCAGAACGCTGCTGGGTCACTGCATCCACGTTAATACAAACGAAATGGACATCATAAAAGCGACAGACACCATGGTGGTAAATAACCCGGAATCCAACATGGGCAACGCCGTAGGCGTCTCCCCCATCCTGCCGATGTACAAAAAGGGCATTCTGCTGGGCATGGGAACCGACGCCTATACCAACGACATGCTGGAGTCCATCAAGGTGGCGCTCTGCTCTCAGCGCAACAACGCCTGCCTGCCCAACGTCGCCTGGTGTGAAGTCACGGACATGCTGTTCCACAACAACGCAAAAATTGCCAACCGCTCCTTTAAAACGCCGCTGGGCGTGCTGAAGCCCGGCGCGGCGGCGGATGTCATCGTCATGGACTATAAACCGTTCACCCCGTTCTCCGACGCCAATATCGACGGCCACATGATTTTCGGCATGACCGGTCGGCAGTGCCAGACCACCATGATCAACGGCAGGATTCTGATGTGCGACCGCGAATTTGTCGACATCGACGAAGACGCCATCAACGCCAAAGTTCTGGAGTCCGCCAAGAGGCTCTGGGGCAGTCTGAATCATGAAAAATACTGAGATGTCTCAATCAACAGGAGGAAATAAATATGTCTGAACGCATGATTCCCATTCCCTTCCGGGAACTGATGATCTGGATTACCGCCGAATATCAGCGCGACGGCTCCGTATTCGGCGTGCACAAGCCGTACCGCGCCGGGGAAAAGAAGCTGCCGATCTTCGGGGAAACCATCGAAACCCCCTTCGGCCCCGCGGCCGGGCCAGCCACCCAGTTGGCGCAGAACATCATTGCCGGCTATTTCGGCGGCGCGCGGTTTTTCGAACTGAAAACCGTACAGAAGATGGACGGCGACGAACTGGCCAAATGCGTCAACAAGCCCTGCATTGCCGCGGAAGACGAGTGCTATAACTGCGAGTGGTCCACCGAGCTCTATGTTCAGCAGGCATTTGAGGAATACGTGAAAGCGTGGTGTGCCTGCAAGATGCTGGCAAAGCTCTGCGGCTTGGGTGATCCCAACGGGTTCGTGTTCAATATGTCCGTGGGCTACGACCTCGCGGGGATTCAAAGCGAGAAAATCGACAGCTTCCTCAACGGCATGATCAACGCGCAGGACACCCCTATTTTCCAGGAGTGCATCCGGGTTCTTCACGCCATGTTCCCCGGCGAGGGCGCCTATATCGACTCCATCACGCCCCATATCTCCCGCAGCGTCACCGTCTCCACGCTGCACGGCTGCCCGCCGGCTGAAATCGAGCGCATCGCCTCCTATCTGATCGAGAAGAAACACCTGCACACCTATGTCAAATGCAACCCCACGATCCTGGGCTATGAAACCGCGCGCTCCGTGCTGGATTCCATGGGGTATAACTACATCGTCTTTGACGAGCATCATTTTAACGAGGATCTGCAATATGCGGACGCCGTTCCCATGTTCCGCCGCCTGCTGGCGCTGGCCGGCAGGAATCATTTGGAATTTGGCCTGAAGCTGTCGAACACCTTCCCTGTGGATGTGACGCGGAAAGAGCTTCCCTCCGAGGAGATGTACATGGCGGGCAAGTCCTTGTTCCCGCTGACCACACTGATGGCCGCGCGGATCGCGAGGGAATTCGGCGGACGGCTTCGCCTCTCCTATGCCGGCGGCGCGGATGCGTTCAATATCGATCGGATTTTTGCCTGCAACATCTGGCCCATCACCATGGCCACCACGGAGCTGAAGCCCGGCGGCTATCAGCGCTTCAGGCAAATCGGCGAAAAGCTGGAGAAGCTGGATTACGCGCCGTTCACCAAGGTGGACGTGGCGAAGATCGAGGCGCTTTCCCTGGCGGCGCGATCCGGCAAATACCATGTGAAGGCCATCAAGCCGCTTCCCCGGCGCAAGCTCTGGGAAAAAGTTCCGCTGTTGGACTGCTTCACCGCGCCCTGCGAGGGCGGCTGCCCCATTCAGCAGGACATCCCCGAATATATTGAACTGGTAGGGAAGGGCGCGTATGCCTCCGCCCTGCGGGTGATCACGGAGAAGAACCCGCTGCCGTTTATCACCGGCACCATTTGCGCGCACCGCTGTATGACTAAATGCACCCGCAATTTTTACGAGGAGCCGGTGGACATTCGCGCCACGAAGCTGGTCGCCGCCGAGAGGGGCTATGATCGCCTGATGGATCGGCTGGAAAGGCCCGCGCCCGCCGACACCAACATCAAAGCCGCCGTGATCGGCGGCGGCCCCACGGGCATCTCCGCCGCCTACTTCCTGGGCCGCGCCGGAATCCCCTGTACCGTCTTTGAAAAGGCCGACCGGCTGGGCGGCATTGTCCGTCAGGTCATCCCCGCCTTCCGCATCTCCGACGAAGCCATCGACAAGGATATCGCCCTGATGCTGAAAATGGGTGCCGAGGTCAAATGCGGCGCGCCCGCGCCCTCTGTCGCCGAGCTGAAAAAGATGGGCTATACCCATATTTTCTTTGCCTGCGGCGCATGGAAGGCCGGCAGGCTGGACGTTTCCGGCAACGTAGTGCCGGTCATCGGCTGGCTGAAGGATTTAAAGGCCGGAAAATCCGTTTCCCTGGGTCATGTGGCTGTGGTCGGCGGCGGCAACACCGCCATGGATGCCGCCCGCGCCGCGCTGCGCGCCGGAGCCGCCTCCTCCACGCTGGTATACCGCCGGACGAAAAAGGAAATGCCCGCCGACGTGCAGGAGCTGGAGCTGGCCATTGCCGACGGCGTACAGTTTCTGGAGCTGGTTTCCCCCGTCAGGCAGGAGGGCGGCAGGCTGACCTGCGAGAAGATGAAGCTGGGCGATCCGGACAGTTCCGGCCGCCGGAAGCCCGTCCCCACCGGCGAAACCGTGGAAATTCCCTGTGATACCGTAATTTCTGCCGTGGGCGAGCGCGTGGACAGCGAGCTTTTCACGTCCAACGGCATTGCCGTGGACACCAAGGGCATTCCCGCTTTCAAGACCAACGTGGAAAACGTCTGGGTAGGCGGCGATGCCATGCGCGGCCCCGCAACGGTGGTGGAGGGCATTGCAGACGCGACGGCCTTTGCCAACGCCGTCATCGGTCAGACGCACACGTTCCGGATGCCCGCCCGCGCCAAAGCCACCCGTGCGGAAACCATTGCCCGCAAGGGCATTCTCTGCGAGTCCGCCAAGTACGAGAGCGAGCGCTGCCTGAAGTGCAATGTAGTCTGTGAGAGCTGCGCGGACGTCTGCCCCAACCGCGCCAACGTCTCCGTCGAAATGTCCGACGGGCGGCACGAAATTCTGCATATCGACCGGATGTGCAACGAGTGCGGTAACTGCGCCGCATTCTGCCCCTATGACTCCGCTCCCTACCGCGACAAATTCACCTTGTTCCACGATCGGGAGAGTTTCGAGGAAACCTCCCAGAATCAGGGCTTCCTGCCGCTGGGCGGCGACAAGGTTCTGGTTCGGCTGGACGGCAGGACTTCCGAGGTCGACCTTGCCGGGAAGAACGACCTTCCCGCGGGCATTGAAGATCTGATCGTCACCGTGCTCTCCAAGTACCGGTACCTGCTGGGATAATCCGTTCCCGGACACTTACAGACGCTTCCCGGATGTTGATTTTTCATCCGGGGAGCGTCTTGTGCTGCGCGCGCACTTGCGCCGGGGCGCGATTTGTGGTAAATTAATAGAAAACTTCCATAATAAAGAATGCCAAAGGAGTGATTTCATGCGCGCAGAGGAACGGCGAACTGAAATCCGCAAAGTGCTGAGCGCCGCAAAGCAGCCGGTCAGCGCCTCTGCTCTCGCCTCCCGTTTTTCCGTCAGCCGTCAGATTATTGTCGGTGACATTGCCCTGCTCCGTGCTTCCGGCGCGGACATCTCCGCCACGCCCCGCGGATATATTTTTTCGCGGGTTCCCTCCGGTCTGATTCGTCAAGTCGCCTGCCGCCACGATGTGTCTGCCATGCGGCAGGAGCTGTATGCCATGGTGGACGAGGGCTGCACGGTCATCGACGTCATTGTGGAGCATCCGATTT
>JBFLFX010000058.1:0-12901 GCA_041859815.1 Dysosmobacter sp. | reverse complement strand
CATGTCTCCTTCGGCTACGGCGACGGCGCTCCGGTACTGCGCGATCTGTCGTTTACCGTCCGGGAGGGGGAATCCGTCACGCTGGCGGGCCGTACCGGCACGGGAAAAACCACTGCGTTCCGCCTTTTGCTGGGACTGTATGCGCCAAACGCAGGCCGGGTCACCATCGGCGGTCTGGACGCCGCCTCCATCCCGGACGCGGAAAAACGCGCCCTGTTCGGCTGCGTGGAACAGAGCTTTCACGCCGTCCCCGGCACCGTGGCGGATCAGATTACCCTGTCCGATCCCGCCGTCTCTTCGACGCAGGTAAGCCGGGCAATGGAGCTGGTAGGGCTTTCGGAAGTCGTTGCCGCCCTCCCGCAGGGCTGCGACACCCCCATGCGGGAGGGACTGTTTTCCCAGGGGCAATTACAGCTGCTCTCTATTGCCCGGGCGGTGGCCGCCGATCCGCCGATTTTGCTGTTGGACGAAAGCACGGCGAATCTGGACGCCGGAACGGAACGCCGGGTACTGGACGCGCTGCGCCGCGCCGCGGCAGGGCGCACGGTGCTGTCCATCTCCCACCGGCTGGGCGAGGCCAACGCGGACACCCGGTTGGTTTTCATCGGGGAGGATTCCTGAGCGGCAATGAAAAATTTCCGGCACGGAAAACCGTGCCGGAAATTCTGATCTCATGTTACGCGTTTTCTTCTTTTCCGGGATTCTTCCCGCATCTGCCGCCGCGCCGCCATGCGGATGCTGCAATAGTCAAACAGCTTCTCAAAGCCAATCTGCGTGGGCACCAGCAATCCCACCAGCACCACCAGCACCAGCCACGCCGCGAAAGTCAGCGAATGCATGGAGAATGAGGAGCCCGCCGTCACCGTGACAATCAGAAAGCTGGCGGACATGGAAACCAGCAGCACCGTCCGTGGAAAATTCAGCGGACGCGCCGCATAGTAGATAACCATCAGCCCATTGATCCCCATCAGCACCACGCAGATAGTGGAGAGTTCTTCCAGCTTCAGCCCAAAGGTAAACACAAACAGCTCCGCCAGCAAAATGACGATAATCGCCGTCAGACCGCCGGGAAACGCCCTTCGCAGCACGTTGTGCATAAACTTTCCCCGCACCAGATCGTGATTTGGCTCCAGTGCCAGGAAGAAAGAGGGAATGCCGATGGTCAGGGCGGAAATCAGCGTCAGCTGAATCGGCACGAAAGGATAGGGGAATCCGGCAAACAGCGTAATCACAGCGAGGAAGAAGGAGAGAATATTCTTTACCAGATACAGCGAGGACGCCCGCTGGATGTTGTTAATCACCCGCCGTCCCTCGGCCACCACTTTCGTCATGGCGGAAAAATCGGAATCCAGCAGCACCAGCTGCGCCACCTGGCAGGCGGCCTCCGCCCCGGAGGCCATCGCCACACCGCAGTCCGCGTCCTTCAGCGCCAGCACGTCATTCACCCCGTCGCCGGTCATGGCAACCGTATGCCCCGCGCTTTGCAGCGCCCGGACGATCTTCCGCTTCTGGTTCGGCACCACGCGGCCGAACACGGCATACTTCTTTATCGCCCGCGCGATCTCCTGATCGCTTTTCAGCTCCCGGGCATCCACCCAGGCATCCGCGCCGGCCACGCCGGCCTGCGCCGCCACGGCGGAAACCGTTACCGGATTGTCGCCGGAAATCACCTTGACCTCCACCCCCTGGGAGTGGAAATAAGCGAACGTTTTCGGCGCGTTTTTGCGGATGGGGTTCTCCAGCACCAGCAGGGCCAGGGGAATCACAATACCGGAAATTGCCCCTTCCGCCGCGCCGTCCGCCTGCGCCAGCAGCAGCACGCGGCAGCCCTGCCGGGCGTATTCCCGCGTCTGCCTTTCCAGCGGGGCAAACTCGCTGCCCAGCACGTTCTCCGGCGCGCCAAGGATAAAGGTGCCGTGCGGCGCCGTGAAGTTCACGGCGCTCCACTTGGCGGCGGAGGTAAACGGCACCACGGAGCTTACCCGCCAGTCCGGCCCGTCCGGATAGCGGTTCGCCACCGCCCGCGCCGTATCGTTGTCCGCGTCCATGGCGCGGTAAAACGCGCCCAGAATTTCCGCGATGTCCGCTTCCGGAAAGCTGCCCGGATCCAGGGGAACCACCTCCCGCACCTCCATATCCGGGCCGGTGATGGTGCCGGTCTTGTCCACGCACAGCACATCCACCCGCGCCAGCGTCTCGATGGCGCTCATCTCATGAATCAGCGTCCTGTTCCGCGCCAGGCGAATGACGGAAACCGCCAGCGCCACGGAGGTCAGGACAAACAGCCCCTCCGGGATCATGCCGATGAGGGCCGCCACCATGGAAATAACGGACTGCCGCAAGCCCAGATGCTGTACCGTGTATTGATTGTAAAAGAGAAGAATCCCGATGGGAATCAAGGCAACGCCGATGATGCGGATCAGCAGATCCAGCGAGCGCATCATCTCCGACTTGGCTGGGGCGCTCTCTTTCTTTGCCGCCAGCGTCAGCCGGGAGGCGTAAGAATCCGCCCCCACGCGCTCCAGCTGAAAACGGCACTTGCCGGAAATTACAAAGCTGCCGGAGAGCATCCGATCGCCGGGATTTTTGGTAATGGCGTCGGCTTCGCCGGTAATCAGCCCCTCGTTGACCTGCGCCTGCCCGGAGACCACGGTGCCGTCCGCCGGAACCTGCCCTCCGGCGGAAAGCTCCACAATATCGTCCCGCACCAATTCGTGGGGCTTGACCGCCGTCAGTTCACCGTCCCGGACGGCGGTGGCACGGCCGGCCGACAGCAGGGAGAGCTTGTCAATCGTCCGCTTGGAGCGGATTTGCTGTACAATCCCGATAGCGGTATTGGCCACCACCAGCAGTTCAAAAAGCAAATCGGTAAAATCGCCCACCAGAATCAGGCAGACGCCAAGCACTGCGAAAATCAGGTTGAAATAAGTCAGGATATTCTCCCGGATAATCTGCCGGTCGGATTTGGTCGGCGATTCCACCGCCTCGTTTGCCCAGCCGGAATCCAGCCGCTCCCGTACCTGTTCCGCAGTCAGTCCCTGCTCCGGCGCGGGTTCCAAAACCGGCACGTCCCGGCGCGCCGGCCGTGGGGGGTCCGCCGTCAACTTCGCTTTGTTCGACATTCTCCCGCTTTCCTCCCGTCTGAAAATCTGTTATTTGTCCTCATTATAAGGGCTTTCGCAGATTTTGTATATAGACAGAGTGTGAACAGTGCCGCTATTTTACCGCCGCAGATACCTCCCGCAGGTTGCGGCACAGCGTCTGATATTCGGCGGCATACCGGCTTCCGCGTTCCCAGACCAGCGTAAAATCGTGCTGTACCGGCAGCCCCTCCAGCGGGATTTCCCGCAGCTTCCCCTCTGCCAGCAGCCGCCGCGCCGCCATGCGGTAAAGGAAACTGACGCCAATGTCCTGCGTCAGCAATTCCAAAATCACCTGCATGGCGCCGATTTGCGTCACCCGGGAAAAATCGCTGAACCGGAGGGCTTCCCGGCGCAGAAGGTTCTCCAGAATTTCTCTGGTGCCGGAACCCGGCTCCCGCAGCAGCAGCCGTTCCTTCAGCAAATCCCGCAGGACATGCGGCTGCCTGGCAAACCGGTGCCCCGCAGCGCAGACGGCAACATATTCCTCCCGGCAGTACTGCGCCGCGTCAAACCGAAGGGGATCGTAATAGCCCTCAATCAAGGCGCATTGCAGCCGTCCTTCCTGCAGCGCCGCCAGCAGGTGGTTGGTATTATCCACCTCCAGCTGCAGTTCCGTCTCCGGATAGCGGCGAAGATATTCCGCCAGTGTCCCGGCGATGCCCAGCTCCCCGATGGTGCGGGTAGCGCCCAGCCGTACCATCGCGGTGCCGGCGCTCTCCGCCCGGATGCGGCGGCGCAGCACATCCTCGTCGTTTTTCATCGTAACGGCCGCGTCCCGCAGCAGAACGCCGGCAGGGGTCAGCCACATCCGCCGCCCCTCATAATGAAACAGCGGCGCGCCGTATTCCTGTTCCAGCCAGCGGATGTGATGGGATACCGCCGGCTGGGTAATGTGCAGCAATTCCGCCGCTTTGGTAAAATTCATCTCCTGGCAGACCATTAAAAATGTTACCAAATGAAATTCCATGTGCTCGCCTCCGTTTTGAGCCTTTCTTCCATTGTACCCAAAACCGCGCCGCTTGCAATCTCAATTTTGCCGGCTGAAAAACATTCCCCCACATTTTCCGCCTTTCCCCGGGAAAGGCGAAGCCCCGGCGCGATCCGTCCGCCCAGGCCCTGTTTGAATCCATAAAAGACGGCTGCGGAAAATTCCCCTTCCGCAGCCGTCTTTTGTTGTAATCCCTGTAAATCCCGCGGGATAAAATTTTTGCCCGCTGAAAGAAAGCCGCTTCCGGTTTTTCGACGGAGCTTACCACAGCCCCATAATCGACTGCATCAGCAGGCTGACGGCGGTAATGCCCGCCCAGCAGCAGGCCCCCAGCGCGATGGGCCTGCCTCCGGTCTTGACCAGCTTCACAAGGTTGCTGTTCAGGCCGATGGCGGCCATGGCCAGCACAATCAGAAATTTGCTGAGAGTCTTGAAGGGATCAAATGCCGCGGGGGACACGCCCATGCCGATTGCCACAGTAGTAATAAAACTGGCGGCAATAAAGTAAAGAATAAAAAACGGAAAAATCTTTCTGAAATTCACTTTTTTCCCGCCCGCTCCCCGGCTTTTTTCCTGCCGCGCGCGGCGGAGCGCCAGCGCCAGCGTAATGGGAATAATCGCCAGCGTTCGGGTGAGCTTTACCGTCACTGCCTTGTCCAGCGTGGCGGTTCCGAGCTTCCACATGCTGTCCCAGGTAGATGCCGCCGCCGTCACGGAAGAGGTGTCGTTCACCGCCGTACCCGCAAAAATGCCGAACGACTCCCCGGAAGTGGTGGAAAAGCCCAGCAGATGCCCGAGAACCGGGAACAGCACCGCCGCCAGCACGTTGAAGAAGAAAATTACAGAGATCGCCTGCGCCACCTCCTCGTCGTCCGCATCAATCACCGGCGCGGTGGCGGCGATGGCGGATCCGCCGCAGACGGAGGAGCCTACGCCAATCAGCGTGGAAACCCGTCCGGGAATCCGCAGAGCTTTCTGCATTCCCCACGCAATTATCAGAGACGTGGTGATGGTGCACAAAATAATCGGCAGTGACTGTTTTCCCGTCCGCACCACCACATTCAGGTTCAGGCCAAAGCCCAATAAAATGACCGCCCACTGAAGCACCTTTTTGGACACAAAGCGGATGCCGCTGTCCAGTCCGCCCTTTTCTTTTATCAGCAGCGTAACAATCATGCCCGCCAGAATCGCAATGACCGGGCCGCCAATTACGGGAAACCGCCCTCCCAGAATCCAGGACGGCACCGCTATGGCAAAGCTCAGCAAAATACCCGGCAGATTTCTTTTTCCCCAACTCATATTTCATTCTCTCCGTTCCCTCCCGCATAATTTTGCACGGGCGCTCTCTCCGGCCGTGCCGGGCGTGTCCTATAGTACGCTTTTCCATTTATAAAGTAAAATTATTATTCTTTATAAAACGATAACGTATTTTTATTGACAGGGGCCCTGCAGAACTGCCTGCCTTTTGGCAATTCATTCATGGGACAGAATCCACAGAATGGGACGGCTCGCCGCTTCATTCCGGAAAAGCCGCCCATCCGGTAAAATTCGCGGCAGACCTTCACCCATGGCTTTTGTATCGCCAACCGCGGCCGCCCGCTTCAAAAATGCATCCGTCTGGCAGAACTTCAGCAGCCCTTCGCGGCAGATCTTCTGAAAAAGCAAAAGTCTGCCGCGGTTAACACCGCGGCAGACTTTTTAGAGATGATTCTCCGGCATCCGGAGCAATCCGGGTACCTTTGGGGAGGGGAATCGGAAGGAATCAACACTTTTCCCAGATAGTAGCAACACCCTGGCCGCCGCCGACACACAGCGTGGCAAGGCCGTGCTTGGCCTCCGGGCGCTTCTGCATCTCATACAGCAGCGTAACGATAATCCGTGCGCCGGAACAGCCGACGGGATGGCCCAGCGACAGTGCGCCGCCGTTGACGTTGACTTTCTTCATATCGAAGTGAAGCTCCCGGGCAACCGCGACAGACTGTGCGGCAAAAGCCTCGTTTGCCTCGATCAAATCCATGTCGTCGATGGTCATATTGGCTTTCTTCATTGCCTGACGGGAAGCGGGAACCGGGCCGATGCCCATGATCTTCGGATCCACGCCCGCCTGACCCCAGGAGAGCAGCTTGGACATGGGCTTGAGACCGTATTTCTTCACGGCCTCGCCGGAAGCCAGCACCAGAGCGGCCGCGCCGTCATTGATGCCGGAGGCGCTGGCAGCGGTAATGCGGGGCTGGCCCCTGTCCTCGGACTCCCTGATACCGGTAGGCTTGAAAGTAAGTACCACCTGAGGATTGGGAGATTCCGGGCTGACCGGGAAAGCGGTTCTCAGCTTGGAAATCTTCTCCACCGTAGTGCCGGCGCGGGGGAATTCATCCACTTTGAAGTCCACCATCTGCTTTTTGATCTTCACGGGGACGGGAACAATCTCATCGTCAAAGCGGCCGGACTTCTGAGCGGCTTCGCACTTCTGCTGGGAGGAAGCCGCAAACTCATCCATCTCCTTGCGGCTGACGCCCCATACGTCGCAGATATTCTCGGCGGTGGTTCCCATGTGATAGTTGTTGAACGCATCCCACAGGCCGTCTTTCAGCATGGTGTCAACCATCTTCTTATCGCCCATGCGGGCGCCCCAGCGCCCCTCGTCGAAGGCATAGGGCGCAGCGGACATATTCTCGGTGCCGCCGCACACCACGATGTCGGCGTCGCCGCACTCGATGGCGCGGGCCGCCTCGACAACGGACTTCATGCCGGAACCGCAGACCATGCCGACGGTGTAAGCGGGGACGGAATACGGAATACCGGATTTCACGGCAACCTGACGCGCGACATTCTGGCCCAGAGCGGCAGTCAGAATACAGCCGAACATCACTTCGTCCACCTGCTCCGGTTTTACGCCGGACCGTTTCAACGCTTCCTTGACAACAATGGCGCCCATGTCGGGAGCGGGCGTATTCTTCAGGGATCCTCCAAAGGATCCGATTGCGGTTCTGCAGCAATTGACGACATACAGATCTTTCATGATATACCTCCGTTAAAAATTAAAAATCATTCTGCGGACACCCGTACCACACGGGCGGCTCGGAAAAGCGGCCATCCATCTTGCTTGAAAAATCCGGGGCCGATTGCTAAATTTTTGACAATCGGTTTTCCGAATTCTCCCACTGCCACTTAATTATAGGGGGTTTACCCGCATCCGTCAATGCCTTTTTCGCATTTTTGTTAATTTTTTATCAAAACTGCAGCAGAATTGAGCATCTTGCCCAAAACCGTACGGGCGCCGCCGCCTTTCTTTTGGGGCTGCTTCTTCTTTTTCTGCGACGCGGCCCGGGCGATTTTTGTGCGGGCGGCGGATAGTTTTTGATAGAACTTTTCGGCGTTCAATTTCTGATACGCCGCGCTCTTTTGAACGGAGGCGCCCCCGGCCGCCTGTTCCAGCAGCGCGTCAAAATAGGCCGGCCACACGTTCTGCGCCGTCAGCTTCTTGTCCGACGCGAATTTGTTCAGCGCGGCCTGTGCCGGATACAGGCGGCTGCCCTTTGTGCAGAATTCCCGGTACAGCTTCCCGTACAGGCAGTAGTCCTCACAAAATTGATAGGCAGTTGATTCCTCCAGCTTCAGCGCCGCGCCGCGGCGTTTTGCTTTCTCTGCCGCCGCCGTGCGGTCGGCGGCCGTCAGTTTGCAGCCGTACCGTTTTGCCCAAATTCTCACTTCCGCATAAAATTTCACGGCGTCCAGCGCCTGATCCGACGCGCACTGCGACAGGGTTCGCCCATTCCGCTGCGCGGCCCAGTCCGCCTTTCCGCCGTAATATTTCTCAATTCTTCCGCAGGCGTCCGCCAGCCAGTAGAGGTACTGTCCGGCAGTCACGCTCCGCCCGTCCACGCGCAGCAGTTCGGCGGTCGGATCAAGCCCGGCCGCCGCGGCGTACACTCCCGGCTTCGCGGAAGATTTCTTTTCTTTTCGCGCTGGGGAGGCGCCGCAGCCGGTCAGCAGCATTCCCAGCATCAGAATCACCGCAAGCACACGTTTCATTTCAAGCTCCTCTTTCTTGTTTACAGCCTGAAACCATTCTATGCGCGCGGCCGAAAAAATAGCAGTTTATTCCTGCGATCCGCCCTCCGGCTTTTCTTCCGCCGCCAGCCGGAGATCCTCCACCAGCGCCAGCGCCGTGTCCAGCACATCCGCTTTGGGGGAAAGCTTCAGCGTCAGACGGGGCACGGTGCCGGCGGAGAGTGCGGCGCTGCGCCGATACTTGGCGGAGGTACAGATTTCCGCCAGTGCCTCCGCACGGAAGGAATCCGGGGAAAGCGTCAGCACCAGACTTCCGCCTTTCTGGGAAATATCCGTCACGCCGGCCTTTACCGCCGCCGCACGGAGCATGGCCACGTCCAGCAGCGCCAGCACGCTTTGGGGCGGCTCGCCGTAGCGGTCGATGAGCTCATCCAGCACGTCCGCGCTGTCCTCGTCGCTGCGGATGGCCGCGATGCGCCGGTAGAGGTCCATCCGCTGCTCCGGGGAGGGGACATAAGAGTCGGGAATATTGGCGCTGACGGTCAGGTCGGCGGAACACTCCGGTTCCTCCGCCTTCCGTTTGCCCTGTTCCTCCAGAACCGCCTCTTCCAGCAGCTTCAAGTAGAGATCGTAGCCCACGCTCATCAGATAGCCGGACTGCTCCGGCCCCAGCAGGTTGCCTGCGCCGCGGATTTCCAGATCCCGCATGGCGATGCGGAAGCCGGAGCCGAACTCCACATATTCCCGGATGGCGGCAAGGCGCTTGGCGGCGTTTTCCTGCAAAACCTTACCGCGCTTATAGGTCAGATAGGCATAGGCGCGCCGGGCGCTGCGCCCGATCCGTCCGCGAATCTGATGCAGCTGGGAAAGTCCCATGTGATCCGCGTCCTCGATCACCAGCGTGTTCACATTGGGGATGTCAATGCCCGTTTCGATGATGGTGGTGCAGACCAGAATATCCGTCTCGCCGTTCACCATCTGCTCCATCACGCCGGACAGGTCCTCCTTGGCCATTTTGCCGTGCCCCACGGCAATCCGCGCCTCCGGTCCCAGCAGCTTCTGAATCCGGGCGGCGGTGAGATCAATCGTCTCCACCCGGTTGTGAAGGTAATAGACCTGTCCGCCCCGGGCAAGTTCTTTCCGCATGGCATCCGCCAGCACCGCCCAGTCATGCTCCAGCACATAAGTCTGCACCGGCTGGCGGTCCCTGGGCGGCTCCTCAATGGTGGACATATCCCGCAGGCCGGAAAGCGCCATATTCAGTGTCCGGGGAATCGGCGTCGCAGAGAGTGTCAGTGTGTCCACCTGCTTGGCCATCTGACGCAGCTTTTCCTTGTGCGCCACGCCGAAACGCTGCTCCTCGTCAATGACCAGCAGGCCCAAATCGTGAAAATGCACCTTTTTCTGAATCAGCTTGTGGGTACCGATAATCAAGTCCACCCCCCCCTCGGACAACTCCATGAGAATCCGCTTCTCCTCTTTGGGCGGCGTAAAGCGGGACAGCACTGCAATGGTCACGGGAAAAGAGCGAAAGCGGCTCATGGCGGTGGCGTAATGCTGCTGGGCCAGCACCGTGGTTGGTACTAGAATGGCCGCCTGTTTGCCATCCAGAATACACTTCATCACCGCACGGAGCGCCACCTCCGTTTTTCCGTAGCCAACATCGCCGCAGAGCAGCCGGTCCATGGGACGGGGACGCTCCATATCCTCTTTGATTTCCGCGACGGCCCGCAGCTGATCGTCCGTCTCCTCGTACTCGAAGGCATCCTCAAATTCCTGCTGCCACGCGGAGTCCGGGGAAAACGCGAAACCCGGCTGGCGGGCGCGCTGGGCATAGAGCTGAATCAGGCCCTTCGCCAAATCCTTCACGGCCGTCCGGGCCTTGGATTTCTGCTTTGCCCACTCCGTGCCGCCCAGCTTGTTCAGCCGTGCGCGGCCGTTTTCCTCCCCCGCGCCGATGTATTTGCTGACCAGATCCAACTGCGTCACCGGGACATACAGGCAGTCGCCCCCGGCGTAATCAATTTTGATATAGTCCTTTTCCACGCCGTCCACCGGCATCTTCTCAATGCCGGTAAACCGCCCGATTCCGTGGTGGACGTGCACCACCAGATCCCCCGGCGTCAGATCCGTATAGGATTGAATTTTCTGCCGGTTCGTCTCTTTTTTCAGCTTCTGGCGCTTCTTCGCGGTGGCCAGAAGCTGCCCTTCGGTCAGCACCGCCAGCTTCAGCTGCGGCCACTCGCTGCCCGCGCTGAGCGCACCCAGCGTAATCCGTACCTCCCGTGCCGCGGGCATCGCCGTGCCCTGCAGGTCCAGCGTGACGGGGATGTTCCGCTCTTCCAGCAGCGCCTCCAGGTTCTTCGCCCGGGCCTCGCCGCCGCACAGGACCAGCACGCCGTTGCCGGTATTGCGATAGTGCTCCATGTCGGTGCAGGCGGTCTCCAGACTGCCGCCGTATGAGGAGAGCTGCTTGGCGCCGAGGCTCAGCATTCCCCGGGGGGACAGGGGCAGGCGGGAGGTGGGGAGGGAATCCTCCATCACCACCGGAAATTCGCTCAGTGCCGCGTACAGCTCGCCGTCGGACAGCGTCAGCTTGGCGCAGTCGCCCGCCAGCAGCCCCGCCTCCATCAGCGCCTCGGTATCCTGCCGGATTTGCAGCAGCGTGTTCTTCACGCGCTCTTCCACCCGTCCGCTCTCGCAGAGGAATACCACCGCGTCGGCAGGCAAATAGTCCACGCCGGAGGTCACGGCCGGGTATATCATCGCCAGATACCGATCCGCGCCGCCCAGAGCCGCGCCGCCGCGAAGCCGCGCGGCATCCTCCCGGAGCACAGCGGTAATCGTCTCGGTCTTTTGACGCCGGTCCAGCTTTGCCGCCAGCTTTTCCAGCTTTTCGGCCAGTCCCGCCGCGCCGCCCTCGGCGCGGCAGGGAAGCACCTCCGCCGCGGGCAGGATCCGGGCGGATTTCACGTTTTTTACCCGCCGCTGCGTGCCGGGATCGAATACGCCCAGCGAATCTACCTCATCGTCAAAGAACTCGCAGCGCACCGGCTGCTCCATCAGCGGCGAAAATACGTCCAGAATACCGCCGCGCAGGGCAAACTGCCCCACGCCCTCCACCTGCTCGCAGCGGACGTAGCCCGCGTCTGCCAGCTTCTCCGCCAGCTCTTCCGGATCGGCCGTGCCGCCCGCCCGCAGGGTCATCTCGGCGGACGCCAGCAATTTCCTCGGCATAGTGCGCGCCATCAGGCCGTCCACGGTGGCCACCGCCATCCGCGCCTCGCCGCGGGCCAGCGCATCCAGCGCCGCCAGACGGCTCTGCTCCCAGCCCCGGGAGGAAACCGCCGAGGGGCGGAACTGCCATTCCCGTGCCAGCAGCAGCACCGGCTCGGTGCCGCAGAGAGCGTGCAGATCCCCCGAGAGGGTGCGCGCCTCCCGCTCGTCGCCGCAGACAAATACTGCCGGGCGCTTTGCGGCATAGGCTACCGCTGCGCCGATAATCGCGCGGTGCACCGGCGCAAGCCCGGAGATTTCGGCGGGGCAGCCGCCCTCCTCCACCCGGCGCACCAGTTCCCGCACCTCCGGAAGTTCGTTGAGCTTTTTTAAAAACTGTTCCATGGCAGCGTCGCTTTCTTACAAAATTTGGTAATTATGCGCAGGAATTGGCGCACTCCGTCAAAAAAAGACGGGGTGTGCCGTATTTCTCCTGTTTCACTGAAAATCCGCTCAGTTAAACCGGTTCATCGCCTTTTGACAGCCGTCATCCTCCCGCACGACGCATTCAGCGGCGTCAATGGCGCGGGAAAAGGAGTCCAGCAGAATCTTTTTCTCCGCCTGGGAGGGTTCGCCGATCACCCAGTTGATCATGTCGTGCGCGGGATCGTCCGGCTGACCGGTGCCGATTTTCACCCGCGGAAACACATCGGTTCCCAGATGGGCAATAATATTTTTAATGCCGTTGTGACCGCCGGCGGAGCCGGAGGGCCGCACCCGGATCTTTCCCACGGGGAGGGAGACGTCGTCGTAAATCACCAGCACATGGTTTGCGGGAACTTTATAAAACTGCGCGGCCTCGCGCACCGCCTCGCCGGAAAGATTCATGAATGTCTGCGGCTTCATCAGCAGGCACCGGGCCCCGCCGAACTCCGCCCGGACAATCACCGCCTTAAAGCGAATGCGGTTGATTTTGAGCCGCAGCTTCTCCGCCAGCAAATCCAGCGTGAGAAATCCCATATTGTGCCGGGTTTTCGCGTACTTGTCGCCGGGGTTGCCCAGTCCCACAATCAGCCACTCCACGCCGGAGGGCTTCTTTCCGAACAGCATAAAGTTCTCCTTGTCACCGGCTCACCGGCCGGAATTTTGGAAACAGCGCAAGGACGGGAAAGAAAACTTCCCCGCCTTTGCAGATCATAATCAGCGATTGATGGAATGAGGGGGCAGATCCGCGCCTTTTGGGCATTCGGCATCCGGGGCGCCGAAGCCGGTGCTTGCTCCGTACCCCCGCTCTCCCTCCCCACGCGCGGAAAAGTCTCTTTTCGCTCGCAAAAAGATTTGTGATTGCCTGCTCTCTCTCCCCACGCGCGGAAAGGTCCGGCAAACCGGAATTCCCGAAAAAGGGGACGCGCGGCGCGGCGGAAGAAGAATCGCCGTCCCCGTGAAATCAGCGGAACAGCTTGGAGATGGAAACCTCCTGATACGTCCGCTCAATGGCCTCCGCAAACAGGGGGGCAACCGTGAGATACTTAATCTTGCTGCT
>JBFLFX010000057.1:0-13336 GCA_041859815.1 Dysosmobacter sp. | reverse complement strand
GGGCGCGATGGGCGTATCCTCTTTCCTCGGTGATGGGAATATCCAGCGGGATTGTACGCCGCTATCTTTGCGTTGCTTTAGCACCGCAGCCACGGACGGCGGCAGAACGATGGTTCGGACGGACGCTTTTGTCTTGGGCTCGGATATCACCAGCTGCCCCTTCACCCGATAGGCCTGACGCTCGATGTGCAGCTCGCCGGTGTCAAGGTTCAAATCATCCCATTGCAGTGCGCAAATCTCGCCCCGACGCAGGCCGGTGGCAAGTTCCAGCAGAAACAATTCATAGTATCCTTCCTCTTTCGCTTGGATCAGAAACCGCTGCATTTCCCCCCGCGTCAGCACCTGCATTTCCCGCGCTTTCTTGGGTGGCAGCTTGCAGCCGACGGCGGGATTTTTTCGAATCATACCGTCCTCCATGGCCTTTTGCAGCGCTGTGCGGCAGCAGGTATGGCAGGCTCGTACCGTTCTGTCAGCCAGTCCCTCACCGTATTGCTCGGTATTTTTGGTTCTTCCCCCGACCTTCAGTCGTGCGTAAAACTGCTGAAGGTCATTCTGCGTCAGCTGATTCAGCGGAATGTTCCCAAGCTCCGGAATGATGTGGTGCTTGATTCTGCCCTCATAGCCCTGCTGGGTGGTCAGGCGGACTCTGGGCTGGATATGATTCTCGTACCAATACGCAGCGTTGCGGAAGGCAGAGAAAGCATTGCTTATAGAAACAAGGACACAATCGAAAACTGCTATGGAATTGCAGGCAAGAAGCTTGCAGATGAGGGTACTGTAACCGGCTGCGGAACCTTTGATTCCGCCATGGGAGCCTTGAGCGCCGGAACAAGTGAAAACTGCGGCAGCGCGCAGACGCTCGCCTACGGCAGCACAAATCTTCTGACCGCGCTGAACGGCTGGCGCACAGCACAGGGCACACCAACGGATTATTCTGCTTGGGTTCAGCCTTCGGTGGATGCAAAAACCTATCCCGGCTTCAAGGGCAATCAGATTGAGGCAAAAGCATCGATTTTCTCAGCCAAATTCTACGAACCCCAGCTCTGGGACTGCCAGCGTTCCCCGGCGTTCCCCGTGGAAGGACGCAGCTTCCGCATCAGCGGTCTGAAAGCGCCCTATGACCAGAATCTGCGGAAAATCAGCTTTGCCAGCAGCGATGACTATGTGACATTCGAGTATGTCTCCGCTGTCTCCGCGCTTCCAACCGAGGTTCAGAACCGCATCGCAAGCTCCGTGAAGCGCTATACGGGCGCAACGGAGGAGGAAATTCGAGCCGCCGCCGTGGTAAAGGAAGTCCTGCACTCCGGTACGAATCAGGCAACGGAAACGACGCTCTCCACCTATGGCCTTGTCTGGGCGCTTGGTGAGGAAGGCTTCCTCTATACCGCCATGGACGGCGCGTATAAATACAGCGGCGGCGTGGGCACCTTTGTGAGCTTTAAGGCGCACAAGTCCGGCGACAGCGTGATTTATACCACCGAGCAGGACAAGCCGTACACGAAGGATCAGCTGGACAGCAATGATAATAAGCTTGCGCCCGAAGAAGGCAAAAAGGCCGCACCCAACGCTGCGACCTATCAGGAACTCATCCGCGTTGTTAACGATAGCGGCACTGCGGTTTCTGGCGCAACCGTGAAAATCACCGTGAACAGCACCGTATACACCGGCACGACCAACGCAAACGGTTATGCTCAGTTCAGTGGGCTATCCGCGCAGGCGGTCACTTTGGCGACTGTCCAGAGCGGCAGCTACAAAACGCTGACCTACTCGACCGTTGCAAGTCCCGAGGCGGTGCTTGTTTATACCAATCCCACTGGCGATGGAAGCGGCGGCCAGCAGGCGAAAGTTACCGTCACCGTCAATAAAACCGGCAGCGGCACGGTAAAGTATCTTGGTGCGGGCACCGGCAGCGCAAGTCCTTATACGCTGACCAGCGGCGATACCGCCATGTTCTCCATCACTCCCGCCGACGGATATGAGATTACTGCCGCCACTTTTGGTGGCGCGGATGTTCTGTCTGAAGCAAAAGACGGCTTTTATTTCGCAACCGTGACAGAGAGCAAGACATTTGCCGTGACCTTCTCGGCAATCACGCCCACAGACGGCATCGGCAATGTGAAATTCACCACCCGCAACCTCTTTGACACCCAGCGCTGGGCGGCATTCCCCCAGAATGGACGCATCATGAATTTCTTCGGTCTGAAAACACCCTATGACAACAGCCTGCATACCGTAACGCTGACCAGCGGACAGTACATCAAGTTTGAGCTTATCAGCAGCGTGGAAACTGCGGGCAAAACTGACGCATTCTACAATTCCGTCAACTGGTATTCCGGCGCAACCAAGCAGCAGATTGGCGAGGCGGCATATGTCAAGGAAGTGCTGTATAATGCCAATGACACCGTAAACCGCGAGCTTGGCACCGGCATGATCTGGGCGTATGAGGACGAGAGCTTCGGCTTCCTCTTCACCGCTCTGGACGGCAGCTACGCTTCCTCCGCCGGCGTGGGCACACTTTTCACCTTCCAGCCGGCGGCATACGGTTCCCATCTAGCGCTGAAAACCGATATCATCAAGCCTCTGCCCTATGGTGTAGCTGGCAACGAGCTGGACTGGGGCAATTACAAGCCCATCGTGATCCCGGATAACGGTCAGAACATTGACGAAACCTATAACTACAGCGGGATTATTCTGGACGAAAATGGCAACCCTAAATCCAATGTAGAGGTGAAAATCGTCATTGGGGATGATACCTATACCACAACCACCGATGACAAGGGACGCTTCATTCTGCCAGATCTCCCCTATGACGGCAATGGCGAACTGACCATTGGCGGCAATGACATCGGGAACGTCGAATTGACCGACGATGATACCAAAGGCTTTGGCAACGACGTTACCGAGCGGACGGACACCGGCGACTACACCAACGTCTTTAAGGATGACGGCACGACTTATCAGAAATTGAGTGCGCCGACCTACCTGCTGACGGTCAACCTAAATGGCGGCAATGGCGGCACGACAGGCGGCGGCTACGCTTTCGGCGCAAGTGTACCCATCAATGCGGGCAGCAGAAGCGGATACACCTTCAGCGGATGGACAACCTCTAACGGCGGCGCGTTTGCCAGCGCATCCAGCGCCAATACCACCTTCACCATGCCCACTGCCGCCACAACGATTGCGGCAACTTGGACGGCAAGCGGCGGTTCCTCCTTCGGCGGCGTCTCCTCGACCACCAAGGCCGACCCCATCTATGTGGATGGCACAGAGTACGACATCGGCACTCAGACCGTCAGCGGCGACAAAACCACCGTCACCGTGGATCAGCCGAAGCTGCAAGCGCAGATCGACAAGGCCAGTGAAAGCGTTCTGGTGCCGGCGGGCGACAAAACAAATACCGCCGTTGCCCAGCTGGTGGTCAAAAATGTGGAGGATATGGCGAAGAAGGACATAACCCTCTCCGTCCGAACCGGCGATGTGACCTATCAGATGCCCACCACAGCGGTGGACACGGAAAAACTCATGACCGCCCTCGGCGCAACGGACGCAAGTAAGGTTCCGGTAAGCGTGACCATCACGAACCTTGCGGCAGGCTCCGTCACCACGGACAAGGGCACGGTAGTGCTGAACCCTGTGGAGTTCAGCGTCACCGCCGCCTACGGCGGCAAGACTGTGGAAGGGGATCGGTTCAGCCGCTATGTCCAGCGCATCATTGAACTGCCCGTCGGCTACGATGCAAGTAAAATCACCACTGCCATTCGCGCCGATGACGGCGAACACGTCCCCACTCAGGTCTGTCAAAAGGACGGCAAGTATTACGCAAAAATCAATTCCCTGACCAACTCCACCTATGTGCTGATCTTGAACCAGCAGAGCTTTGCCGACGCCTCCGGCAAGTGGTATGCGGCGGCGGCGGACGAAATGGCTTCCCGCTGCGTGATCTTTGGGCGCAGCAACGGCAAGTTTGACGGAGAAGCCAACGTGACCCGCGCGGAGTTTGCGGCGATGATCGTCCGGGCGCTGGGCCTGCCCGAAACCGGCGACAGCAATTTCAGCGACGTTTCCAGTACTGCATGGTGCGCCGGAGCCATCGGCGCGGCCAGCGAGTACGGCATTATCTACGGCTACACCGACGGCAGCTTTAGGCCAAATCAGAACATCACCCGGCAGGAGGCTATGGCAATCCTTCAGCGGGCGGCAAAAGTTGCGGAATTCGCCGGCAGCACCGGTTCACTCTCTGCGTTCAGCGACGCGGGCAGCGTCGGCGCGTGGGCAAAGGAGGCAGTGGCATTCAATGTTGGCAGCGGACTGGTCGTTGGCAAGAGCAACGGAACGCTTGCTCCGCTCAGTGAAATCACCCGTGCGGAAACCGCTGTGACGATCCTGCGCCTTCTGCAAAAAGCGGAGCTGGTGGACGTGCGAAGCAAAACCTGAAAAAAGCTGATATGAAAAGTCTGTGAAATCATGACTGGGCCCTTTTTATCAGCTTTCGGCCACCACGCTGACATTTCGAATTGACGACCCATTTAAAATCTTCGACATCATACAAGCAGGGAATCTGTTGAGGCGTTTAGCCCCGACAGATCCCCTGCTTTCGGTGACAGCTTATTTTACAGAATATATAACGCGCTTACTTACAGGCTCATCATTTCTGCCCCCAATAGCCTTATTTCTTTGTTTATACGACGCAATTTCTGAGTACGTTCGGCCAGTTCAGTCGATATCTACTGCCATAGCTATCGCTCAAGCAAAAGAAAGAACTCCCGACCACGGCATTGCCGCTGGTCGGAAACTCCTTTCTGACCACATATTCAGCCACAGACATGCGTGGAACACATGGGAAGCATGTGTTCGAAGAGTAATTGATAGGAAGTAAAACAGAGCTAAAATGGCTAAAAAATATTAAAATCAATACAAAAAATGTATCTTAAACGCTTCGGGACCAAGAGGCCCCGGGTTCAAATCCCGGCGCTCCGACCAGATTGAAAAACCGTGTAACTGCAACAGTTACACGGTTTTTCTTTGTATTTCAGCGGGTTTGCAGGTTTTTGTGCGCTTTGTCGCATAATACGTTTGTTCTAATTTCAGTGCAAAAAGCTCGTTTTCAGGATCAAAAAATGTAATGAAAATGTGGAGGTCATTGTGCACAAGTTCTCAAGCCGTCTTCGCCCTCATCCACTCAGGACAGAAGGCGGGCGATTTATTTGTGCCTCGGCCGCCGCAGGAAGCCCGTTGTTTGCTTTTCGCATGATACCGTATCAGCTGGCCGCGTTCTGGCAGAAGCGCTGCAGAATCGTCGCGACCTGCGCGCGGGTGGCGCTGCCGGAGGGCAGGAGCTGATTGTCATTGCCCTTTACCAGTCCGGCGTTGACCGCCCAGCCCAGCGCGGGCAGGGCATAGCCGGAGATGCTGTGATAGTCTGTAAATTCCCGGACAGCCATGCCGCCCTGCGTGGTATCGCAGCCCTTATACTGTGCATAGCGGTACAGAAGCGCCGCCAGCTGCTCTCTTGTAACGGCGTCTGTGGAATTGGATCCGTCTGAAATTCTGTTTTCCACAGCCCACGCTTTGGCCTCGTCCATGTTGGCGGGGGCTTTGCCGTCCATACGCGCCAGCACCATCCAGAGCATCTGGCGGGTCATGGAGGTATCAGGGCTGAACGCCGTATCCGAGATGCCGGCAAACAGGCCGTGATTATAGGCATAGGCCACGCCGCCGTAGCACCACGCGCTCTCAGCTACGTCCGCAAACGGGAAGTCCGCAAGGAGATACCGGCTCAAGTGCTCCGTGGTAAAAGTTACCCTGCCGTCTGCGTAGCTGGCGGTTTTCGGCTCGATAGTGCCGTCGTCATTGATAAACCAGACGGTGATGCCGTCAGGGGTTTCACCGGATTTCAGCGTATAGGGAACGGAAACCCGCAGAGTCCCGCCGCTGAAGGTGCTGATCCGGCTGCCGCCCGCGTAAAGATCCACGTCCACCACCGTGGCGCTGTCCGCCTGGCTGCCCAGCGCGGCTCTCTGCGCGCCGGTGAGCTTGCTGTTATTGACCGACTCAACGGACAGACTGACGCCGCCCTTATCCGCAACGGAGTCCAGCGCGGTCTTGTCAAGGGTCACGGTGCCGGCACGCAACGCAGTCTCCAAAGCCGCTCCGGATACGGCGGAAAGGAGCTTGGAGGGGATGACGATGGTATCGGCCCTCAGGCCGGATACGTCGATTTCAACCGTGCCGGTGGTTTTCGCGTCGTACGCAATCGTGTTGGCCTGCGCGTCGGTGACGGAGAGCGCCGCGATTCCGCCGGAGACAAAGACGGATGCGCTGATTCGATCCGTGCCGCTGGAGATCGAAACCGTGGTTGTGCCGCCGAAGGACGCGGAATTGGCCGTCCAGTTCGCGGTGACAGTCGCTGCGCCGGCGGGCATGGTGTAGGTGGTCGCCGCGCTGGAGGCATTGGCAAAGGCACCGCCCCCTGTGGCCGTCCAGCCGGAAAACGTGTAGCCAGACTTCGCGCCCGCATCAATGGAAACAGCAGTTCCCTCCGCGTAACTGCCGCCGACGGCCGCGCCGCTGCCTCCGTTCAGGTTGACGGTCAAGGCGTACACAACAGGCGCGACTTTGAGGTATTTATAATTGGAAATGTTATTCGCGTCGTAGTTGTCCGCCGGACTGCTCCCATCAGTGCTGTTGCTGGCGGTTACGGTATGCGCGGCGGTGTAACCGGTCAGATTCGGTGCTTTGCTCACGGCCTGCGTATTGCCGCTGGCAATGGCCGTTCCGCCGGAGACGGCGACGGCGCCGTTAAACACGCCGTAACTGCCGTTACCTGCCAATCCGCCGGCGGCGGTCAGACTGCCGCCGGAGACAGCGACGGTTTTGCTTCCTACGCCGCAGCTAGAGCCGCTTGTCGACGAGCCGCCAACGGCGGCCAAACTTCCGCCGGAGACGGTGACGCCGCCGGCTTTGCTGTCCACGCCATAGCTGTATGTCGACGAGCCGCCCGCGGCGGTCAAGCTTCCGCCGGAGACGGTGACGCTGCCGGCTTCGCTGTATACGCCGTAGCTACAGCCGGTTTCGCCCGTCGCCGAGCCGCCCACGGCGGTAACGGTTGCATTGGCGTCGACCGTGATATTGACGCCGGTGCCGCTGTACACGCCGTAGCTGTCGTTCGCCGCCGCGCCGCCCACGGCGGTAACGATACCGCCGGAGAGAGTAACGCCGCCGCCTTCGCTGTATACGCCGTAGCTGCGACCCGTCGCCGAACCGCCCACGGCAGTGACAGCGCCGCCGGAGATACTGACGTCGACAAAACTGTCTATGCCTACGCTGGAACCGTTCGCCGCGCCGCCCACGGCGGTAACGGTGCCGCCGGAGACGGCGACGTCAGTGCTATCGCTGCCCATACCGCAGCTCCCGTTGGCCGCCGCGCCGCCCACGGCGGTAACGGTACCGCCGGAGACGGTGACGCTATTTCCACCGTCTACACCGCAGCTCCAGCTTGCCGAGCTTGCCGAGCCGCCCAGCGAAACAAGGGTGCCGCCGGAGAGGATGACGTCGCCGGTTTCGCAGTACAAACCGCAGCTGCCGCAGTGGCTGCCCGCCGCCGAGCCGCCCAGCGGGTACAATGCGCCGTTGCCGGAAATGGCGACATTGCCGGAGTCTCTGTAAATGCCATAGCTGTTGCCGGAAGCCGCGTTGCCCGCGCTGACAACGTTCACACCCTCCAGCTTGATGGCCGCAGCCGCGCTGCCGCTCGGCAGTTTAACGCCGTAAGCGTCGCCGGAAGAGACGTCCGACGCGTTAATAATGACGTTTTTCAGAGTGAGCGTGTCAACGCCGTCCGCGATCTCCGTTTTATAACCGCCGGCGGTGCTCCAATGTGAAGAATCCTCACTCCATGTACTCAGATCCAGTGTGCTGTCCAGCACAGTATAGGTATTGCTGACGCCCCAGACGGCGAATTTTCCAATCGTAGTATTATTCACGCCGGTGAGCGCCGCGCTGCCGGAGCCGCAGGTCGGAGCTGTGGCCGCCGCGCGGGTCTCGCCCCTCGCAATGAGCAGGCCGTCGTTTGCGGCGTCACTGCTGTTGTTGACGGTGGTAGGTCCGCCGCCGAACACGCCGAAGCTATAGCTGCCTGCCTCGCCGCTCACAGCGGTCAGGCTGCCGCCGGAGACAATAACGGTGCCGTTAAGCGTATGCACGCCGAAGCTATAGCTGCCTGCCTTGCCGCTCACGGCGGTGACGGTGCCGCCGGAGATGGCGACGCCGGCGGCACCGAATATGCCGTAACTACTGTCTGCTTCACCGCCTACGGCGTCGACCGTACCACCGGAGATGGCGACGGTATTGCCATTCATTCCACAGCTGTTGTTGCCAACTGCCTGACCGCCTGTGGCGGTCACCCTTGCGGAATCGGAGATGTTGATGCTGCCATCGTACGCGACGCACTTGCTGCTGTATATGCCGCAGCTGCCGCCAGTTGTTGTCGCCTGACCGCCTGTGGCGGTTACCCTTGCAGAACCGGAGATAGCAACGATGCGGCCGTACACGCCATAGCTGCACCCTGCCTTGCCGCCGGTGGCGGTCACCTCCGCAGAACCAGAGATAGTAACATCGTTGTCATAAATGCCGTAGCTGCCATAAGCCGCTCCTCCGCCAATGGCAACCAAGATGCCGAAACCGGCGATATTGAGTGTGCCAGTACCATATACGCCGCAGCTGCTGCCGGACGCCATAGCCGGTCCCACGGCGCTGCTGGCGCCGGTCAGCGCAATAGTCAGATCTGTGGCCGCGTAAATGGCCGCGCTGTTGTTGTTGCCGTCCGTATGCGTTCCGGTGATGCTGGCACCGTCCAACGTAAGCGTGCCGCTCGCCGCGTCATAGCGCACCGTACCGGTGATGCCGGGGCCGGTGATGCTGCCGGCATTGGCGCTGGTCACCCGCACGCCGCCGACCCAGACGTCGTAGTCCGTGACGCCGTCCGCCAGCGCCGCCGCCGGCAGCAGGGCCAGCGCCAGACAGACACACAGCAAGATGCTTAGCATTCGTTTTTTCATGTTGTTTTCCTCCCTTGTCTTTTCATGTCTCCAGGCGCTGCCAAACCCCACGGCGTCCGCCTGCGGCGATGAATATTTAATTGCCGCCGGCCGCGCTTCGCCCACGAAATTTTCAGCGCGTAATAAATGGGATCAGTCGCGTATCTTATGATCCTGCGTATATAATTAAGTGACCGCAGTCGGCTTCTTTTATTATGATACAGCGCCGCGTAATGAAACACAAGCTTTACAGGGGAATTAATTGATGGACGGGAAAAAAACAAGCCGGAAAGCACAGGCGGCGGCAACAAAAAAATTTGCGCTGCCGCCACCGTCGTATCGTCCGAAAAATATGGGTTTAAGTTGAATAAAGCGTATTTTTTCAGGACTTGCCGGAAAAGAATTGAAATGTATGGGAGCTTTCAGGCAGGGCCTGTGAAGGCGCGCGAAAACAGCTTCTTATGAATCGTGCGGGTAAATCGCAGCAATTCTACGAAAAACTGCAAAAGTACAGTGCGTGGAATAGTTGTAGGGCGGGCTGTGGGTTCCGCAGAGACAAAATTCCCGGACATTGGGCGTTTGCGGCGGCGCCGCCGCACTTCCCAGCAGGCAGGAAAAGCGGCATAGCCGCTTTTCACGACCATGCCGCTTTTTTCAACGAAACTCAGTCCCCGGGAGAGCTTCCCTCCGGGAAAGCCCTTCCTCCGTTTGCCGGAAAGCCGATGCAGAAATTCTCAAAAGAGCCCGCATCAGCCAATGGGAGCGCACTTCGCTTTCAGCCACGCGCACTCCTCCGCCGTCAGACGCGGAGAAACCCTCTCATAAACCTGTTTGTGATAGTTGTTCAGCCACTCAATCTCCTCCCGATGCATCAGAGAGGGAATGACCGGGGTGGTGTCGATGGGAACCCATGTCATGGGCCGAAACGCCAGGAAGCGGCCGTACTGGTTGGTGCAGTTTTCCACGCACTCCAGCTCGTTTTCAATACGAATGCCCACTTCATCGGCCTCGTAAACGCCCGGCTCGTCGGTGATGGTCATGCCCGGCACAAACTTGACATCATTGCGCGGGTTCAGCTGGTGCGGGCCCTCGTGGACGTTGCCGACAAAGCTGACGGAGTGGCCGGTGCCGCAGCGGTAATTGATCAGGTGCAGCCACAGGGGTTCCCGGGCAATGGTATCCAGCATCCGGCCGGTGCAGTAGTCCAGCCAGATGGCCCTCGCCATATCGATATGACTCATCAGCGTCCAGGTGTAGAATTTCTTTTCATTCTCCGTCAGAGGGCCGACGGCATAAGTACGGGTGATGTCGGTAGTTCCGTCCATAAACGTTGCCCCGCTGTCCACCAGCAGGAACCCCTTCCGCTCAATGCGGCTCTGGTGCTCCTTCGTGGCCTGATAGTGCATCATTGCGGCATTGGGACCCCACGCCGCAATGGTTCCGAAGCTCTCCACGAGGAATTTATCCTGGCTGCTGCGATATTTCAGCAGCATCTCATTCACGTCGGTCTCATACAGCGTCTCCCCGGCAGCCAGGCGTTTTTCAAACTCGATCTGGAACCGGATCATTGCCACGGCATCCTTCAGATGCGCCTCGTGGGAATGTTTCAGCTCCACGCTGTTCTTGACGCCCTTCATCATCAAGAGGGGATCCACGCCATCCTTCACAGTCAGCACAGCGTTTTCAGCCAGCGCGGAGTAAACGGAGTAGTTCACGGAATCCGGATCGGCCAGAACCGTCTGCTTCTCCCTCACACGCTTGATAAAAGGCAGGATTTCGTCATACTCGCGGATCGTCACGCCGTTCTCCTTCAGTTCTTTGGCGGCGGCAGCGTCCAAGCGGGCGGTATTGATGAACAAAACGGCGTTTTTGGGCGTCACGTAGCAATACGCCATAGCGTACGGTGTGCAGGTGATGTCCATGGCGCGCAGATTCAGCAACCATGCCAGCGTATCCAGCTTACCCACCAACTGCGCGGTGCAGCCCTTCTCTTCCAGCTTCTTGCGGAGCTGATCCAGCTTTTCCGCCGGAGAAAAGCCCGCGTATTCCTTCCCCAGCAGCCACGCGCGGGTAGCGGGCAGGGCGGGGCGGCCCTCCGTCCAAAGCTCATCCTCCAGATTCAGGGTGCGGATATCCGCGCCCTTCGCGGAAATTGCCTTCTCCAGTCCGCGCACCATGGCAGTGCTGGCGGTCAGCCCGCACAGTCCCAGATGCTGGCCGCTGCTCAGCGCGTCGGCACAGTACTGCTCCGCGGTGGGAACGCCGGGCTCGCCCATACGCTGCAGCTCGATCTCGCTGCCGGCAAGCTGTTTCTCCGCCTGCACAAAGTAACGGCCGTCCGCCCAGAGCGCGCTTTTTTTTGAGGTAACAACCAGCACCGAATTTTCACCGCTGAAGCCGGAAAAATACTCGCGGGCACTGTAATGCAGCGGCAGATATTCGCTGGCATGGGGATCGCCCGTGGGAATCAGATAAGCCTCGCAGCCCGCCGCCAGCATGGCCTTGCGAAGTTCCGCGATCTTCTCGTTTGTCGTTTTCAAATTCAGTCCTTCTTTCTTGTGATGCCGCCCCGCGTTTCCCTTTCCCCGCGAGGCAATCGATGATATAATCATGGTATCACCTCCCGCCGGTATTTGTCAACAGAGCCATTATCACGGATCTGAACCCTATTGCACAATCATGAAATTCCGCTTTCAAAAAGCGCCTTGTTTTTCCCTCCTGCCTGTGCTACTGTTAAATCATTGAACTCTGCGGCGCTTAAAAAATTGGATTCTATCCTTCTACTTCTGCGTGAAAGCGGTGATTCGCATGCCAATTTCCGGAATTCGGCAGCCTGCCTTTATCACGGTGGACGAGGGGCTGCGCCTGCGAAAATATGACGGGTATTTTGACTTTGCCTTTCCATGGTATCAGGACAGGGAAACCGTATTTCTGGTGGACGGCGGAGAGACGCTCTACGACCGGAAGCGGCTGGGGCGGATGTACTCTTTTTTGAACGCACGGGGAGAACTTTACTTTATTGAGTATCAGGAGGACACGCAGTTCCGCCCCGTGGGCGACGTGGCCTTCTGGCAGGAGGATCTGCCGATTTTAATCGGTGAAAAAGCTCTGCGCGGGCGGGGGCTCGGCCGCCGCGTGGTGCTGACGCTGATGAACCGCGCCAGGGCGCTGGGTTTTGCCACTCTCGGCGTCCGGGAAATCTACGACTGCAACACCGCCTCCCGCAGGCTTTTTGAAGGCGTGGGCTTTCGCCCGTACGAATCAACGAAAAGGGGAAAACGATATCGGATTAATCTGTGAATTCCGCAAAAAAGCCTCTGCGAAAATTTCGCAGAGGCTTGCATTTTGCCGAATTTACTTTTTCACCGTGCCGTCGGGATTGAATACCGGCAGCGGCGCCAGATATTTGATGTCCCTGCGCTTCGCGGCGCCGCCCTCGGCCAGAACCGCGATGCGTCCGGCGATTGTCGCACCGGCTTCCGTCGCCAGCAACTCCAGTGCCTTCATGGATTCGCCGGTGGAAATCACGTCGTCCACCAGCAGAACACGCTTGCCCTTCAGCATCGCCGCATCCGCACCGCCGAGGTACAGATGCTGCTCCGCCTGCGTGGTAATGGAATGCACGGAAACATGCAGCGGATCCGTCAGGTAAACCTTCATGCCCTTTCTGGCAATAAAATACTTCTTTGCGCCGGACTGCCGCGCCATCTCGTGAATCAGCGGGATGCTCTTTGCCTCTGCCGTCAGCATGTAATCGTAGCTGCCTGAATCCACCAGCTTCAGCAGATCGCGGGCGCAGGCAACCGTCAGCTCCGCATCGCCGAACATAATAAACGCACCGATGTACAGGCCGTCCGTAACCTTGCAAATCGGAAGTTCACGGTGCAGGCCTGCGACATCCATCGGATAGGTTTGCATACTATTTCCTCCCCAGGCTATTCAGCCAGAATTCTAATTCGTTCCATTTCGCGCCAAACCACATCGGTTTTTATTATACCTTGCCCGCGCAGAAAGTCAATAAGTCAAACTTTTGAAGCGGTAAAAAAGTGCAGTTAACTTAATGCGTAAATTTTACTTTCCTGTTACGCATTTTTTAGACACGAAAAAAAATAATAACTGATATGCGTAAAATTACTCTTGTGCATGCCGATCAGACGTGTTAAACTGAACGATGGTTAAACCAAATAAATTGTTCATGTTAGTCGGTTAACAAGAATAATTGAGGAGGAAATTTATCATGAACGCGTATCTGGCAAGTGTTATCGAGAATGTCAAGGCAAAGCACGCCAACGAGCCGGAGT
>JBFLFX010000056.1:0-13646 GCA_041859815.1 Dysosmobacter sp. | reverse complement strand
TCTGCTCACCCGGGAACCCATCAGCCGGGATAATACCTGAGCCTGCGTTAAAATACCGTAAAACATTTTTATGACCGCAGCCGGGGGGGTGACAAGTATTGTCAACCCCCCGGCTTTGTGTTATTCTTGTTACATTCAAGCCCTTTCACGGAGGTGACTTTCACGGATCTGACCTCAAAAAAGCTGTTTTTACTGGATATGGACGGCACGCTCTATCTGGACGAACAGCTCTTTCCCGGCGCGGCGGAGTTTCTCCGCTTCATCCGCGCGGACGGCGGAACCTATCTGTTTCTGACCAACAACTCCTCCCGGGGCACCGATGCCTATGTGGAAAAAATGCGCCGTCTCGGCATTGACGCCGGGCCGGAGGATTTTCTCACCTCGGCGGACGCGGCCATTCATTACTTGAAACGGAACCGGCCGCCGGAGGATCTCTATTATGTCTGCGGCACGGAATCTCTGAAAGGGCAGCTGCGCGGCGCCGGCATCCGCATCGCGGAGACGCCGGACGCATCGGTCACGGCGCTGCTGTGCGGGTTCGACACGGAGCTGACCTTTCAGAAACTGGAAGACGCCTGCATCCTGCTGAGCCGGGGCGCGGCGTTTTTCGCCACCAACCCGGACTGGGTATGTCCCACCTGGTACGGCTATGTGCCGGACTGCGGATCGGTCTGTCAGATGCTGACCCGCGCCACGGGGAAAACGCCCACGGTCATCGGCAAGCCGCAGCCGGAAATGATCTATCTCGCCATGGAAAAAAATAAAACCGACGCCGCGCATACACTGGTGGTAGGCGACCGGATTTACACGGATATCGCCTGCGGCGTCAACGCGGGCGTGGACACCGCGCTGGTTCTCTCCGGCGAAAGCACCCCGGACACGGTGCGGGAGAGCAGCGTGAAGCCGGGCGGAATTTTTCGGGATGTGGCGGATCTGCTGGCTCAGCTGAAAAAATCGAAGGAGGAGCACCCATGAAGCTGAATACAAAACGCACGGTCCTGGTAGGCTTCGCATTTCTCTCCATCTGCGCATTTTGGCAGATGTACAACAGCGTCATCCCCCTGATTCTCACCAATACGTTCCACATGAGCGAGACGCTCTCGGGCGTCATTATGTCGGCAGACAACATTCTGGCGCTGTTCCTGCTGCCGCTGTTCGGCGCGATTTCCGACCGCTGCCGGTCTCCGCTGGGCCGCAGGCGGCCCTTTATCCTGTTCGGAACGCTGTCCGCCGTCGCGCTGATGCTGTTTTTGCCAGTTCTGGACAACAGCTACGCCGCCGCGCCGACGAGGGGAAAGCTGGCGGCGTTTATTCTGGTGCTGGGCTGTCTGCTGGTGGCAATGGGTTCCTACCGCTCCCCCGCCGTGGCGCTGATGCCGGATGTAACGCCAAAGCCGCTGCGCTCCCAGGGCAACGCCATTATCAATCTCATGGGCGCCGTGGGCGGCATCGCCTATCTGCTGGTCGCGGGTGCGCTGTACTCCGGCAAAACGGCCGGGCTCTCCCACGTAAACTATTTCCTGTTGTTCGCCGTGGTGGCGGTCATCATGGTGATCGCTGCGGCGGTCGTGATGATCACGGTCCCGGAGCCGAAGCTGGACGCCGAAATGCAGACATGGGAGGCGGCGCATCCGGAGGAAAACCTCGCCGTGGACGACGGCAGCGGCAATGAAATACTGCCCCCCGCGGTCAAGCGCAGCCTGATTTTTCTTCTGATCTCCATCGCGCTGTGGTTTATCGGCTACAATGCCATTGAAACCTGGTTCACCACCTACGCCAACCGCATCTGGGGCATGAGCCTGGGGGCCGCCGCCGTCTGCCTGACGGTGGCCACCGTCGGCGCGATTGCCTCCTATATTCCCGTGGGCGCCGCCGCGGCGCGGTTCGGACGGAAAAAAGTCATCCTTTTCGGCGTGGCGACACTGGCGGCCTGCTTCTTCGCCATGTTTCTGTACACACTGGTTTCCAATGTGTTTCACAAGTGGCTCTATCTGCTTTTTGCTCTGGTGGGCCTCGCGTGGGCCGCCATTAACGTAAATTCCCTGCCCATGGTGGTGGAGATGTGCAAAGGCTCCGACGTGGGCAAGTTCACCGGCTATTACTACACGTTTTCCATGGCGGCGCAGACCGTGACGCCCATCGCCGCCGGCGCGCTGCTGCGGAATGTCGGCTATATGACGCTGTTCCCCTACGCCGCCGTGTTTGTGACCGCCAGCTTCGGCACCATGCTGATGGTGAAGCACGGCGACACGCGCACTGTCCGCAGGCACGGGCTGGAAAATTTTGAGGACTTGTAATGCCGCGCAGTAAAAAACGGGTTCCTCCCCGCCGGAGACTCCCGCCAACAAATAGGAGGAATTGAAATGCCGTTTTTGATTATTCTGCTGATTTTATTCCCGCTCTGGTGCTTTCTGACGTGGCCCCGCCTGCATCATCCCAAGTGGGCGCTGCTGCGGCGGTACCGCTACGCCCACCGGGGATTCCACCAAAAGCCCGCCGTTCCTGAAAATTCCCTGGCCGCGTTCCGCCGCGCGGTGGACAGCGGCTTTGGTGCGGAACTGGACGTCCACCTGACAAAAGACGGCCGGCTGGCGGTGGTGCACGACAGCAATCTCCAGCGCGTCTGCGGCGTGGCGGGCTGTGTGGAGGATTTGACCGCCGCCGAGCTGGACGCGTTCCGTCTGGAGGGAACGGAGGAGAAAATTCCGTTTTTGGAACAGGTCTTGCCCCTTTTTGAACACAAAACCCCGCTGGTGGTGGAAATCAAGGCCGAGGGCGGCAATCAGGCAGCTCTGACCGCCAAAACCGTAGCGTGCCTCGACCGTTTTCAGGTGGAATACTGTATGGAGAGCTTTGATCCCCGCGTATTGATCTGGTTGCGCCGCAACCGCCCCGAAATCGTCCGGGGACAGCTCTCCCAGAATTTTTTCAGGCATCCCAGCGGCTTGAGCCCCGCAGTGCGCTTTGTGCTGACCGCCCTGCTGGACAACGGTGCCACCCGCCCGGATTTCATCGCCTATCGCTTTGAAGATCGGAACGGCATCGCCCCCCGCTGGGTCTGTCAGGTTCTGGGCGGGCAGGAAATCAACTGGACGATTCGTTCCGCCGCCGATATGAATACCGCCGAAAGCGAAGGGCATCTGATCATCTTTGAAAAATTTAATCCAAAGGAGGGATCGCATTGAAGCCGTCAAAACGAAAACCGTCCAAAGCAGAGAAACGCTGGCGCAAAAAAACCTTCCAGGAGGCGATCGACAAAGAGCTGCGGGAACATAAAAGCTCCTTTGTTGTCTTTTCCGTCTTGCGGCTGCTGGTGATTCTCACGCTGGTGCGTCAGCTCTTCCTGCACAGCTACGAGAGCTTCTTTCTCTGTGCGCTGACGCTGGTTTTGCTCTATGTCCCCAGCTGGATTCAGGTAGAGCTGCGGATTGAACTGCCGCCCCCGCTGGAAATCACGGTGCTCTGCTTTATCTTCGCCGCTGAAATTCTGGGGGAAATCAACGCGTTTTATATTGTGATCCCGTTCTGGGACACCATTTTACATACGCTGAACGGCTTTCTGGCCGCGGCGGTCGGTTTTTCCCTGGTGGTCATCCTCAATAACAACAGCCGGCTGGTATTCACGCTGTCGCCGTTTTTTATGGCGCTGGTCGCGTTTTGCTTCTCCATGACCATCGGCGTGCTGTGGGAATCTTTCGAGTGTTTCATGGATCAGTGCTTCCATACGGATATGCAGAAAGACACCGTGATTCACTCGATCTACTCCGTGGCGCTGGACACCACGCGTTCCAACAAGGTAGTGGGCATTACCGGCATCCATTCCGCCGCTGTGAACGGAACGGATCTGGGCGTGGGCGGCTATCTGGACATCGGCCTGTTGGATACGATGAAAGATCTGTTTGTCAATTTCATCGGCGCGGCAGTATTTTCCATCACCGGCTACTTTTACGCCAGAAGCAAGGGCGCGAAAAAGACGGCGGCACAGGATTTCGTCCCCAGCCGAAAATCCCCCGACCGGGACTATCTGGCACAAATCCGGGCGCAAACGCCCGAAGATCTCGTGAAAGGCGCAAAGAAGCCCTGACGGCGTCGTTTTTCCGCAGAAGCAGTTGCCCCGGGGGAAAAATCGCGGTAGAATAGGGCAAAGGGCGGCTTACGCCCCGTTCGGATGTTCCAGATCCGCTCGGCCGTCCCGCGGCGGACCGCCGGATCAATCCATTTTTTGGAGGGAAACGACATGACTTATCAGGAAATTCTGGCCAACGCCCGCACCTGCATCGGGCCTTACTGCAAAGCCTGTCCGGAATGCAACGGGCTCGCCTGCAAAAACACCATCCCCGGCCCCGGCGCAAAGGGCGCGGGAACCGGCTTTATCCGCAACTTTCAGAAATGGCAGGCGCTGTGCGTCAACATGGACACCATCTGTCCCAATAAACCGGCGGATACCACGTTCAGGCTGTTCGGTCAGACGTTCTCTCTGCCCGTCTTTGCCGCACCGGTGGGCGCCATGCAGCTGCATTACGGCGACAAATACGACGATCTCGCCTACAACAATCTCCTTGTCTCCGCCTGTGCGGAGGCCGGAATCGCCGCTTTTACCGGCGACGGCACAAATCCCGCCGTGGTGGAGGGCGCCGTAAAAGCGATCCAAAAGAACCGCGGGCGGGGCATTCCCACCATCAAGCCGTGGAACATGGAAACCATTGAGCGCAAAATGGCTCTGGTACAGGATGCCAACCCGCTGGCCGTCGCCATGGATATTGACGCCGCCGGACTTCCCTTCCTGAAAAACCTGCAGCCGCCCGCGGGCAGCACAACCGTGGAGGAGCTGCGGAAGATTGTCCAGTGCGCGGGAAAGCCGTTCATCGTGAAGGGCATTATGACCGCCCGGGGCGCCAAGAAGGCGATGGTCGCCGGGGCCTCCGGCATTGTCGTCTCCAACCACGGCGGGCGGGTATTGGATCACTGCCCGTCCACAGCGGAGGTCTTGCCGGAAATCGTGGATGCAGTGGGCCACCGCATGACCGTTCTGGTGGACGGCGGCATCCGCACCGGCATGGACGTATTTAAGGCGCTGGCACTGGGCGCAGACGGCGTGCTGATTGGCCGTCCCTTCGTCACCATGGTCTACGGCGGCGGCGCGGAGGGCGTGAAGGTCTATGTGGAAAAGCTCAAGGCCGAGCTGTGTGACACCATGGCCATGTGCGGCGCGCACTCTCTGGAGGAAATCAACCGCTCCATGATTTACGCCGGCTGATTCGCAACGGCCCGCTGAAAGGCTTCGCTTCCCGGATTGAATCAAGCGCGCCCCGTCTGTTGGGACAAGCAATGCCGCTTGCCTGACAAACGGGGCGCGCTTTTCTACCCGCTGTAAAACGATCGGGGCATTGCCCGCCCTTTCACGATGAGCCGGCTCAGCGCCTCTCCATGCCCGCAGCGGAAACGGGACTCGCCTCCCGCGATCACGGGCATCCTGCGGTCCGCCCGAGCGCCTGTTTTCACAGGGAACCCTGGGGGCCGCTTATCCGCAGGCCAGGCAAATCAGCCCGGATCCCCGTACTGATCAGCAAAGCACACGCGCTTTAACCCAAGCAGCTTGGCGCCGCCGGCCAGCGTAATGCCATAAAACAGCACATCCACGTCCAAATCCATATAATTCACAATCGTTCCGTTGCAAAGGGTGCTGCCGGTGCAGAGAATCAAATCCGCGTAAGAATGAATCACCTCATCGTAAACACGGCTTCCATCCTCCACCATCACCCCATAGCGCACCTGTCCGACATTCACCGGATCCAAATCCAGAACCCGCACGTCATATTCGCTCTTTGTCAGCATTTCCAGCAGAGAGGGCTGGTAGCCAATCAGGGCAATCCGCCTGACATGAGGATATTCCCTTCGGAGGAACGCAAGCATGTCCTGCGCACACTGTTCCGGGCCGTCTTTTCTGCAGTGCACGGTTCCGGTACACAGTCCCACTGAATTCATGACGGCATTCAGCGTTGCGATAAAAATACCGCGCCCATGGGGATCATGAACAAGATCCATCTGTGAAATTTCAGACAGCTTCCCGCGAAATGAAACGGGGGAATCCGTAAATGCCTGTCCGCGGCTACGGCGGTATTCGGCCTGAATCATAACATCTTTCCCGGTAATAATCGGAAAATCCCTCCGTTTTGTCTCTCCGATCGCCTCCTGGGGCGTCAGAGCGCGGCAGGTGACGCGCACGGTATCGTTTCCAATCCGGTAGCGCTTCAGCACCTCTAAAAAGCGTTCTTTCAGCGTTCCGTATAATTCCTCCCTGGTCATGCCGATTCCCCCTCTTTATTCCAAATGCTCTGCAATTCCCAGAAAATCCAAAACGTCTTTTTCCCATCCGGCAGTGTACAGCTCGCTGCTTTTTACGATACCACACAGCCGTCCGTTAATCAAGACGCCAATCCGATCCGCCAACTGTTCCGCCTCTGAAAAGTTATGCGTCACAAAGATCGCCGCGCACTTAAATTCGCCGCAAATCTTCCGCATCATCGCATACATATTCTGCTTGGTGACCGGATCCAGGGCAGAGAACGGCTCGTCCAGCAGCAGCAGGGACGGCCGCATAATCAGGGCCCGCGCCAGGGCGACTCTCTGCTGCTCTCCGCCGCTGAGCGTGCCGGGGTACTGCCCGAGAATGTGCCGTATCTCAAAACGCTCCGCCATTTTCTCAACGCCGGCGCGTACCGCGGCCTTCGGCAGCCTTCGCATCCTCAGCCCATAGGCAATGTTGGAAAACGCCGTCATATGCGGAAACAGGCTGTAGTCCTGATACAGGTATCCAATATTCCGCTCATAAATGGGAATTTTACAAATGGGAATCCCCCGGTAGATCACTTGACCCCGATCCGGCTTATAAAAACCGGCAGATGCTTCCAGCAGCAGCGTTTTTCCGGCGCCGGTCTTTCCAATAATGGATAAAATCTCATTTTCATGAACGCTCAGGCAAACGTCCCGCAGCAGGAATTTGCCGCGCCTCACGGTCAATCCCTGAATCTGCAGCAGATCCCTAGCCCCGGATTCCATCTTTTCACCCTGCATAACGGCTCTGCTTTCTGTTTGCTCTGGTCAGGTAATTTGCAATGCCGAGGGAAACCGCAGAAATCACCAGCAGGATAAATGCGCTGGCCAGAGCGCTGTTTAAATCATTGGTGCTGACATCCAGATAAATGCTGGCCGGCAGCGTTTCCGTTTTCATACGGGTAACGCCAACCAGCATCAGCGTCGCGCCAAATTCGCCCAGAGCTCTCGACCATACGAGAATCAGGGCACTGATGAGCGTGTTTTTACACAGCGGGAGCAAAATTGTGAAAAAACATTTCCCCGGTGTAGCGCCAAGCAGTCCCGCGACACGCTCCAGCTTTTGATTGACACCGCGGAAAGCCGTCGCCGTCAGTTTTACGGCAAACGGAAGGTTGATCACCAGCTGTGCAAGAATAACGCCGCGGCTGTCGAAAACCACCGGAAATCCCGCCGCCCGCAAGGCCCTGCCAAAATAGGAGGAAAAAATGATCAGCATGCTCAGCCCCAGGACAATATTCGGCAGTGACATCGTCAGCTCCATCATCACCTCAATCAGGGAGCCATGCGGAAGTTCGGCCCTTGTCAGCGTGTAGGCGGCCGGAATTGCCAGCAGGAAGCAAAGTACGGTGGAAATACAGGCGCTTCTCACGCTCAACCGTATGGCAAACAGTGTTTCCGGGTTCGCCATACAGCGCGGCAGGCTTTTGAAGCCGTGCCATGCAATCACGGCAACGTTTCCCCCGACTATCAGTACCGTCAGACACGTCAGCAGAACGCAGATCCGCTGAAAGCCGCGGCCCCCGAAGCGCCTCATTTTGCTATCTTATAGCCAAAAGACGTCCAGATCTGTTTCGCTGCGTCGGACGCAAGGAACGCGCTGAAAGCGTCCGCCGCCCCGGAATCGGAGGAAAAAGTGAGCCGTGCCGCCGGAACCGTTTTCACATATGGATCCAGATCGGTCGTTTTGCAAATCTCGACTCCCGCGCCGCCGCAGTTCTCTTTCCAGATAATCGCCGCGTCGGCCTGCCCCATGCTGATTACAGTCGCCAGCTGCGGCGCGGTCGTCGTGGTAGCGGCAAGGTGCACAGACTTGGAAACCCCAAATTGGGCAAACGCTTTCTGCGCTATCTTTCCAATCGGCGTAGATTTTGGATCCCCAATCACCGTAACGATTCCCTTCTTGGCAAGATCCGCGATTCCGGTAATCCCCTTCGGATCCCCCTTGGCAACCGCAAGCACCGGAATATGCTTCACAAGGTCAACGCTGCTCTTTACATATTTCTGAACGGGCTTCACCTCATCGGCCGAGCCGGCAATAAAGAAATCCCCCTCCCTGGATTGGGAAATCTGCGTTTGAATCTGCGCGGCATTGGCATATGTAACATTGACCTCGCAGCCGGTTTTCTTCTGAAATGCGTCCGCAATTTTCTGGAACGGATTTTTCATCCCGGCGCCGCAGTAGATCAGCAGGGATTTTCCGCTCAGATCCGCGGTACTTGACGCGGCCGTTGGCTCTTTGCGGGAAGCGGAAGCAGCGCCGGAAGAACCGGCTGAACTCTGCCCCCGGCTCCCGCAGGAAACGAGAAGCAACGACATGCTCAATGCGAGTAAAACTGCCATACCTGTCTTTTTCACTGGATTCTCTCTCCTTTTTCGATGATATGCCGATAAAAATCAGTGTCTCTACCATAGCACAATCGTTATATTCAGTCAAGAATAGCGGTTGTTTTATGACACATCTTTTTTTGCTGTGTGAATCCGCGTAAAAAAGGGAAGGCACCGCCGTGCCGGATCCGAAAATAGGAAGCGGCGGACTTTCGGGAGAAGTCCCCGCCGGACAGGAAAAAGATATGTTGCCGAGATGCACAAAACCGGCGATATCAGAGAAGTCCCCGCCGGACAGGGAAAGATGCCGGGAGCGCTTCCCCTGTCCCAGACCCTGTTTGATCCCGGGCGGTGTAATTTCAGCCGAAACAGGCAGGCTCTCCGGTTTTCAGGCCCGCCCTGCTAAATTCCGCCCTCAGCAGCGCCTCTCGCCCCGGCTCTCCCCTGCCGCGCTGCAGGCCGCGCCCTCAGGCGGCGGGGCGGACAAAGCCGGGAAGGCTTTGTCCGCCTGAAGGCGGCAAGCCTCTCCGGCTGTCAAAACAATTCTATAGGGAAATGCCCGGCTCCGGGAATTTGATCACTGTCAAAACACGCACTCACAGGTGAAGCAGGTTCCCGCGCCGCTCAGCCCTTCCATGCAGTAGGTATTCCCGCTCCGAAAACCGCGCAGACGCAGGCACTCTCCCAGCGTGGCCTCCTTGGCGTAATTCAGGAAAAATTCCCGCAGCTCCGCGCCCTGTAAATCCGCGGGCAGCGCATCCCAGACAATATCGCCGTAATTGCCGCTGTAAACATGCCCGTTGCAATCCAAATCGGAATAAACAATCTTTCGCTGCCCCAAATCCTCGGTTCCCTCCGCCGGCAGCCGGATCTTCCGGCACGCAGGCGCGTCAATCTCCCCGGAGAAGGCGTGCAGCTTTCTGCCGGTAAACATCTCCGGCCGCAGAATCTTCCGCTCTATCGGATCCACCAGAATCCAGTCGCTTTTTGCGCTGACGCACGGCGCATCGCCGGCGATCTCAAAATTCCGCCCCATGCGGGCGCCGTGAACACCGTCCTCCCACGTGGTTACCGTCACAACCTCCCCCGCGGAAGGACGGCGGTGAATCCGCAGGGAAACCCGGGAAAGCAGAATCACCTGGCGGATTTGAAACAGCTTCTCATAAGGCAGGCCCCGGGCGTCAAAATCGTGTCCCGCCGTGGCCGCCAGCAGGCTGAGCAGCGTCCCCAGCCGTGCCCTTCCCCGGGCATCGCAATCCCGGAAAATCAATTCCTCCTGACGGGAGAAGCTCTTCTCCGTCAGTTCTTGCCGTAAACAGTCCAAATTTCAAGTCCTCCCGCGCTCCGTCTCCGGCGGGAGATCAAAGCAGTTTTTCAAAATAGTCAAATGTCTCGTCGCCGCCGCATTTTCTCATACAGGAGGAGAGCATCCGGAACGACGCGTTGTTTTCATGGTAACACTTGGCAACCAGCCGTGTCAAATGCAGCTTATACAGCGCCCAGTCCGCCGCTGCCGCAAACGCCTCCGTGCCATAGCCAAAACCGGCGGCCTCCGGCAGAATCCGGCAGCCCAGCTCCGCCTCGCCCCGGCAGTTGAAGCGGTACAGCACCGCCTCGCCAATCATCTTTCCCTCCAGGCGCACTGCAAAATTCACCGCCAGGCGGTTGCGGAAGTCTCTCTCCGCCACGCGGAAAAAGCTGTCCTCCCGCACCGGGCCGCCCAATCCGCCCACATCGTCGTAGCCCCACCAGCGGTTGCGTTCCCGATCCAGCACCAGCGCATTATAGACGGGAATATCCGCCTCTGTCAGCGCGGACAGCGTCAGCCGGGCGGTTTTCAGCGTCGGAATTTCGCTCAGGTAATGCTGCACCTCGTTCTGCGGCTCAAAGCAGAATTTCGCCGCCAGCATCGCCGGGCCGTACTGCATTTTGGAAGAGCGCAGACCCGGATCCGCCGCGTCATCCTCCCGGTTGAAATATTTCACGTCCTCCCCAAAAGTCTGGGCAAAGGTCTGCACCAGCGCGGGATAAATCCCATTATAGGAATACAGCGCTTTTTCAATGTGGATAATCAGCGTGTCGCCGCTTTTCTCCGCCAATGCCAGCGCAATCAGGCTGCCGCCGTCCAAAAAACCGCCCACGCGGAACCACGGCTTCCCCGTCAGGCGCAGCATCCGCTTGGCATAGGAAAGCTCCGCCTTTGCCTTGGGATTGTCTGCCTTGGCAAATTCGCGCTCGTACCGCTCCCAGAACTGCCCAATCAGCGGAATATCGTCCGCTTTCAGCTCCCGGAAAATGACATCCGGATAGAGCGTCTGGAATTTCCGGATATGGTTCCGCTGTCCGGCATAGTGCCGTCCGGAAAAATACTGCAGATCCTCTTTATAATAGAGATAATCCTTCCATGTGCGGATGTTGCTCACCTTCGCATAGGGATAGCGGCGCAGCAGCACCGGCGCCTTCGCCTCCGGCACCACGGAAATCACGGGAATCACTCCGCGTTCCGCGCAGTCGTCCTCAATGGCAGTCAGCGCAGCTTCTTCGTCTCCGTCCGATCCGGGCACGGGATAGTCGTAAACTTCCTGAGCGCGTATGGCATTGCGGACAAGCAGGCAGCCCGCCGCCTCCGTCCACGAGGGATGAAGCTCCTCCCGCCACATCAGTTTGGTGCCCACGGAGTATTCGCATAGCCGGTAGTTGCAGCCGCGGTAATACCGCGCCAGCCGGGGAGCGTCTTTCTGTGTCACCGTCTTGAAGTTCAGCATAATTTCACCTTTTCCACTTTTGCAGCTTTTCATTTTGCGGCAGCCATCGGATTTCCCGGCCGCCGCGGCATTTTCACGGTACATAATATACACCTTTTCCCCCTGCAGGCGCGATGATATATGCAACTTCCCGTAAAAAGATCTGTATTTTTGCAGGGGGAAGCGACACAAAATAAAATCCCGGCGGGAATTTCCGCTGCGGAAAACTCCCACCGGGGTTTTGAATTAAACTTTACCGCCGTGCAGTTTGGCATACATCCGGTCGCGGCATTCCGCCACCTTCTGCGTCATATCCACATAATGCTTGTGGGGACACTCGGGGCGCAGCTCGCTCTCCCACGTCCGATGGGAAAGCTGGTCGGCAATATAATCCCGCTTCTCCTGAATCGTGGGCAGTTCAATCGCCAGTTCGCCCCCCAACACATAGGGAACCAGCAGTCGCTTTACCGCTGCGGGAACCAGCGTAATTTCGCGCTCCGTGGCGTCCGGATCCAGTTTCACCAGCCGAATGGGCCGGCCGGCTTTCATTTCTTCTCCGTCCATGGCAATCACATCGCACTGCGCCTGCCCCTCCGCGTCGTAAAAGCGCCAGGGCATTTTCTTACCGGGGATAATCGCCTTGCTGACGGTATCGGTGCATTTCATTTTCGGGGTGTACGTCCCATCCTCGTTTTTCACCGCCACCAGTTTATAAACGCCGCCGAACACGGGATCGCTGGCGGAAGTAATCAGGTTTTCGCCCACGCCGTAAGAATCGAAGCGCGCGCCCTCGTACAGCTCCATATCCGCCATTTTCTTGGCGTCCAGACTGTTGGAGGCCACCAGCTTGATATAGGGTTTTCCGGCCGCGTCCAACGCCTTCCGCAGCCGCTTGTAGCTGCGGGCAAGGTCGCCGGAGTCGATACGGGCGCTTTTCACCCGACGGTTGGGATCGTCGGGATACTTCCGTATCAGATCGTCGTCCAGCCTGATGAGGTTGGGCAGCCCGCTTTCAAACACGTTGTAGGTGTCCAGAAGCAGGCTCACCGATTCGGGATAGGTCTCGGCAAACGCCTTGAACGCCTCGTATTCCGTGGGGAAAAATTCCACAAAGCTGTGGGCAATCGTGCCGACCGCCCTGACCTCCGGGCCGTACTTCATCTCGGCCAAGCAGTTGGCGGTGCCGATGCAGCCGCCCAGAATGGAAGCGTAAGCGCCGTCGTTGCCCGCGCTCTCCCCCTGTGCGCGGCGGGTGCCGAATTCCATGACGCTGCGGGGATGCTTGGTATTCAGGCCGACAATGCGCGTTGCCTTGGTGGCAATCAGGCTGTGGAAATTGATGGTCTGCAGGAGATAGGTCTCAATGAGAATAGCGCCCACCATGTCGCATTCGACCCGTACCATCTGCACGTTGGGATAGCAAACCGTCCCCTCCGGCAACGCATACATATCGCCCCTCCAGCGGTAATCCCGCAGATATTCGCAGAATTCCCCGCTCATTCCCTTGGTGCGAAGCCATTGAATGTCCTGCGGATTAAAATGGTAGTGCAGAAGGAAACGCGTCAGCTTGCGCTGGCCGGCGCTGATGGAATAGCCCAGATTATTCGGGTTCTTGCGAAAAAAGACGTCAAATACCAAAACCTTATCCCGAAAACCGTGCCGGAACAGACAATTCGCCATGGTAAATTCATAAAAATCCACCACCATGGCAGGATTGTCGTAATCTTCATCGGGTACATAGGGGATTACTTTCATGAGACTGCCCTTCTATCCTTTTGTTTTCCCGGCGGCGTACCGCCGGATTTCCTCCGCTGTTTTTCCCCCGCGAACATCTTCCGCCGGGTTTCCGCGCCTCGTCCTCTGTCAATACAGCAGATATGCTTGTAAGATATGCTTGTATTTTAATCTTTCAGTCAACAGTTGTCAATCGCAGAAAAGCATCCATTTCCCGCCGTCCGGATTGAAAAGCGGGGGATTTGCCAGGCTCCCTGTAAAACAGGCTGGAAAAATTCATGATCTCTTCTCGCACTGCACGGCGAAACGTGCTATAATTCGACTCGCCGGAATGTCTGGTCCTTCTGCCGGGCGGCGCGGCTATTTTTTCATACGGAACTTTTCCATATTTTCCGAGGAAAAGGGAATGGGGATAAAATGCAGGAAGAACAGAAGAATTCAGCCGTCGTACTTCCCACGGTGCAGCCGGAAAGTTCGGTTTTGCCGCCGCCCCCCGCCCCCCCGCCC
>JBFLFX010000055.1:0-13743 GCA_041859815.1 Dysosmobacter sp. | reverse complement strand
ACGCCCCCTGTTTTATGGGCGGTAACGGGCAGCACGTCCTGCGTGTTGCAGGGCATGAGCCTTGAAGCGCACGACATCGACATACAGACCGATGAAGCGAGCGCGTATGAACTTGGGAACCGGCTGAAAAAATATGAAATCGAGCCGGTTCATTTCTGCGGGACGGAGAAAATAAGATCTCATTTCGGCAGACTGAAAATTTGCGGCACGGATGTTGAAATTATGGGCGAGATTCAAAAAAGGCTCCCGGATGGTTTCTGGGAACGGAAATTCTCCCTTTCTCCCCTGATTCAGTTTGTGGATTTTGAAGGCATGAGAATCCCCGTCCTCTCCCTTGCGCATGAAGCGGCGGCATACAGGAAACTGGGACGGACGGAGCGCGCGGACGAAATTGAACGCTTTCTCGCGTCCAACGGGAGTGCCTTATAAAAACCACTCAAAAAATTGTCCGTCTTCTGCGGCCGTTTCTGGAGGGAAAGGCCGTTTTGGAAGTTGCCTGTGGCGATTCCCCCCTTCAGCGAGGCTGCGGCAGCCTACGCCGCGGAGGTGACGGCCTCCGATATTTCTCTGGAGCGCGCACGGAAGCGGGGTCTGGAGCAGTTTCCCAAAAACGTCCGTTTTCGGGAAACCAGGGCGGAAAATCTGGATTTTCCCTCCGACGCCTTTGACGCTGCGGTCTGTTATAACGCGCTGGGACATCTTCAGACCGTATTGCCCGCCGTGCTTTCCGAAATGACGCGGATCACCGCGCCGGGCGGCGTTCTGATTTTTGCCGCCACATGGCAGATGGATTTCCCGCTTCTGGACGAGGTACAAGCACTGGCAAAAGCAATTCCGCGGTTGTCCGCAGTTTCCGCGCCGCAGATTTCCGGCTGCCGGATCTTGCTGTTCCGAAAACGCGGCTGACCGCTTCGGCGGCCGTTCTCTTGATTGAAAAAAAGGATTCGCGGCGGATATTGAAAAACGTCCGCCGCGAATCCTTTTATTTCTCCTCCGCAAAAATGCGGCACAGCAGCTCCATGGCGCGGGGAAGCCGCTCCGGCTGTAACCCCGCATAATTGATCACCAGCGTGTGCGCCAGCGCCGGATCGGGCGCGGCGGCATACTCCGACAAAAAGCCCAGCCGGACGCCCAACTCTTCCGCCGCCGCCCGGATCTCCCCGTCGGATCGCCGCGTGTCCAGCCGCATCAGAAAATGCAGCCCCGCGCCCTGCTCGGAAATGGAAATCCGTTCCGCAAAGGGGCTTTTGCGGAACGCCTCCAACACCGCCGCCCGGCGGGTGCGGTACTCGTTCCGCATTCGGGACAGGTGCTGCTCGTACTGCCCGCCGGTGATAAACCGCGCCAGCACGGCCTGTTCCATGGCCGGCACCGGACAGGCATACAAGCTCAATCCCTCCCGCCAACGCTCCAGCAGCCGGGGCGGCAACACCAGAAAGCCCATCCGCATGGAAGGGGAAATGGTCTGGGAAAAGGTGTTCATGTAAATCACCCGGCCCGCCCGGTCGATACTCTGCAGGGTGGGCAGCGGACGGCCGGAGAAGCGGAATTCGCTGTCGTAGTCGTCCTCAATCAGCAGCCCATCTGCTTCCTCCGCCCAGCGCAGCAGCGCCTGCCGCCGCCGGATAGGCGTGATAATCCCCGTGGGATAGTGGTGGGACGGCGAGAGGTGCGCCACCGTGGCGCCGGACGCTTTCAATTCCGCAAGGCGCATTCCCTCCGCATCCAGCGGCACCGGCACGCAGCGGATGCCGCTGCGGCGGTATACCTGCGCGATCTTCGGATACCCCGGATTTTCCACCGCCAAAACCGTGTTCCGTCCCAGCATCTGCGCCAGCAGCAAATAGAGATATTCCGCGCCGGCGCCGATGAGAATCTGTTCCGGGGAAACCGCCATTCCCCGGTAATCCCGCAAATCCCTGGCAATCGCTTGCCGCAGCGCCGGAAGCCCCTGATAGGGAACCGGGCGCAGCAGCAGATTTCCCTCCCGCGTCAAAAACTGGCGGGTCAGCCGCGACCAAGCCGCGAATGGGAAGCGGGACGCATCCACCTGATTGGTTTTCAGATCCAGCTCCCAGATCCTCTCCGGGGGCGCTTCCGGCAGCGGGGAGGGCGGCAGCGGGGCAGGCGCCTGTTCCACCTGAGAGACAAAAAATCCCCGGCGCGGGAGCGTATAGAGATACCCCTCCGCCACCAGCTGGGCATAGGCGTTTTCCGCCGTGATGACCGACACGCGCAGATGCTCCGCCAGTGCCCGCTTGGAGGGAAGCCGCGCCCCCGCCGGCAGCGTTCCGTTCAGAATATCCGCCCGAATGCCGCGATACAGCGACTCATACAGCGGCAGTCCGCCCCGCCGGGACATATCGTAAGTCAGCATCTCTGTTCCTCCAGTCTGACCTTATCAAAAATTTTAATTTTGGATATTTTAATCATATCACAAATTATATACAATGGCTACAATGAGTTGGATGGAGGTCTGGTCAATGGAAAAGTTTCCGGAAAGCAAGGCGGCTCCCGCGCAGAAAATCCGAACAAAGAAAATCGTGCAGACTGCGCTGCTGGCGGCGCTGACCTGCGCGGCCACCATGGTGCTGCCGATTCCCTCGCCCACCGGCGGATACATGAATCCCGGCGACGCCGTAGTGCTGCTGGGCGCGTACCTTTTGGGGCCTGTTTACGGCGCGCTGGCGGCGGGGATCGGCGCGGCGCTGGCGGACGCGCTGGCTGGATATACGGTATATGTTCCCGCCACGCTGGTTATTAAGGCCGTGATGGCGCTGGCGGCGGCACTGCTATACCGGAAGCTGAAGAAAAAGGGCTGGATGGTGGCGCTGTGCGGAGTCATCGGGGAAATTCCCATGGTGGTCGGCTATTGGCTTTATGACGCGCTGCTGCTGAAGAGCTTTACGGGCAGCGCGGCGGGCATTCCCAGCAATCTGATGCAGGCGGCATTCGGTGTGGCGGTCTCCACCCTTTTGGCGCTCTCCCTGCGAAAGAGCGGCTATGTCCGCAAAGAATTTCCCAATCTGCGGCCGTAAAAAAATGGAAAAAGAAATCCGGCGATGAATGATCGCCGGATTTCTTTTTATATATTGTATGGAAACACTCAGAATGAGTCGCCCTCGTTGAAATCCCCGGACGTCAGCCCCGCGCCGATGCCGGAAGTGCGCTTGGCAATTTCAAAATAGCCGATTTCCGTCACCTGATAGTGCGGCAGGTATATCACGCTGAACGGCAGGAAAAAGACATCCGCAATCAAGATCTGTACGAACAGATTCATGCCGGATCCCGGAAGCGTCAGCCCGGTGCCGGAGATCGCGGTGGCGTAGTTAAAATAAATAATTGGGAGGTTTGCCAGCAGATACCATCCAAAATAGCTCAGATCCAGCATCAAAATCTGACCTTTATAGCCGTAAGTCTGCCGTTTGCTCATTCTCAGCGCCTCCATAACGCCTATGGAGGGGTTTTCACACAGGTTCATCACGGCAAAACGATAACTGTACAGTGCGATGAAGCCGGGAATAATCAACAAAAACGACCAAAGGACGGTAAAGGCAAATTCCGCCAGATACAGCAGAATAATCTTCCCTGCAAAGGAAAATCCGTCAAACAGGATCAGGTACTCCATTTTCTGATTTCTTCGGATCCCGAAACAGTACAGATAGCAGCCCGCGCCGAGAATCAGCGCCAGCAGCGACGAGAGAACCGTGGCAAAGATCCCCAGCGGACTCGCGAAAGAAGCGGCGGAACTGGATCCGACGTGACTGTTCTCCGTAACCGTAGCCGCAAAGTCGAAAAGGATGACCAGCAGCAGATAGAGCGCGTAAAAGCGGTGCGGGCGAACCCTCGCATTCCGCAGGAATTCCCTTGACTCCGCCTTCTGCGCCCTGCGGTCAATCAATTCAGGCGTATGCATATGATAACCTCCCGATAAACAGTTGAGGATTGGGAAAGGGCACTTTCCTTGTGCAAAGCAGTTTATCACAATCCCGTTTAAAAGGCAACCATGCAGGCGGATCCACGGATGAATTTCGTGAAAAATATGTCAAAACAGCCGTTTCTCCCTGTTCACAGACTGGACATTTATTTCAAACAGGTGTAAAATTTAAATAGTATGTGGCAGCAGTTACTGCCAAGAGAAAAATGAGGTGAAGACAATGGCACAAGCTTTCTTTGGCGGCGTTCATCCCAATGATATGAAAGCCGCGACCAACGGGAAGGCCATCGAACAGCTTGCTCCGCCCAAGCAGGTCATTATTCCGATGTCTCAGCATATCGGAAAACCCTGCACACCGATCGTAAAAGTCGGCGATCATGTAAAGGTGGGGCAGAAAATCGGTGAACCCGGTGGATTTGTTTCCGCGCCCATCCATGCCAGCGTTTCCGGAACGGTAACCGCCGTGGAGCCGCGGCCCTATTCCATGGGGGGCAACATGATGTCTGTGGTCATTGAGAACGATTTTCAAAATGACCTGTCCGAAGAGGTAAAAGCTCCGGAAAACCCCAGCGCGCTGACTCCCGACCAAATGGTCGAAATCGTGAAAAACGCGGGCATTGTCGGTATGGGCGGTGCAACATTTCCCACATTTATCAAAATCTCCGGCGGCATTGGCAAAGTCGATACTGTAATCATCAACGGCGCGGAGTGCGAACCGTACATTACAGCGGATCACCGCACCATGTTGGAGCGTCCCGACGAAGTCATCGGCGGGGCGACATTTCTTGCCAAAATGTTCGGTCTGGATAAAGTCCATATCGGCATTGAGACGAATAAGATGGATGCCGTGGCGCTTCTGACCGAGAAGGTCAAGGCGGCAAAGGCGCCCGTGGTGGTAAATCCGCTGCGCACCCGCTACCCGCAGGGCTCTGAAAAGCAAATCTGCCAGGCGATTACAGGCAGGCAGGTTCCTCCCGGAAAACTGCCCTCCGAAATCGGATGCGCCGTATTCAACGTCAACACCGCCTGCGCCATCTACCGCGCCATTACCACCGGCATGCCGGTAATTAAAAAGGTGGTCACCGTTTCAGGTTCCGGCGTCATTGATCCGAAAAACCTGGAATGTCCCATCGGCACGCCGGTTTCCGATCTGTTCGACGCCTGCGGCGGCCTGAAGGAAAATACTTACAAGCTCATTATGGGCGGCCCCATGATGGGCATGGCCCAGTACACCGCGGAAGTTCCCGTGGGCAAGGGCACCGGCAGTATGCTGGCCTTTGCCGACAAGGAGGAGCAGACGGTGGAGCACCCCCAGTGCATCCGCTGCGGACGCTGCGTGTCCGTCTGCCCGATGCATTTGGAACCTCTTTTCATGTACCAGTATGCTGATAAGAATATGCTCGACAAACTGGAAGAGGCCCACATCATGGACTGTATGGAGTGCGGCGCCTGTACCTACACCTGTCCGGCCCGGATGCACCTGACCCATATGTTCAAGACCGGCAAACAAAAACTGGGCGCCAGAAAAGCAGCCGAAAAGGCTGCCGCCGAGGCCAAGAAGGCCGCGGAAGAGAAGAAGGAGGCGTAAACAATGACTGACTATAAAAATCTGAAGCTGATTGCGACTTCTTCTCCGCATATCCGCTCCTCCGAAGATACCCGCTCCATTATGCTGGATGTCATTATCGCCCTCTGCCCCGCACTGGTATGGGCCGTAATTGAGTTCGGCTTCCGCTCCCTGACGATTACCTGCTTCTCCGTCATCGGGTGTATTTTCTGGGAATGGCTGTACCGCAAACTGATGAAAAAGCCGCAGTCCATCGCGGATCTGTCCGCGGTGGTCACGGGCATTCTCATCGCGTTCGTCAGTCCCGTTACCGTCGGTTACTGGCAGATCTTCATCGGCGATTTCTTCGCCATTGTGGTGGTCAAGCAGCTCTTTGGCGGCATCGGCAAGAACTTCCTGAACCCGGCCCTGGCGGCCCGCGCGTTTATGCTGGCCTCCTGGGCCTCTACCATGACGACGTGGATTAACCCGCTGAAATCCAAAGCCGCAGTGTTCGGCGCCAACGCCGACGTGGTCACTTCCGCCACCCCCATGTCTTTCCTGCATCAGAATAATCTGGAAGCGCTGAAAAAGGCCGGCGTGACCGTGCTGGATCTGTTCCGCGGCTCCTGCGGCGGCTCTTTGGGCGAGGTTTCCGCGCTGATGCTGATTCTCGGCGGCGCGTATCTTCTGATCCGCAAAGTCATCAGCTGGGAAATTCCCGCCTGTTATATCGGCACCGTGGCGCTGTTGGCACTGATCTTTCCCCGGGGCAACAGCCCGGTGGAATGGATGCTGTACAACGTATTCGGCGGCGGCCTGATGCTGGGCGCCATTTTCATGGCAACCGATTACTCCACCTCCCCCATTACGAAAAAGGGTCAGGTGATCTACGCTGTCGGATGCGGGCTGTTTACCGTGTTTATCCGTTACTTTGGCTCTTACAACGAGGGCGTGTGCTACTCCATCATGGTGATGAACTGCTTCGTGCCGTTGATCGACAGAAGCGTGAAGCCCCCTCGTTTCGGCGTTGTAAAATCAGATAAGCGGAAGGAGGAAGCTTCCAAATGAGCAGTGAAGAAAAAGTTGCGGCGAAATCCGGCAGCAACGCCGGATATATCCTGAAGCTGACGCTGACCCTGCTGATTACCTGCGTCATTGTGGCGGGTGTGCTGGGGTATGTCAACAGCATCACCAAGGATAAAATTGCCGCATTCAACAAAGAAAAGACCGTACAGGCACTGTCCGCCGTATTTAAAAAGGCAAATTCCCCTAAATTCACGCCGATTAAGGTCACTGGGAAGATGGACTCCGCCGCTGAAAAGTATAAGGCCACGCTGGAGGAAATCTACAGCGTCAAAGCCGGCGGGAAAAATGTCGGCTACGCCGTGAAAATTGTGGCCAGCGGTTCCCAGGGCGACATTGAAATGGTCGTAGGGGTGGATCCCGACAAAACCGTCACCGGGGTTTCCATTGTCAGCAATTCGGAAACCTCCGGCATCGGTTCCAAGGTCATGGGAAACCAGCCTCTTCCCAACGGCACGGGCGTACTGGATCAGTTCATCGGCAAGAGCCATAAAAACGGCGACTTGACGGTGGGGAAAAACGTGGACGCCATTTCCGGCGCCACCGTGTCTTCCAAAGGCGTGACCAAAGGCGTTAACGGCGCTCTGGCCACCGTGGAAGCCATCGGCTGAGAGGAGGGAAGCTGTCATTATGAATTTCGGAAAGCAACTGAAAGAAGGATTGCTCACCAACAACCCCGTTCTGGTTCAGGTGCTGGGCCTGTGCTCCACCATGGCAATCACGACATCCTTCTTTAACGGACTGGGCATGGGAATCTCTGTGCTGATTATCCTGACCCTGTCCAACATCATTATTGCGGCCATCCGCAAAATTACCCCCAACAAAATCCGCATTGCCATGTTTATCGTGGTAATCGCCTGTTTCGTCACCTGTGTCGATCTGCTGCTGCAGGCGTTCATTCCCGCGCTGTCCAAAGCGCTGGGCGTCTTTCTTCCGCTGATCGTCGTCAACTGCATCATCTTGGGCCGTGCGGAGGCGTTTGCCTCCAAGAACAGCGTTCTGGCTTCCGCGGCGGACGGCATCTGCCAGGGCCTGGGCTACACGCTGGTTCTGATGATGATGTCCATTTTCCGGGAGCTGCTCGGCGCTGGCACCTTTGGCGCCGGCATCATCAACGGCACCAACGGCGTACGGATTATTCCGGAGAAGTATCCGGCCAAGATTCTGACGCTGCCCGTGGGCGGCTTTCTGTGTCTTGCCTGTCTGATTGCCCTGATGCAGTGGGCTCTCGCCAAATCCAAGAATAAGAAGGAGGAGAGCAGGGGATGAAAGAATTTACCAACATTCTTTCCATTGCGCTGGGCGCAATTCTGGTCAACAACTTTATTTTCTCTCAGTTCCTGGGCTGCTGCCCGTTTATGGGCGTCTCCAAAAAGCTGGATACCGCTGTGGGCATGGGCGTCGCCGTGACGTTCGTCATGGGGCTTGCCTCCGCGGTCACCTGGCTGGTCAACGAGTTTATTCTGGTAAAGTTTGACCTGTTGTATATGCAGACCGTAGTATTTATCCTGGTCATCGCGGCGCTGGTGCAGTTCATTGAGATGTTTCTGCAAAAGTCCATGCCGGCGCTGTATACGGCGCTGGGCATTTACCTGCCCCTGATCACCACCAACTGCGCGGTGCTGGGCGTCGCTCTGCTGAACATCCAGGACAACTACAACTTCATCGAATCCGTAGTTTACGGCATTACCGGCGGCCTTGGTTTCCTGCTGGCGATTGTGCTTTTCGCAGCCGTGCGGGAACGCAACAATTTTGCCGAATGCCCGAAATGCTTTGAAGGTTTTCCCATCGCCCTGATCACCGCAGGATTGATGGCGCTGTCCTTCATGGGTTTCTCCGGCCTGCAGGTCTGGGGTTAAGGAGGAACGAAAGCAATGAATAACATCATTACCGCAATTTTGGTCCTTGGCATTATGGGCGGTGTGTTCGGCTTAATTCTGGCCATCGCCTCCAAGGTGTTTGAAGTGAAAAAAGATCCCCGTGAGGAAGAAATTCTCGGCCTGCTCGCCGGTGCCAACTGCGGCGGCTGCGGCTATGCCGGCTGCTCCGACTGCGCGGCGCACATTCTGAACGGGTCCGCCCCGGTAAATGCCTGCGCGCCCGCCGGCCCAGAGAACGCGGCCTCCATCGCCAAAATCATGGGCGTAGCGCTGGAAACGGGGGAGAAGCACGTCGCGTTTGTAAAATGCAACGGCGGCGTCAACGCCGGCAAACGCTTTGCATATCGGGGCGTCCACGACTGCGTGGCAGCTTCCAAAATTGCCGGCGGCCCTCTGGACTGCGCATTCGGTTGTCTGGGCTTCGGCACCTGTGTGGAAGCCTGCAAATTCGACGCCATGCATATCGGCCCCAACGGCGCAGCCGTGGTGGATCGGGAAAAATGCACCAACTGTATGGCCTGCGCCGCCGCCTGCCCGCGTCATCTGATTGACTCCGTCCCCTATTCCTCCAAGGTTCATGTAGCCTGCTCGAATCAGCAGAAGGGCAGGGACGCCATGCGCGTCTGTTCCGTCGCTTGCATCGGCTGCGGTCTGTGCGAAAAGAACTGCGGCTTCGACGCTATCCACGTCGTCAACAACGTGGCCGTTATCGACTACGCCAAGTGCAAGGGCTGCAAGATCTGCACCAAGGTCTGCCCGCGGGATGCCATTTCTCCCATTGCCTCCAAGGAGGATAAGGAGAAATTTAAGGAGATCCAGAAGGCCAGAGCACAGAAGAAGGCTGAAGCGGCCAAGAAAGAATCTGCGGCGCCGAAAAAATAATTTGACAGCGCCAATTGTCCGCTGTAAAAGGGCCGGCCTTTCCGAAAAAAGGCCGGCCCTTTTATTTCATCAGGAAGGGGCTGCTTCCTCCTCTATCGCATCGGGCGCTTCCCGCACCCGCCGCGGTTTCGTAACCGTATCGCCGCCTTCGCCGCGGCAGGATGCCCGATGGATGCCGCAGTGCCGATGCCGGTTCCCTGCAACCCAGCGCTGACCCTGCGTTTTTCCTCTGTTTTCTGCCGATGCCGGATAAACCGGTCAGAGAGGTGCCTGCCTCGGCAGAGCAGATTTTTTGCCTGCCGGCCTCCCGCTGGAAAACAAAGCGCTCGTTTTTCGCCGTCCGGGAAATACTCCGAAAAGTTGAAACCGCAGTGTCCGACCGCGGGAAAACCCTATAAAAAAATTTTTTGTAAAAAATTACCTATTTTGGCTGCTTAACGCCGATATTACTGCAGCTCATGCAACAGAATTTTATTTGTAATAGTTGCACTTTCGGGTTGTAATTTTGCGAAAACAGATTATAATGGGGGTCAGTCAGGCAGAGTAGAAATATATGTGTCACAGTGCCGGGAAGACGGGGAGTTGTTTTCCGGACGAAAGGGCAAAGCCCGCAGTATATATTTCGCATCCCGCTGCCGCATACGAGGCAGCATTTTTTCCTCCCTCTGTGCGGCGCTCCGGTTCAGGACTGCCGAATTTCAGAAGGAGGAATTATTATGTCCAAAACCAAGATCAAAGCGATCTGCCGTGTGGGGATTATGGCGGCGTTATACGTCCTGCTCACCATGCTGTCCATCAAGGCCGGCAACCTGCACATCACTTTCGCCTCCCTGCCCGTGGTGGTGATGGCGCTGCTGTACGGCCCTATTGAGGGAGCTGCAGTCGCGCTGATCGGCGAATTTCTTAACCAGATGCTCTCTTACGGATTTACCGTCACCACCGGCCTGTGGCTGATTCCGCCCGCCGTGCGGGGGCTGATCATCGGCCTTGTGGCCATGCGGATGTGGTCCTCTCCCCGGCCGCTGGAAAACCGTCCTGCCGCATATTACTCCGTGTGCATCAGCGCAGCCGTGGTTACCACCGCCTGCAATACCGCGATTATCTGGCTGGACAGCCACATTTATCACTATTACACTTTTGCCGCCGTGTTCGGCGACGCCGCCGTCCGTTTCGTCGCCGGTATGGTAACAGCGGCGGTGATTTCCACCATTGCCATGCCGCTGGTGCGCCTGCTGCGTCGGCAGGGGCTGGTTCAGAAAGCGTGATCGAAAAGATTGACGGACCCGCGCGGATTTGGTAAAATAGACTTTACACGGTCCGAAGGCCGCGCGTCCGCTTAGAAAAGCGGGAGTTTTCCGGCATTTTTTAAGATTTTCCCCTGTGAGACGTATCCTGCGGCACAAGCCGTGTTGAAAAGCCAGAAGGCATACCGATACGGTATGCCTTCTTTTGAATCTTTCACCCGTTGCCGCCCGGCAGGGCGCGGCGGAGGTGATCGGCGGGCAGTCCAAAGCAAGGGAACAAATCGCGGGAAGTTCAGACGCCATGCGGCGGAAAGCTATTCACAACGTTCAGGCAATCCGCATCGGACAGGAGGCGGCGGATTCCCTGACGGAGCGGTTTCCCCTGCGCTACGAGCCGCTGCCCCGGCTGACGGTGGCCATGCCCGCAGGCGTGCGCAGGCCGCGGCTCCATTGTGACGCCAGCGGCGACAGGGCGTAGCGGAGGAAGCCGCCACACCGGGCAGCAGGTCACGCGGCTGTACGGCGTGGGCGTCGCCCTCTGGGCAATCTGGAGCTGCTGATATCCGCGCCCGAACCGGCATTGTGCCGCAGCGGGTACAGAGGGCACCCTGTCCAGCGCAGTGGGCGTCCCTGTGGGGGGTTGCGCGATGCTCGCAGTGCTGACCAGCGTGGGCGGCGGCGCGTCCTTTGGCGGACTGTCCGCCCTGCTGTCCATGCTGACCTCCTGCGCCGGCGGGGCGTCAGCGTGGTGAATATCGGCAACGGCTTCGGCGCAGGCTACCTGGCCAGCCGTATCAATCTGTATGGAGGGGCTTGACAAATGAAAACACTGTATCTGGAATGCAATATGGGAGCGGCGGGCGACATGCTCATGGGCGCGCTGTATGAGCTGCTGCCCGATCAAGAGGACTTTCTGAAAACCATGAACGTCCTGATTCCCGGCGTCACCGTCACGCCGCGCCGCGCCGTGACCGCCGGCATTGCCGGCACGCATATGGAGGTGGAAATTCACGGGGAGCGGGAGGAACGCCCGGATCTTTTCCAGGAGCATGAGCACGGGCATGAACATGCGGATCACTCGCACAGCCATGATCCTGAACATCCCCATCATCATGCCACACCTGCAAATATTCGGGGGATTCTGGACGGCCTGCCCGTACCGGAGGAAGTGCGGAAAAACGCCAAGGCGGTTTACGACCGTATCGCGGCGGTGGAATCCGCCGTCCACGGCGTGCCGGTGACGGAAATCCACTTTCACGAAGTCGGCGCGCTGGACGCTGTGATGGACGTTACCGGCGTATGCCTCGCCCTGTATCTGCTACGCCCCGATCGCGTGGAGGTCTCCCCCGTTCACACGGGCTTCGGAGAGGTGCGCTGCGCCCACGGGATTGTTCCCGTCCCCGCGCCCGCCACCGCCCGGCTGCTGGAGGGCATTCCCTGCTGCTCCGGAGAAATTTCCGGCGAGCTCTGCACGCCCACCGGCGCGGCACTGCTGGCTTTCTTCGGACAGTCTTTCGGCGGCATGCCGGTCATGACGCTGGAAAAGACGGGCTACGGCGTGGGTGCCAAGGAATTTCCAGCCGCCAACTGCGTCCGCGCGTTTTTCGGCGAGCAGGGCGATCCGGATCAGGCAGACATTGTGGAACTGGTCAGCAATATTGACGATATGACCGCCGAGGCGCTGGCATTTGCCGGAGAACGGCTGATGCAGGAGGGCGCGCTGGACATTTCCGTTTCGCCCCTGACCATGAAAAAGGGAAGATCCGGCGTCCTGTTCACCGTCCTGTGCAAAACCCGGGATGAGGAACGCATGGCCCGGGCCGTTCTGCGGGAAACCAGCACCCACGGCGTCCGGGTGCGCCGGTGCGGGAAGTACATTCTCACGCCCTCCGTCCGGACGGCTGAAACCTCTTTCGGACAGGTACCCGTTAAATGTGCGGACGGTTTCGGCATTCACCGGGAAAAGCCGGAATACGAAGCCGTGGCCGCCATTGCCCGGGAGCGGAACCTGCCGTTTCAGCAGGTCTGGGAACAGGTTCTGACCGAGTCGAAGCAAAACTGACCGCCGGAGAACTCACGCATATGGCAGGCGCTCTGCCCTCCCCCGCAATGGAAGGAGCCGCGGCCGCCGTCAGCGCGGCGGCATTCTGCTGACGGCAGGGTTTCCCTGTACGCTTCGCGGGGCCCGACGATCTGGAGCGGCCGATTTCGAAAATTCCCGGCGCCGCAGAATTGAAACGCCCCGACAGCGTCCATAAAGCCGCCGGAAAAGCGGTAAAAAGCACGGCGCTGATGCCGGATTGTTCCGCAACTTTCACCGGCGGCGGCGCGCAGCCGAAGCCTGGCCCCAACGGGGCGGAAAATTTGCCCTGCTGCCGACGCCTATGGGGATTCCGATGCGGGAGGGGGGCGGCGCGAGGGGGGTCAAGCTGCCCGTTCCCCCGGAAAACCTGCGGGAAATCCGAAAGCATCCGGGGCTGGTATTTCAGAATCCGGGCAATCCCGTTACCTATGCCCTCCGTCCATCAGGGCACGGCCCTCGGCCTCGGAATTACGGTTTTTCGGAAGAGATTTCCGTCCGCGCAGACGATAAGGCGGCGCGGACGGGCATTGCAGGATGCGGAACCGGATGGTGCACAAGCTCTCCGCCGGTGAAAAGCGGCTGGCGCCGCCGGCAGGCGTGCTGGCAACGGAGCCGTCCTTCCTGCTGTGACCTGCATCCTCTCCGGATTTGGATGCGGAAGCCCGTCTGGCCGGACTGCGCCAAAGTCTGCCGGTTATCATCCGCGATCTGCCTTTCGCCGCGAAGGTCTGCGCCCGCTTCCTATTTTCAAACCGCGGAAAGCCGACGGGAGATCGCACCCGGCAGGAGCTGCGGAAAAGCCCGGAACTGCCGAACTCCTGAGGCCCTGCTTGAAAAGTGTCCGCACCGTCCTTTTACCGGACTCTGCGCCGCAGCTGCGTTCAATTCCCCTGCCATAAACACATTACGCCTGCGGAAACTGGCCTCGCCCTCCGCAAAATCCGTCAGAAACTCCGAACGCCTCGCTTTTTCAAACAGGGCCCGGAGTATCCCATAGAACCGACGCTGCAAAAAAGCGCGTGGAAAACCAGATTGTTTTCCGCGTGCTTCCGTTTTAATTGAATGAATTTTCAGTGAACCAGCGC
>JBFLFX010000054.1:0-14096 GCA_041859815.1 Dysosmobacter sp. | reverse complement strand
CCGGAGCGTTCGTTTACCCGCCGGCTGTTTCCACAGGATTACGACATCGTCAGACGCCTCTAATCGCCTACACACGGCGTCGTGCGTGAGCGCCTGATTTCCTTTTTTCCCTCCGGGAGCTGTGTGAGGGTCTTACGCACTTCCCGGACGTCCTCAGCAAGGGAGCGGCGTATTTGCCGGCAGTCGCTCCGCGGATTGTAAACCTGACAGATGAGACGGCAGCGCCGGCCAACCGCGGGCTGAATCTGAAAATTCCGGCCGCAGTTTATGTTTTGGTGCAGCCGTTCCAGAGAAAGCTGTCCGCGCCTTCCGCCTTGATTTGGCGGGTAAATCGTGCTACCATGGGAAAAATCCGAGGGTGCTGAGAAAGAGGGGGATTTTATGAAAATTGTCTGTCTCGGCGACAGTCTCACCGCCGGATACGGCGTGCGCCGATCGCTGAACTGGGTCAGCCTGCTGAATGCCGGCTCCCCCCACGAATGGGTCAATGCCGGCGTCAGCGGCGACACCACCGCAGGAATGCTGGCCCGCCTGCAGGGCGACGTGTTCGCGCTGAAACCGGACGCCGCGCTTTTGACAGGCGGCATCAACGACATCCTCCTGACCGAATCGTTTGAAGCGGCGAAGGCAAATCTGTCCGCCATGGTCAACCAGTGCGCCGCCCGGGGCGTCCGGCCGATCGTGGGGATCCCCTATCCGCTCAACCCGGATGTTCCGCAGCCGTGGGAACCTCTGATAGACTTCCGCCGCGCGGCGGAAATTCAAGCGGCATACGCCGATTGGCTGCGGCTTTTCATCCAAACATTCCGGCTTCGATTTGTGGACTTTGACAAAACATGGCGGAACGATTTTTCTCCCGCCGCACGCGCGCAGCTGTACCTTCCAGACGGCCTTCACCCTTCTCCGGCAGGGCATCGGCGGATAGCGGACGAAATTTTGCAGCAGATTTTCCCCCAATCAGGGGCCAGTAAAAATCCAACGGATTCCGGCCGGGCATAGCCAAAATTTATGGTTGACAGCTCCCGGCAAACCGTCATATAATGCGTCTTGAAAAGTGCATAAAGCCAGATGAAGCAAGTGGGAGAATTTTATCGGGTCCGACAGATTCTGATTTTGGACCCTGGTAAACACCGAAGAAGCAATCCGCGCCCGCCACGCGCGGAGAATCTTTCAGGTAAACAAGATCACTTGTCGATGGGACTCTGGAAAGTGCCCGCAAGGGCCACCGTAGGGGTAATGCTATCAGGTAAAGAAGACAGAGGATACACAGGCGCTCAGGCCGTGCCGTATTTTGGCAGGGACGGAAATTAACGCGGGTGTATCTTCTTTTGTGATCTTCGGGCAGGTTGCCATACAAGACGCAAAAAGACATTTTTTCGGCACCTGGCGGCGGACAGTTTTTCCGCCGCTGCGAAGTGGATAGGGACCCAATTCGTATGACGAGGCCGGAAGAGATCGCATTTGCGGCACCGAAGGGGCAATACTCTCAGGTAAAAAGACCGGTTTCCGACGAATCTCCGGAAAGTACAGAAATGTCACCGTCGAGGCAATTTCAGTCCCCCGGGCTGGAAGAATCTTTCAGGTAGGATGACGGAGCGTACCGCAGCAATGCTGTGGTACGCTCCGTCTAATTTTTTGTCTCAAAAATAACGATCTTGGGAGGAATCAGTTATGGAACAGAAAACCGCGCTTTATGAACGCCACGTCGCGCTTGGAGGGAAAATGGTTCCCTTCGCGGGCTTTTCCCTGCCGGTACAGTTTCAGGGAATTCTGGAAGAACACCGCGCCGTCCGCGAGCATGCCGGCGCATTTGACTGCAGCCACATGGGCGAATGCACGCTGGAGGGAACGGATGCGCTGAAAAATCTGAACAATTTGCTCAGCAACAGCTTTGATACGCTGGCTGTGGGGGCATGCCGCTATGCCGTCATGCTCTATGAGGACGGCGGCTGCGTGGACGACCTGTTGGTCTACCGCCATGCGGAAAACCGGTATTCCCTGATTCTCAACGCGGCAAACATCGCCAAGGATCTGAGTTGGATCAAAACCCATCTCTCCGGCGACACCAGGCTGACCGACCTGAGCCCGGAATATTCCCAGATTGCCCTGCAGGGCCCGGACGCCAAGGGGCTGCTGACCGGGCTTGCCTCCGGCAATCCGCTGCCCGCCAAATATTACACGTTTACGGAACACGTCACCGTGGCCGGCGCGGACTGCCTCGTCTCCCGCACGGGCTATACCGGCGAGTACGGCTATGAGATCTTTATGAAAAATGCGGACGCCGTGAAGGTCTGGGACACACTGCTGAACGCCGGCGCCGTTCCCTGCGGCCTGGGCGCCCGGGATACCCTGCGCCTGGAAGCCGGAATGCCGCTGTACGGCCACGAAATCTCCGAAACCATCGATCCCCTCACTGCGGGCCTGAACTTTGCGGTAAAAATGGAGAAGCCCGACTTTATTGGAAAGGCCGCTCTTTTAAAGCGCGGCACACCCACCCGCAAGCGCGTGGGGCTGAAGGTAATCGGCCGCGGCATTATCCGGGATCCCCAGAAGGTTTATAAGGGCGACAGGCAAATCGGCTTCCTCACCTCCGGTACCTTCCTGTCCTGGATCAACGTCGGTGCGGGCATGGCCTATGTGGCGTCCGAAGAGGCGGCCGTGGGCAACCGCGCGGAGGTGGATGTCCGCGGCAGACGCGTCCCCGTGGAGGTCGTGGCACTTCCCTTTTACAGCAGAACCCGCAAAAAGTAAAAGGGCCTGCCGCCCTTTAGATGAAGCGGCGGTCTGGTTCTGTTTGCAGAATCGCCGTACCCGTCCTTTTGCCGAATTTTGCGCTGTGCCGCGTTCAATTTCTTCGCCGGCAGCCAATGCTGCTGCCCGCGGGAATTTGCCCCGCCCGACGCAAACTTCGTCGGAAACTGCAGGCACCTCGCTTTTTCAAACAGGGCTCAGGAAAATATTTCATTAATTTAATTGGGAGGAATACAACATGAAAGTAATCGACGGACTGAAATACAGCAAATCCCACGAGTGGGTTCAGGATGCGGGCAACGGCTGCATCCTGATGGGTCTCACGGATTATGCGCAGGATCAACTGGGCGAACTGGTTTATATCAACCTTCCTGAAAAGGGCGACGCCGTTACCGCAGGCGAAACCTTCGCGGATGTGGAGAGCGTCAAGGCTGTCACCGACGTATTTTCCGCTGTGACCGGTAAAATTTCCGAGGTCAACGAAGATCTTCTCGACAATCCTCAGAAAGTCAATGAGGATCCCTACGGAGCCTGGTTCGTCCGCGTCTCGGATGTAGCGGACTGCGGTGAACTGATGGATGCTTCCGCCTATCAGGCTTTCTGTGCGGCGCAGGCTGAATAATCCGGCAAACTTTTGGGAAAGGAATGATTTTCATGGGAAGCTATGTCCCTTCCACACGGGAGCAGCGGACGGAGATGCTGCGCGCCGTCGGCGTCTCCTCCTATGACGACTTATACGCCGACGTTCCGGCGGGCATGAAACTGGCTGAGGGCGCGCTCCGCCTCCCCGACGGTCTGAGCGAATCGGAAACCATTGCCCGCATGCGGGCGCTGGCAGACAAAAACAGGGTTTTCCCCAGCATTTTCCGCGGCGCCGGTTCCTATCACCACTATATCCCGTCCATTGTCAAACGGATTCCCGCCAAGGAGCCGTTTCTTACCGCTTACACCCCCTATCAGGCGGAGATCAGCCAGGGCATTCTGCAGTCCATTTTTGAATTTCAGACCATGATCTGCGAGCTGACGGGCATGGACGCCGCCAACGCCTCCGTTTACGATGGTGCCTCCGCGGCGGCGGAAGCCACCGCCATGTGCCGCGACCGGAAACGCCGCAAAACGATCATCTCCGGCGCGGCGCACCCCGACGTCATCCGGACGGTGCAGACGTACTGCTTCGGCGTCAACGCCGAATGCGTGGTCATTCCCGCCAAGAACGGCAAGACGGACATGAGCGCACTGAAAGCCGCCATCGACGGGGAAACCGCCTGCGTCTATGTACACCAGCCCAGTTTCAGCGGCATGATCGAGGACGGCTCCGCCATCGCCGCGCTGGCCCACGCGGGCGGTGCCAAGTTCATCATGGGCATTAATCCCATCGCCGCAGCTGTCCTGAAGACGCCAGCCGAGTGCGGCGCGGACATCGCGGTGGGCGAAGGACAGCCGTTGGGGCTTCCCATGGCGTTCGGCGGCCCGTATCTGGGCTTTATGACCTGCGTGTCCTCCATGATGCGCAAGCTGCCCGGCCGCATCGTCGGAGAAACGGCCGATGGAAAGGGCAACCGCTGCTTTGTGCTGACTCTGCAGGCCCGGGAACAGCATATCCGCCGGGAAAAAGCGTCTTCCAACATCTGCTCCAACGAGGCGCTCTGCGCGCTGACCGCCTCCGTGTACATGGCGACTATGGGCCCAGACGGGCTGCGGAATGTCGCCCGGCAGTGCTGGGCCAAAGCACATTATCTGGCCCGGCAAATCTCCTCCGTTCCCGGATTTGAACGGGTAAATTCCGGCGAGTTCTTCCATGAATTTGTCACCAAGACGCCCGTCAAGCCGGAGAAGCTGCTGGATGCGTTGGAGAAAAAAGGCATTCTGGGCGGCCTGCCCGTAGAGGACGGCATTCTCTGGTGTGCCACCGAGCTGAACAGCCGGAAGCAAATGGATGATTTGGTATCCGTTTTAAAGGAGGTGTCCGGGAAATGAAACTGATTTTTGAAAGAAGCGCCTCCGGACGCGCCAGCGACCTTCTGCCCAAATGCGACGTGAAATTCGACGGCATTCCGGCGGAAATGAAGCGGAAGCAGGCGCTGAATCTGCCCGAGCTCTCCGAAGTGGATGTCAGCCGCCATTACTCTGCGTTGGTGCGGCAGGTTTACGGCGTCAACGACGGATTTTATCCGCTGGGATCCTGCACGATGAAATACAACCCCTGCGTCAACGAGGACGCCGCCGGGCTGGAGGGTTTCCGGGAAATCCACCCGCTGCAGCCCGTCCACACCGTGCAGGGCTGCCTGGAGGTGCTGCACACCCTGAGCGACTCCCTGTGCGAGCTGGTGGGCATGGACGCCATGACTTTCCAGCCCGCCGCCGGCGCCCACGGCGAGTTTACCGGCCTTTTGATGATCAAGTCCTATCTGCTCGCTCACGGCGGAACGGAGCGGGATAAAATCATCGTTCCCGACTCCGCCCACGGCACTAACCCCGCCTCTTCCGTCATGGCCGGATTCAAAGTGGTCAGCATTCCCTCCGCTCCCGACGGCAGCGTTGATTTGGACGCGCTGCGCGCCGCGGTCGGCCCCGATACGGCAGGTCTGATGCTGACCAACCCCAACACGCTGGGAATGTTCGATAAAAATATTCTGGAAATCACCCGCATCGTCCACGCGGCGGGCGGCCTGTGCTATTACGACGGCGCCAATACCAACGCCATCATGGGAACCGTCCGCCCCGGCGACATGGGCTTCGACGTCATCCACCTGAACCTTCACAAAACCTTCTCCACGCCTCACGGCGGCGGAGGCCCCGGCGCAGCAGCCGTCGGTGCGAAAAAGATTCTCGCCGACTATCTGCCCGGCAAAAACGCGGTGAAAACCGCCGACGGCTTCGACCTTGCCGAAGCCCCCGCGTCCATCGGCAGCGTCCGCTCCTTCTACGGCAACTTTCTGATTGTCGTCCGCGCGCTGTGCTATGTCCTCTCCCTGGGCGGCCCGGGCCTGCGGGAGGCTTCCCGCAACGCGGTGCTGAACGCCAACTATCTGCGGGTTCTGCTGAAACCGCACTGCCCGACTTCCAACGAGGGGATCTGCATGCACGAATTCGTGCTGACACTGGCGGAGCTCAGGGAAAAGACCGGCGTTACCGCCGCCGACATCGCCAAGGGAATGCTGGATCGCGGCATTCACCCGCCCACGATGTATTTCCCGCTGATTGTCCATGAGGCGCTGATGTTTGAACCCACGGAGACGGAGTCCAAGGACACGCTGGACGAAGCTGCCCGGGTAGTGGTGGAGCTTTTGGACGAGGCTGTTTCCGACCCCGAAGCGCTGCGCCGGGCGCCCGTCTCCACGCCCATCGGACGCCCCGACGAGGTTGCCGCCGCGCGGAAACCAGTGATTCGCTACTCGTTCAGCCATGATTAAAAAAATTGATTATGTGATCGCCGACGGCGTGATCCCCTACCGCAATCAGGCGGTGGAGGAGCTTTTGATGCAGACCGTGCAGCCTGAAACGTGCATTCTCTATCTCTGGCAGAACCGGCAGACCGTGGTTATCGGCCGCAATCAGAACGGCCGGGCGGAATGCCGGGTGGAGCAGCTGGAAAAGGACGGCGGGTATCTCGCCCGCCGTCTCTCCGGCGGCGGCGCGGTTTTTCACGATTTGGGCAACCTGAATTTTTCCTTCCTGGCCGCGGACCCGGATTACAGCGTGGAGCGGCAGCAGCATGTCATCCTGAGCGCCGTGCGCTCCTTCGGCTTGAACGCGGAAGTCACCGGGCGCAACGACATCACCGTCGACGGCAGAAAATTTTCCGGCAACGCGTTCATGTCCTCCGGCATCCGGCACTGCCACCACGGCACCCTGCTGCTGGGAGCGGACACTTCAGCCATGCAGAAGTACCTCAGTGTCTCCCGGGAGAAACTGGAGAGCAAAGGCGTCCATTCCGTCCGTTCCCGGGTGGTCAATCTCTCCGAGCTGGCGGCGGGCATCACACCGGAGTCCATGACCGCCGCGCTGGTGTTCGCCTTTGCCGGCGACTACGGCCTGACGCCTCGGCGCATCGCCGTTTCCGAGCTGGATCCCGTGCGTTTGAACGTGCTGACCCAAAAATTTTCCTCCCGGGAATGGCGGCTGGGGAAAGATCCGGATTTTATGTTCCGGCAAAAACGCCGCTTCTCCTGGGGCGGTGCGGAGCTCTGCCTGCGGGTGTCCGGCGAGGCCGTGGCGGAGGTCCGGCTCTATACGGATTCGCTGGATCCGGAATTTCCAGGAATCGTGGAAAACGCGCTGACCGGCACAAAGTTTTCCGGTTCCGCCATGCGGTACGCACTGGGAATCGCCGACTGCACTCCGGAGCGCAGGAAAATGCTCCGGGATATCTCATCCCTGCTTCAGGAGGCATAAAATGAACAACTTTGATCTCATCGTCATCGGCGCCGGCCCCGGCGGCTACATGGCGGCTTTGGAAGCCGCCAAACTGGGCCTGCGCACAGCGGTGGCAGAGGACCGGGAGCCGGGCGGAACCTGTCTGAACCGCGGCTGCATTCCCACCAAGACATTGCTGCATTCCTCCCAGATTTACCGCGACGCCCTGAACGGAGAGCCCGCCGGCATCCGCGCGGAAAAAATTCAGGCGGATATTCCCGCCATTTTCGCCTATAAACGCCGGATTGCGGAAAAGCTCAGCAGCGGCGTGGCGGATCTCTTGAAAGGCGCCAAAGTGGAGCTGTTGCGGGGACGGGCGCGAATTTCCGCACCGGGCCGCGTGGAAGTTACCGCCCGCAACGGCGAAAAATCCGTCCATACCGCGGAGCTGATCCTGGTGGCCACCGGCTCCGTCCCGGCCCGCCCCCCCATTCCCGGGCTGGAACTGCCGGGAGTCATGACCTCCGATGAGCTGCTGGAGGGCGCAGATCATCTGTACCGCTCCATTGTCATCATCGGCGGCGGCGTCATCGGCATTGAATTTGCCACGTTTTACGCGGATCTCGGCTGCCACGTCACCGTCATTGAAGGGCTGGATCGCCTGCTGCCCGGCATGGATCGGGAATTGGGCCAGAACCTCGCCCAGATTCTGAAAAAGCGGGGCGTGGACATTTATACGAAATCCATGGTGGAACGTGTGGAGCAGAGCCCCGGCGGGCTGACCGTGCAGTTCACCGCCAAAGGCAGCTCCGCTGCGGTCACCGGCGAGGCGGTGCTGTGCGCCATCGGCCGCAAGCCGTATCTGGACGGGCTGTTCTCCCCGGATTTACAGCCGGAGATGAACGGCCGCAGCCTGCGCGTGGACGCGGACTTCCGCACCAGCATCCCCGGCATCTACGCCATCGGCGATGTCTCCTCCCGGATTCAACTGGCACACGTCGCCACCGCCCAGGGGATTGCCTGCGTCCGCAAGATCTGTGGAAAAGAAAGCGCCACGAATTTGAAGATCGTCCCCAGCTGCATATACTGCCGCCCGGAAATTGCCGCGGTCGGCATGACCGAAGCCGAGGCAAAGGAAGCGGGAATCTCCGTAAAGGTCGGCAAATGCACTTTGTCCGCCAATGCCCGGACTATGATCGCCGATCCCGGCCGCAGTTTTATGAAGCTCGTCGCCAACAGCGAAACCCACGAGATTCTCGGGGCACAGTTGATGTGTGAGCACAGCTCCGACATCATCAGCCAAATTGCGCAGGCAATGGCCAACCGCCTGACCGCGGAGCAGCTCCTTCTGGCCATGCGGCCCCATCCGTCTTTTGAGGAGGCCATGACCGCCGCGCTGTCGGATTTGACGGCAAAACTTGCCTAACTTCAACCCTCTTTTTTCAGGACAGGGACTGCGCGGCAAAACGAAAGGTTCGCCGCGCAGTCCCTGTTGCGCTCTATTCGGGAAATTCCCAGCTCTGCCCCGGTCTTTCCACTAAAATCACCCGATCCGCAAGGGCGGGATTTTCCGTGAGAAACCGCGTGGTGGAGCTGTAGTCCTCCCATTGATGCATGGGGAAAATCCGACGGATATCCGCCGTCTTTAAAAGATAGCGAAACCCCATTCCAAAGGCATCTTTCAGCCGGGGATCCAGCGGGGCAAATGCCAGATCGATTTTTCTGCCCCGCAGCGGCTCCAGATACCGCTTGAAATTGACTTCCATATTTTTGCGGTCCGCCGCCGGTGAATCCCCGTCCCAATGCCACCAGTTTAAGTCCCCCGCGTGATAGACGGTTTTGCTGTCCGCCTGTACCAGAAATGCCGCGCCTGCATCCGTGGAGGGCAGCGCCAGAATCTTCCTGCCTGGCAGGGAGATCGTTTCGCCCCGCCGCATCCGGATGCATTTCTCCGCAGTCTCCGCCGAAATTTTCCATTTTTCAAGATTGTGGGCAGACAGTTTGAGATCCTTTCCCAAAATAAACCGGATATCCCGGCCGCCGTCGTCCAACTGGAAAATTTTAGGATGGAAGTGATCGGCGTGGCGGTGGCTTGCGAATACTGTCAGCGGCTTGTCCGGCAGCGGCGGAAGGGTTCCCCTCCACCAATCAAAAAGCAGGCAGGCCGTATCCAGTTCCACCAGAAATCCGCTGTGGTCGAGATAAGTCACCCGCATCATTTCGGATTCTCCGCTTCGGGTTCTTTTTTCTTTTTTCGCCGCGCGCGGGCAGCCGCGCCAAAAATCACGCCCAGACCGACACCTATATAGATCAGAAACCACAGCGCGGTCGGATGGGGCGGCCTCTTGATCAGCGCCGCCCAGGTAATCAGGCCGACCAAGCCGCCGATAAACGCGCCGATCAAAATTGCCACCGCAATCGCCCCGGCGTATTCTCTGCGGCAGTTTCTTCCCTTTTCGCTCATTCTCATCACGCCTTCCTCTTTTAATCTGATTTATACCTCAACCGCCGCAAGCCGTCAACCGTTTTCTGCCTTTCCCGCGGTACAAATTTGAATTCCCCGTTTCCCCCGCGGAAGCGATATGCTATAATGGCAATATGACTGCTATGGTAACCTCAACTGAATCCCCCCTCTCCCGGCTGCCGGATCCGCTGCTGCGCTGGTACCGTGTAAACGCCCGGGATCTCCCCTGGCGGCGCACGGACAGCCCTTATCCTATCTGGGTATCCGAAATCATGCTTCAGCAAACCCGCGTGGTGGCGGTTCTGGGGTACTACGGCCGTTTTCTCGCCGCGTTCCCCACCGTGAGGGCGCTGGCCGGCGCGTCGGAAGATCACCTCTTCAAACTGTGGGAGGGACTGGGTTATTACAGCCGCGCCCGGAATCTGCAAAAGGCCGCCCGGATCATCACGGAGCGGCTTGGCGGCGTTTTCCCGCGGACTTATAAGGATCTGATCGCTCTCCCCGGCATCGGGGATTATACCGCCTCCGCCATCGCCTCCGCCGCTTTCGGGCAGCGGGAGGCGGCGGTAGACGGCAATGTGCTGCGGGTTTTTACCCGCCTCACCGACTGCCACAGGGACATCACGGATTTAAAAGTCCGCCGCGCCGTCCGGGAGCAGGTCGGAACCGTTATGCCCCGCGCCGCGGACGACATCCGCATTTTCAATCAGGCCACCATGGAACTGGGAGCAACCGTCTGCGTGCCGGGCGGCCCGCCGAAATGCGGTCTCTGTCCCGCCCGGGATTTCTGTCTGGGGCGCATCCGGCAAACCGCCTCGGCCCTGCCGGTAAAAGCGCCGAAAAAAGAGCGGAAAATTGAAGAAAAGACGGTCTTTCTCCTGCAGAGGGAGGATGGCAGAATTGCCCTGAAAAAGCGACCGGGCAGCGGCCTTCTGGCCGGGCTCTGGGAATTTCCCAACGTCTCCGGCACGCTGGACGGCGGAGCGGGGCAGGAACTCCTGTCCCACTGGGGCCTGACGCCCCGGGACTGGCGGAAGCGGCTGACGGCAAAGCATATTTTCACCCATGTGGAATGGCACATGACCGGCTATTCCCTGCTGGTGTCCGGCGCGGGGACGGAAAATTTTTTCTGGGCGGGCAGCGCGGATCTGGACAAAATCGCAGTCCCCTCCGCCTTTGCAAAATACCTGGCGGAAGCGCGGTCGCTTTTGGACGCTCCGCCGGACTGACAGCCTGCTGAAAAAGGAGGAACGCCCAGATGGCGCAGCTTTATTTCAAATACGGAACCATGGGTTCCAGCAAAACCGCCAACGCGCTGATGACCCGCTTCAACTATGAAGAGCGCGGGCAGCGCACGCTGCTGGCAAAGCCCCGGCTGGATACGCGGGACGGCGGGCGGGTGGTAAAATCCCGGATCGGGTTGTCCCACGAATGTATTTACTTTGACGAGCTGCGGGCGATGCCGGACACGGATGTGCGGAAAAACGCCTGTGTCATTGTGGACGAGGCACAGTTTCTCTCCAGGGAGGACATCCTCTATCTGGTACATCTGGTAGACGACTGCAATGTTCCGGTCATCTGCTACGGGCTCCGGGCGGACTTCAAGGGCGATTTGTTCCCGGGCAGCCGGGAACTGTTGGTTATGGCGGATAAAATTGAGGAAGTTAAAACCGTCTGCTGGTGCGGACGGAAAGCGACATTCAACGCCCGGTTCGATAAAAACGGACGGGTGCTCAAACACGGCGCGCAGGTGGAACTGGGCGCCAACGACCGTTACATCGGCCTGTGCCGCAAGCACTGGATGGCGGGCGACCTCGGCCCGGATTTTAAAATCGGGAAGGCGAAAAAATGATCTGCACGCTCTGTCCCCGAAACTGCGGCGCGGAACGCACCGCCGAAAAAGCGGGCGGCGTCTGTGCCATGCCGTCCAGCCCCGTCTGCGCCAAGGCGCAGCTTCATCCGTGGGAAGAGCCGTGTCTGGTGGGAGAGCACGGCGCGGGAACCGTCTTTTTCTCCGGCTGCAATCTGCGCTGCTGTTTTTGTCAAAACAGCGTCATCTCCCGGAATGGGTACGGCAAGCCCATCGACGCCCGCCGCCTGCGGGAGATTTATCTGGAGCTTATCGACGCCGGCGCAGCCTGCATCGACCTTGTGACCCCGACGCATTTTACGCCGGCGATTCTGGAATCGCTGGCGGATCCGCTGCCCGTCCCGGTTGTCTGGAATTCCGGCGGCTACGAAAAGCCGGAAACGCTGCGGCTGTTGGAGGGAAAGGTACAGATCTACCTTCCGGATCTGAAGTATGCGCTGCCCCGTCCGGCAAGGGAATATTCCGCCGCTGAGGATTATTTCCAATGGGCGTCCGCCGCGATTGGGGAGATGTTCCGGCAGACCGGCCCTTACCGAATGGAAAACGGGCAGTTGAAATCCGGCGTTCTCATCCGGCATCTGCTGCTCCCCGGCGAACCGGAAAACACCCGCCGGTGCATCGACTGGGTAGCAGAGACATTTCGGCCCGGTGACGTGCTGTTCTCCCTGATGAGCCAGTATACGCCCCAGCCCGACGCTGCCGGCAGGCTCGCCCGCCGCGTGACCAAAGCAGAATACGCCGCCGCCGAGGACTACCTGCGCAACTGCGGCATTACCGACGGCTACACGCAGGAGCGAACCTCCGCCAGACGGGAATATACCCCCAACTTCGATCTGACCGGGATCTGAAAAAGCGCCGGGCAGAAATTCCTGTCCGGCAAAATCGGCGGCGCTCTGTTCCCGCCGTTCAGACAAGGTTCCTCCGGTGCCCTTCCATACGGCGGCGGATCGCCAAAGCCGTGGGGAGATTCCACCGGAAGTGGCTGGAGAGGAGGCGGATCGCCACAATCGATCCGACGCCAATCAGCGTCGCGTAGAGATCCGGCAGAACAGCCAGCAGCTTAATGTATATCAGCGCGCCGACAATGGAGGCGCAGGCATAGATATGTTTGATAAACACATAGGGGCGGTCGCCTACCAGAATGTCCCGCAGAATTCCTCCGCCTACGCCGGTAATGCCGCCCACGAACACCAGCAGCAGAAGATTGTAGTCTTTTGAAATCCGAAGCGCGCTGGCAACTCCGTTGATGGTAAAAATTCCAAGGCCCAGAGAGTCCATCGCCAAAAGAAGGAAGTCAAACTGGCGCTGAAAGCTGCGGGTGTTTTTTCTCGGCAGCACATAAAACAGGAACACCGCCAGGGCGGAGACAATCGCAACCGCCGCGCACACGGGATTCTGAAACGTTCTGGGCGGGATCCGACCCAGAACGATGTCCCGGGTAATTCCGCCCCCCACGGCGGTAACAAGCCCCAGCACCGCAACGCCGAAAATATCCATATTTTTTTTGATGCCTAAAATTGCGCCGGAGATGGAAAACGCAACGGTTCCCAGAATCTCCAGAAAATTAAAAAACTGATTCATATATCCTCTATTGCTGCAGGGTGGCTGCTCTCGCTTTTTCCAGGGAACATCCGCTGAAAAGCACTATGATTATATTTATCAGTAAAGCACAAATGTGTCAATATAAAATTTCAACTAAATATCTCTTGTATGATAAAATCGCATAGGTAACTTTGACAAAGGAACGTTTCTGGCAATGCCGCACAGGGCCTGACGCAGAGCCGTTCCGTCGGACTGCGCAGAAATTTTGGAGGTGAGCCGGCACCTTCCAGGAATTTCTGCGCGGGACGGCGGGACGCATGCAGAAAAGCCCGTGCCGGAAACTGCGGGGTACCGCCTTCAATAAACAAAAAAGGGTGAAATATAATGAAGTATGATTTCAGCACCATTCTGGAGCGCCACAATCTGGATTCCATCGCCGTGGATCCGGAAATGGCAAATCCCGCCATGTTTGCCCGGGCAAAGCCCGGATTTTCCAGAATTCCCATGTGGATTGCGGACATGAATTTTGCAACGGTTCCCACCGTACAGGAAGAGATTATTAAGCGGACACAGCATCCTTGCTTCGGCTATTTCGCAGCCACGGACGAATATTACGCCTCCATTATTCGCTGGCAGGAAGCGCACAACGGCGTGCAGGGGCTGACAAAAGAGCACATCGGCTATGAAAACGGCGTGCTGGGCGGCGTGGTTTCCGCGCTGAACGTTTTCTGCTCCATGGGCGACAACATTCTGCTGCACTCCCCCACCTATGTGGGGTTCACCCACTGCATCACCAACAACGGCTGGAATATTGTCCACAGCCCCCTGAAGCTGGATGAAAGCGGCGTCTGGCGTATGGATTTTAAAGATATGGAGAAGAAGATTGTGGAGCACAAAATCCACACGGCAATTTTCTGCTCGCCCCACAATCCCTGCGGCCGCGTCTGGGAGCGCTGGGAAATTGAAAAAGCCATGGAGCTTTACCGCAGGCACGACGTCTTTGTCATCTCCGATGAAATCTGGTCGGATATTCTGCTCAACGGCAGCAAGCATATCCCCACACAGTCCGTCTCCGAGGACGCCCGGAACCGCACCGTGGCGTTCTACGCCCCG